>PKVZ01000131.1:31555-56297 GCA_003131635.1 Acidobacteriaceae bacterium
TTGGAGAGAATCGCCACAATGTCGCCAGTTCGCATCTCGGGGGCAATCGTCTGGACGATTTCATCAGCATTCCGGAACAACCGAGCACGCTTGCCATGTTCTTGGATCTCGGCCGCGAGTTCGGGCAACTCCAGCCGTTCATTTTCCGGTACTGCCTCGGAACGAAATACGCCCGCGACAATAATTTCATCAGCGACCGCCAGGCTTCGCGCCAGATCGCTTTGCAACACGCGGCGCCGCAAAGTATTTGACCGCGGCTCCAGAATCGCCCACAGCCTAGCGCCCGCGTAACGTGCCCGCAACGCTTTCAGCGTGCCCGCAATCGCCGTGGGATGATGCGCGAAGTCGTCAATGACGGTGATGCCGTTCACTTGTGCTTTCACTTCCAAGCGCCGTTTTACGCTCTTGAACGTTTTGAGCGCAGCCGCAATTTCATCTTTCGATATGCCGTAGGCCGCAGCCATTGCCGCCGCCGCGGTTGCGTTCCAAACGTTGTATTCGCCGGCCAGAGGAAACTCGAGGTTCGCCCACACTCGACCCCCGTCCAGGACGGTCCACGAGGTTTTGTCCGCGTCCAATTGAAGGTTGTCAATTCGCCAAGCTGAGCGGGCGCCGGCACCATAGCGTTCCACGGGGCAGAATGCCTTGCTCAAGCAGCGCTCGAGACTGGCACTTTTCGCGACTTCCCCCGCCCTTCCATCGAAAGCGATAATTCGTCCGCGCCGCGGAATCAGATTCACTAACCGCTTGAACGCCGTCTCTACGGCGTCAAGATCTTTATATATGTCGGCATGATCGAATTCCACGGACGTGAGGATGACGGCATCGGGAAAGTAATGCAAGAACTTCGGCCCTTTGTCGAAGAATGCCGTGTCGTACTCATCGCCTTCCAGAATGAAATGCTTTCCCTGTCCGAGATGAAAGCTGGAGCCAAAGTTTTCCGCGATTCCGCCAATCAAGAACGACGGCTGCATCCCCGCGGTATGAAAAATCCATGCCAGCATCGAGGTTGTAGTGGTTTTGCCGTGGGTTCCCGCGACCACCAGAACTTCCTTGCCCTGCAAGAATTCATCATGCAGCAATTGTGGGAGCGAGCAGAACGGAATGCGTTGGTCGAGGATATGCTCCAGTTCCGCGTTTCCCCGTGAAATTGCGTTGCCCACGACGACCAGATCGGGCGCAGGATCGAGATTGCGCGCGTCAAAAGGTTGCGCCACCGGGATTCCGAGTTCCGCCAGAAAATCGGACATTGGAGGATACGCCGCCGCGTCCGATCCGGTCACGCGAAAGCCGCGCTGTTTCAGCATTCCAGCCAGTGACGCCATCGCCGTGCCGCAAATACCGATCAGGTGAATGTGTTTTTTGTCGTTCATAATTTACGTCGATGTCAACTGCCGGCCGATGTCGTGGTTACGGCCCCTTCCAGAATCTTCACCCTCACCTGTCCATCGCGCACGGCCAATTCCGAACGCACTCCGATTGGCAGTGTGATATTCCTTGCCGTCACATGGCCTGAGCGCACGCCATACGCCACTGGAATTCCCAGCCCGCCCACGATTGGCAGCACAACGTCTTCCAGCTTGTAGCCTTGGTTTGCGTTTTGAACACAGTCCCGCATCTCGCCGAAAACAATTCCCTGCACGCCCTCGAATTTTCCCGCGAGTTTCAACTGCATCAACATGCGATCAATTTGATAAGGCTTCGCGGCCACATCTTCAAGGAACAGAATGGTTCCCAGCGTTCGAATCTCGTATGGTGTGCCCAGCGAAGCGACCAGGATCGAAAGGCAGCCGCCGTAGAGAATTCCCTCAGCCGAGCCATCGACTAACCCAATCACTCCGGAAGCCGCGTCCAGATTGAGCTCCCAAGCTGTGGTGGCAGCGAGTGCCGCCTGCCACGAGGGCAAGTCGACTCCATCTTCATGAGCCCAATCTTTCGCCACCATGGGCCCGTGAAAGGTGAGGAGTCCGGCGGCGTCGGAAAAATACGTTAGCAACGCGGTCAGATCGCTATAGCCGACAAAAATCTTGGGATGCGATTTAATTATCTGCAAATCAAGTGCTTCCAGCAGATAGTTCGAACCGTAGCCTCCGCGCGCGCAAACAATGGCCTTCACGTCCTCGCGCGTAAACATGGCTTCCAGTTCGCGCGCCCGGCGTTCTACGGAGCCGGCGAAGTAAATATCCTGATCCAGGATAGAGTCGAAATAAAATGGCCTGTAGCCGGCGCGGCGCAGCCCTTCGCAACCAGCCTCCAGATCATCGTGCTTGACGTTGCTGGCTGGCGCCACAATGCCGACCGTATCCCCCGGTCGAAGGGCAGGTGGCTTCACGCGCGATGCTGAAGGCGAGGACATGCGGTCGGGAAATCTATTGCTAAATGAAACGGTTGCCGGCTCAGATCAGGTCACGAGCAAATCGCGATCCACAAAACTCTTCACATCCTAACTCAGAAAAAACTCTCCCCGGCAGACTAGGTGGGCGGCGCCGCGCAGGAACACCAAATTTTCTTCTTGCCGCACCGTTTGCGTACCGCCGGGAGCGCACACGCGCACGGGCGATTGCACTCTGCCTGTGCCAAGAGCCGCCAAAGCCGCTGCGCAGGAACCTGTGCCGGAGGATTGGGTCTCTCCCACTCCGCGCTCAAAAAAGCGTGCCCGAACATCGTGCTCTCCATCAATCACCACTATCTCAACATTCACGCCCTGCGTGAATTCAGAACTACTCTGAATCTCGCTAGCCTTGGCCTGCCAGTGTTCGGCAAAATCCGAAACGAATAAAACGTAATGCGGATTGCCCATTGAAACGGGAACTCCGAGCACTTCTCCCGCGGCCAGCTTTATGGGCAGTTCAGCTCCTACGATGGCCTCGCCCATTGTGATCTCGAACTCGTATTCAGTTTCATTGCGCCCCGTCAGCACGCAAGCCTTCAGGCCGGCTCCGGTCTGAATGGAAATCCTCTCTTTTTGGTGCACGGCGCAAAAATAAGCCGCGACGCAGCGCGTGCCATTCCCAGAAATCTCAGCGGTCGAGCCATCAGCGTTGATCAAGCGAATCTCAGTATCGGCGGATGGGTGCGGATACATCCACTCCACGCCATCTGCCCCCACGCCATCGTGCCGATTGCACATAAGTTGCGTCAGAGCCACAGGATTCGAGTCGCTGCTAAGCGTGGAAGCATCGATCAGCAAAAAATCATTGCCGCATGCGCTGGCTTTCACAAATGGAATCACCTTGGATGGAAGGCTCACTCTAATTCCACCGGCCCCCACGAAGCCGCGCTGCCCGGAACTGTCGACGCCTTCAGTTCGCGCAGCAGTTCCTTCTGGTCACAATTCCATCCGGCTACATTGTCGATAGTGTGCTGCCAGCTCATTGATCAACTTTCTATTCGGAAAGCTTGAGCCGGATTTTATCACTGTGCGCGCCGCTCCAGCGGATGCAGCGTTAACCTGCCTGATTACCGAGTGCTGCCTTGTGCAGGAAGCGAGGTTCGCCCTTGAAAAATCGCCGCCGGCGATTGCCCAGTTGTGTGGATTTCGACCAATGCGATGAGGTGGTGGTCGCGCGCCGCTTTCCATACTGGATCGCCCTCGAACCCAATGGCATAATCGGCGTACGATGCGGGATCGGCGAGAGCGCGCTCCCATAAGCCGTCAGGATCGAGTGGGTATTTCCAGACTCGATGATTGCCTTCGTTGATGGTGCGTCGCAGGGGAATCCCCGCCTGCTCCAGCGCGCCGACGTGCTGGCCCAAATACATCAGCAATGTAGAAGTTGGTGGAAGCGATTTGATCCACTCCCCCAGTTGACGGTCGAGCGCCACGCGGCCTTTCATGTTGATATCGGCTTCCCGATAGCAAATGGGATTGGCTCGCCAGACCGCGGTATAGCTTGCGCCCGCAAATACTAAAATGATTAAGACGGCTGCGATGCCCGCCCACTGGCGCGAAGAAGCCCCCAACTGCGGAAGCTTCGTTGCAGACTGCACCAGGAACGAAATACCCATTGGCACGAATACCGCGAATGCGGGAAGCAGTTGCAGGCCATAGCGAACGTTATATAATGCGAACGGCCACCAGGTCGGCACAAAAATTGGGACGCTTCCATATGCGACGGATAGCGCGTAAAACGGCACGGGCACCCATAGCAGCAACGCTGTGCGTCCGCGCCCGGAATATGCTGCGGCCAAGCTTCCCAGCAGAGCCAGGACCAACCATAGCCGCCCCAGCCAACTCGATTGAGCTACATTCAGTTCGGCTGCTTTCAAGAAATAGGAACCGGCGGCCAACAGATTCCCCTTAGCTGGATTTACGGTCGCGGTTTTCTGTTCGATTGACTTCGCGGAGTACGGTCCATTCGCGAACTCCAGAGGATTGCGATAGATTGCAGCGTTATATGCCAGCCACAATATGGGCGCTGCGGCCGCGATTAGAACAAATCTAATGATCCGCGGCGCCCCGGGGAGGCTCGTCGGTTCTGGTGGGCCGTCCTTGCCTCGCTTGCAAATTTGCGAGTGTACGATCAGTGCCGCAACTATCAGGAGCGCTGCTAGAAACCATCCGTCATAGCGCGTCAAACAGGCCGCAGCCAGGCACAGGCCGCATTTGGTTAGAGCCTTCGCATTCTCTCGGTAAAATTCGGCGAAATATACGAGCGCCCAAATAAATAAAGCAAGGTACAGCGATTCGCCCATCGCAGTCGCCTGCATGTAGATCAGATTCGGATTCGCGGCATAGATCATTGCAGCAACCCATGCGCCCACCGGCCTAGCATGCGCTTCTCCGTCGTGGCTCAGCCCACTCCGCACCAGGCGGAATATTCCCAGCACAGCGAGCACATACGCCGCCATCGACGGAATTGAGCCGCCCGAGCCGCTTTGCCACATTTTGTTCGAAACAATAAAAGGCAGGATCAACAGGTGCGGCAGCGGGAGCCAGACGGTTCCTAACTGCAGCAGCCCGGGAGTTTTAGAATCAAAGATGCGGCGTGCAATGTTGATGTGCGCCACGGCATCGCCGTAGAGCAGCACATCCCCCTGCCGGTTGTAGAAGAGAAAAGAAAATACCGAAATGAAGATCGTCAGCCAGACTAGCCGCACGACACCAATATCGGAGTGGGCCTTCGGAGGCGAAGATTGCGGATTCATTCGAGATGAGTGAGTTCGCGGAAAATCTGAAAGCGGGCGTCGATTTCTTCGCGAGTCAGAGATTGTAAGCGCTCCGTGCCAAAAGTTTCCACGGCGAACGACCCCATAACTCCCCCGTAGAACAGCGCACGCTTCAGCACTTCGCGATTCAACTCCGGCTGTGATGCGACGTAGCCCATGAAACCTCCGGCAAAGGAATCGCCTGCGCCGGTGGGATCTTTCACTTCATCGAGCGGCAAGGTCGGCGCGCGAAAAGGATGGCGCCCAATCCCAAATGCTCCCTCGCGAAAGAAAATCGTCGCACCGTATTCGCCGTGTTTGATCACCAGCGCCTGCGGCCCCATGGCCAGTACCTTCTGCGCCGCCCGCGGCAGGTTCTTTTCATTCGCCAGCATCTTGGTTTCAGTATCGTTGATCAGCAAGACATTCACCAGCTTCAAAGTTTCAGCCAGTTCGGTGCGCGCCCCCTGGATCCAGTAATTCATGGTGTCGCATCCAGTCAGGCGCACGCCATTCATCTTACGGCGGACATTGGCCTGCAAGGTCGGCTGAATGTTCGCCAGGAAAAGAAACTCCGTGTCTTCGTACTCCTGGGGAATCCGCGGCTGAAACTTCTCGAATACATTCAGATCGGTGAAATTGGTTTTGGCTTCGTTAAGATTTTCGGCGTACGAGCCGCCCCAGCGAAAGGTTTTGCCAGCGGCGCGCTCGATGCCGCGGGTATCGACGCCGCGTTTTTTCAGAACATTTTCATGCTCGGGGCTAAAGTCTTCGCCCACAACGGCGACCATGCGCACCTGTGTGAAACAGCTGGCCGCCAGCGAAAAGTAAGTCGCCGCCCCTCCCAGAATGCCTTTCACGCTGCCCGAAGGGGACGTGATGTCGTCAAAAGCAACCGATCCTACAACGACAATGCTCATCGTGACGCTGCTCCCCTTCTTAGTGTCTGGGCTAGTGGTCAGTAAAATCTCTCGGGTTATCGCTTCTTCTGGTCACTGACCGTTGGTCGCTAGTGGTCAATGGCCACTGGCTTCCACATACTTCCCGATAATCAGCTTCAACTTCTTCCGAGTCGCGGGCGGAATTGTTTTATGATCCGTCAGAATTGCGTGCGCCAGTGCCGAACCACATTTGCAGGAGCGGTCACTCGGCATCGACGCCACGGCCTCGCGCACGACCTTCGCCGCGTTCTCAGCATTCTTTACCAGCACCGCGACAATCTGATCGACCGTGACTGAATCGTGATGCGGATGCCAGCAATCGTAGTCTGTCACCATGGCGACCGTGACGTAGCAAATTTCCGCTTCGCGCGCCAGCTTCGCTTCCTGCAGGTTGGTCATGCCGATCACATCCATGCCGAGCCCGCGATATACGTTCGATTCTGCCCTGGTGGAAAACTGCGGACCCTCCATGCACAAATAAGTTCCGCCTTGTCTACCGTTGACACTGGCCTTCTCGCAAGCACCTTCCACTATGCGCGCCAGCTCTTCACATACAGGATCGGCAAAAGCGATGTGGGCCACTACTCCCCCACCAAAAAAAGTATCCACGCGATGCCGCGTGCGATCGAAAAATTGGTCCGGGATCACGAAATCCAACGGCTTATGTTCTTCCTTCAGCGAGCCCACTGCCGAAATCGAAACAATTCTCTCGACTCCCAACTGCTTGAACCCATGAATATTTGCGCGGAAGTTCAGTTCGCTCGGCAGAATCCGATGTCCGCGCCCGTGCCGTGCCAGAAATGCTACTTTGCGCCCTTCGAGCACACCGCAGATATAAGCGTCTGAAGGCGCGCCGAAGGGCGTCTTCACCCGCACTTCTTTTACCTTCGTCAAACCCGGCATGGTATAAAGCCCGCTGCCGCCGATAATCCCGATCTCCGCTTGTGCCACCCAACCTCCAAACCCTGCGCCTACAGAAATCCTCGCTCGTTGAAACCAAACTCGTGATTATATCAAGCTCTCCGTGTGCCTTTTTTATTGCGGCTGCCGAGCCGGGTACAATCTCCGTATGCGATTTTCCACCGCACTCGTCGCGCTGACTTTTCTAACAGCCTCAGCCATCGCTCAAAGCGGTTCCAAGGTTGAGCCCGAACCGAAATCCGCTACCGTTCCCGTCACGCTGGATCACAACCGCGTCGTCATCGACGTTTACGTGCCCCTGCCCGACGGCTCGACCAAGCGGGTTCGAGGCTGGGTAGATACCGGCGACGCTGATCTCTGGATGAGCAGGCGGGTCGCCGGTTGGATGGGTCTCAGCTTGAGTTGCGATGGCCAAATTTGCTCAGGCACACCCAACCCGCGCGTGGCTTCCCTTGGAGTTCTAATCGGCGGGATGAAGGTCTCCCTATCTCCGAAGGGAGAAGTGAACGCACCGGCCGCGGATTCGGGCATGGTTCCCGGGATGAGCGCCGAGATCAAGATTCCATCGACCGTTTTGCGCAACTACGATGTGCTCATCAACTTCCCCGACCGCGAATTCAGCATCGGCTTGCCCGGTAGTTTGAAGTTCAATGGAGTAAAGAGCAAGATGCTCGTCAACGCAAGCACCGGCTTCATTCAAATTCCCAGCAAGATTGAAAACAAGAATTACAATCTGGGACTCGATATCGGCTCGTCCATCAGCTTTCTCTCGGAAGGATTATTCGACAAGCTGGCAACCGCCAATCCGGAGTGGCCGCACATGACCGGCGCGGTAGGACCGGCCAACATGGGAGAAGCCGGTGACGACGAACCAAAGTGGAAGCTGATGCGCGTGGAACGACTGCAGTACGGACCGCTCTATCTCACGGATGTGGCCGTGGCTGAGTTTCCCCAGAATTTCAGCGCCTTCTTTGCAAAAAACGCGGGCGCGGCCATTGCGGGCCTGATCGGGACGGACGCGCTCATGAACTATCGCGTCGGCCTGGATTATGCCCATTCCACGGCTTATTTCGATTTGGGCCGCACTTTCAAGTTTTCTGACTTCGATGTCGTCGGGCTTATTCTGCGTCCCGAAAACGACACGCGTTTTACGATTCTCGGCATCGCGGATCTCGATGGGAAGCCCTCGGTTCCGGTCGGCGAGGGTGGGGTGCAAAGCGGCGATCATCTGGTTGGGGTTGACGGCATTCCAGTGCCTGACTCGACCATGGGGCAGGTGTGGTCTTTGCTCGAAGGCACGCCCGGTCAGGAACGGAAGCTGACTGTTGAGCGGGACGGGAAGCAACTCAGCGTGGTCGCCAAGGTACAACATTTCCTGGGGGAGAAGGAAGAAAATCATTCTAAGGAAAAGTCTGCCGAGAAAAAGTGAGCCTGAGGATAGGGCAATTTACCTCTACTTCTTGAACACTTCTCTTTCCAGCCTTTCAGTCGTAACCGCGTCCAGGCTTTCACTCACCAGCACTGTATCCCCCTGTTCTTCGATCACGACCGCGCCTTCCTCTGTGCTCCAGGCATGCCGGCCTTGCAGAATATCCACTTTGTACTGGGGATGCTCCGCCGCTTGAGCGTACGAAGGACCCGCTACTTCCTCAACTTTCTTGTATCTCTTAGCCAACGACCGGGCATAAATCTCGGCAAACTCCGATGCTTTCTCCGCACTCGACCAGCGCGATACATAGAACAGGCCGATGGGCGCTGCCGCGTCCGCCTTTGGTCGGGCGGCGTAGTAGTAGCCACCGCGCCACTCCGGATACAAACGCTCCGATATTTTTTTGCCGACGTATTGCTCGATCAGGACGGCGACGTCGAACTCGCCCATCGCGCCGATGTCGAACTTCACGTACTCCTTAAAGTCATGCTTGAATTCCACCACGGGAATCGGCGGAATCTGCTCGCCTGCCAGGTAAGTCTCCGGCTGCATGATCTGTCGGGTGGTGTGCGGAGGATTCGCCAGAACGCCAGCAAAGGCTCTCTCCTTGCCACCTTTTTCCAGCAACTTTACTTCAAACTTCAGCCCGTAGCTGTAGGGAAATGTAAGCGACTCCCGCAGGAAAATGGGGGCGTCTTTGAAAACCTTGGAATCGTCGGTACCGCTAGACATCTGCGATTCCATCTCATCCACCAGGTCAGGAGAATCGAGGATCGACCGTCCCACGGGTGCCAGTTCATATTGCAGCATCACAGTCTCGGCCTGGCCTTCGACCACGGCCTCGCGGCTATCGTCTATCTCATCGTTTTCGATGTCGGCAGGCGTGGGATCTTTTCTGATTTCGCCTAAATCCTTTTCGCCGCGCTTCATCCATTTGTCGAGGCCGACCGCCTGATCCTGCAGGGCATGCGTCAATTCATGAGCCATTACCGGTTCCTGCTCTTCCATCGGAACCCAGTCCAAAAGATTCACGGTCTTCGTTTTGGGATCGTAGTATCCGGCGACCTGTTCGCGCAGCAGCAATACCAACAGCTTTTCCAAGTCAAAGTCACGCGGCAGCAGGCCGAACTTTTTCAACACTAGTTCGGAGCGCTGCAACCGCTTCACGTCTTCGTCCTTCATGTGCTTGGTAAGGTAGCCTTCTACTTCATCGCGGCTGGTCAGCCGGCGTTTGACCTGCTTCTTGATCGGCAGGCCCGTCTGCTTGCTGTCGAATGTCAGAATCTCGTCGACGGAGTGAAAAAGTTGTTCCGCCTCCCGCGGTGTGATCTTGACCTCTGGCTTTTCCGCAGTGGGAGCCTGTGGGGACGCTGCTTGTGGGGGGGGAGGACTCTTACCCGTTTGGTGTTGATCTGGATTTTGATTTTGATTTTGATTTTGGTTTTGATTTTGGTTTTGCTCTTCCTGCGCCGGCTGAACCTGCGCTCGTGCCGGGTCCACGCCGCTGATCCCCATCAGCAGCCCAACCGCGAAAAGCGATCTAAAAACCCTGTTGCCCAGCAGCTTAATGGTATCCATTAGGAACGAGTCTACCCTGTTTGCCTATACTCTCTTCAAGGACAAACCATGCCCACAAAAGCTCCCGTTAATCTTTGGACTTCTGCCGGGCACGCCGGCGACTATTTGGGCCGCGCCGATTCAATTCCGAACCGCGGCGAAGGCGAATCGACGCTTCTGGAATTCATACCGGCGAAGACGCAGCGTGTGCTCGACCTTGGCACCGGTGACGGACGATTGCTGGCGCTGGTCAAGGCCGCTTCGACTGCCAAACTAGAGGCCGTAGCGGTGGATTTCTCGCCCGCGATGCTATCGGCAGCGGGCGAGCGCTTTGCCGGCGATTCGTCGATCACGATCGTGAACCATAATCTCGATCATCCTTTACCGATTTTGGGCAAGTTCGATGCTGTCGTGTCCAGCTTCGCGATTCATCATCTGGTACACGAAAGGAAGCGCGAGCTCTATACGGAGATTTACGGCTTGCTTAATGCGAGCGGCGTCTTCTGCAATTTGGAGCATGTGGGCTCGCCTTCGCCGCGGCTGCATGAGGAATTTCTGTACAGCATCGGGTGCACACCTGAGACGGAAGACCCGTCGAACAAGTTGCTGGATCTCGAGATACAGCTGCAGTGGCTGCGGGAGATTGGATTTGTGGACGTGGACTGTTGCTGGAAGTGGCGGGAATTGGCGCTGCTGGTGGGACGGAAGAGGTAAGCCGCAAAGCGTCGCCTTGAAATGGAGGTAGCTATGCAGCAACTCTCTCCGCTACCCACTCCCCCACTTCCCGCGTCCCGAGCGTTCCGCCGACGTCCTGCGTAGTCTTTTTCTGGCGAACGGCTTCGAGCACGGCAGCTTCGATCTTCTCGGATTCTTTAGCGAATCCCAAATGTGCCAACATCATGGCCGCGGTCAGAATCGCACCAAACGGGTTCGCTATATTCTTCCCCGCGATGGGAGGCGCCGAGCCGTGTACCGGCTCGAACATCGATGTTTTGCCGGGATGAATATTTGCGCTGGCGGCCATGCCCAGACCGCCCTGCAATCCGGCGGCGAGGTCGGTAATAATGTCGCCAAACATGTTATTGGTCACGATCACATCGAAGGCGCGCGGATCGCGCACCATTTGCATGCACAGCGCGTCCACGTACATGTGTTGGGACTCGATCTGGGGATGCTCGCCGCTCACTTCCTTAAACACGCGCTGCCATAGGCAGCCAGCGTGCGTCATGGCATTCGATTTGTCCACCATAAGCACACGCCCGCGCGGCGAGCCGTCGAGCTTCGCGTGCTGCTCGCAATACTCAAAGGCGTATCGAATAATGCGCTCGACTCCTTTGCGCGTGTTGATATCTTCCTGAATTGCAATCTCATCCGGTGTGCCCTGCTTGAAAACTCCGCCGGCATCAGTGTAAACACCTTCCGTGTTTTCGCGGATCACAGCAAAATCCACGTCTTTTGGCTCGACGCCTTTCAGGGGACAGAGCGCCGCATCGAGCAGTCGCACCGGCCGCACGTTGGCGTAGAGATCCATCTTGAAGCGCATACCCAACAGGATTTCTTTGGCGTGGACGTTGGTCTTGACGCGGGGATCACCGAAGGCGCCGGCGAAGATGGCGTCGCATTCGCGGCCGAGCATGGCAAAGCCGTCAGGAGGAACGGTTATGCCGTCGCGGAGATAGCGGTCGGCGCCCCAGTCGAATTCACTCGTTTCGACGTCGGCACCGGACGCCCGAATCACTTTGAGAGCTTGTGGGATTACTTCTTGGCCAATCCCGTCTCCGGGAATGACGGCGATGCGCTTCTTCGAAGGCTTTTGCGGGTCCACGGGTGAAAACTTAACACAAGGTGAGCCGAATGAGTAGGCTGTCACAGGCGTTCCCGGGAGCAAGCTGCGAAAGGCAGGCTCGGCGATGAATCACGAGGCCCTTCGCTATAATCAATATTCCATGTTTCGCAGCCCCCTTCAAGACGCACTTCGCGCACAGATGGCGACCGACGGGCCTCCGGTTCGCGAAAGCGATTACCGCGGAGCCATGACGGCAGCCGAGTTTACTGATGCGCATGAGGAATTCACTGCGCTGCTGAACGGCTGCGGAGTTTATGACCTCGGCTTCCGCGTGAGAATTTCGCTTAAGGGTGGCGACCGCGTGCGCTGGATGAACGGCATGGTTACGAATAATATTCGCGATCTCGCCGCCGGGCACGGCGTGTATGCCTTCCTGTTGAACCCGCAGGGCCGGATACTGGGCGATATGAACGTCTACAACGAGGGCGAGACGCTGATCGTGGAGACAGATCGCAGCCAGATCGAAAAGATCCTCGCCACTTTCGACCATTACATCATCATGGACGATGTGGAAGTGACGGATATCAGCGAGAAATGGACTGCGTTGGGTCTGATGGGGCCGAAGTCACGCGCCATTCTAGACGCAGCGGGAATTGCGGTTCCGGAACTGCGGCCCTTGCAGGCACATGCTGCTCAGTGCAGGTGCGATTGTGACTGCTTGGAATGCACAGTGATCCGCGGCGAGGATGCGCAGCAAGAATCCTACGAACTCTGGGTCGCACCCAAGAATGCTTACAAGACCTGGCTCGCGCTGATCTCGGGCGGGGCGATTCCAGTGGGGAGTAATGCTTTGGAGATTCGGCGCATCATCGATGGCGTCCCTCTTTATGGGGTCGATATTCGCGAGCGCGATCTGCCGCAGGAGACTGAACAGATGCACGCGCTTAACTTCAATAAGGGATGTTATGTTGGGCAGGAGATCGTCGAGCGCATTCGTTCGCGGGGCAATGTGCATCGGAAATTTACCGGCTTCTTAATTGAAGGTTTGGCGGATGTTGTTGCCGGAGCCAAGATTATTTCGGGTGAAAAAGAAGTCGGCGAGATCACGAGTGTCGCGGTCATGCGGACGGCATCCGGCGAACAAACGGTTGCGCTGGGATACATTCGACGCGAAATAGGATTGCCTGGGCGCGAAGTGACCGTCGGCACGGCGAAAGCGATTGTGACTCAACTGCCGTTCGACACAGTTGCTCCGGGAGGAATAAGGAGAGAGTCGTTGTTGCAACCGCGATGAGAAAATTGAACCCGGAGTTCGCTGAGGTTACGCGGAGAACACGAAGAAAATCTCCGTCGGTACTTTGAATGAGAAAGACTGGAATGAGAAAGATTTTGAACGAGAAAGACAAGGACATTCACTATGGCTGAGAAGAAACAGGAATCAGGTTTCACAGTAACCGATCGTCGATTGTTTACAGAAGACGGCGAGTTGCGGCAGGAAGTTCGCGAAGAAACAGAAGCGCCCAAGGCCGCAGGGCCTGCGGCCGTCCCTGCCCAGGCAGTTCCAGTGATCGGCAAGGAAGACGCCGGGCCAGAGGTTCCTCCGATGCCGACGGTGGCTGAACAGAAGGCGCAGGCCGATGCTTACCGGAAGTCGTCGGATGCGCTCGACTCGCGGGTGGAGCTGAGCGGGCACTCCGCCAAAGAATTTGAGATGACGTTCGAACGCTTCATGGCATCTCTTTACATGACGGCGATGATGCAATTGGGATTGATGCACCAGCAGGGCGAGCAGCCTCACATGGACATCATTGGAGCGCGCCAGACCATCGATACGCTGGCGCTGCTGGCGGAAAAAACCAAGGGTAACCTGACTTCCACGGAAGAGAACTTCCTGCAAAACAGCCTCTATGAAGTGCGCATGGCTTATGTGGAAGTGACCAACGCGTTGTCGCGACCACCGCAGCCCGGAGCCGCCACGGGAACCAGCGGACGATGATTATAAAGGCTCGCGCATGAAGGCGACGCTCACTGTGCTGGGCAGCGGCACGTCCATGGGCGTGCCCACGCTGGGCTGCGACTGCGCGGTATGTCATTCCAATGATTCGCACGACCGGCGCACCCGGCCTTCGATCATGCTCGAATATGCGGGCAAGGTTGTCCTCATCGATACCACCCCTGATTTCTACGCGCAGGCGATTCGCGAGCGCATCGCGCGCGTGGACGCGGTTTTCTATACACATACTCACGCCGATCATATTCTCGGCATCGACGATCTCCGCCCTCTAAGTTACAGCCACAAGCCGGGGAGGTTGCCGCTCTACGCACGCCCGGACGCAGCCGCTTTCCTGCGCAAGATGTTCAGCTACATTTTTGATGCGGACTATAAATACGGCGGCTTGCCGCAACTCGAATTGCGGCCGATTGACGGACCCGTGGAACTTTTCGGGGCCCGTTTCGAACCGGTTCGGCTGATTCATGGCGAGGCGGAGATTTACGGCTTCCGCTTCGGGAGCGCGGCCTATCTCACGGACCACAGCGAAATTCCCGAAGCGTCGTTCCATCAACTGAACGGGCTGGATATTCTTTTTCTGGATGCGCTGCGGCACAAGCCGCATCCCACGCATTCGACGGTGGAGAATTCGCTGCGCATCGTGGAGCGGGTAAAGGCTAAGCGCGCATTCTTCACGCACATTTGCCACGATCTGCCGCATGAGGCGACCAACGCAACCTTGCCTCCGCATGTTCGGCTGTCGTATGACGGAATGAAGCTGGAGTTCGAAATCTAAATTCAGTGGACGGTGGCCAGTGATCAGTGGTTAGTGAAACACTTCGGACCACCGAGCTTCTGGCGACTGATCTGACCACTGCCATGCAGGTTTTTCATAAACTCGAGGACGTTCCGACGGCCTTTGGACCGTCGCTCGTTAGCGTGGGCAATTTTGACGGAGTGCACCGGGCGCACGCAAACGTGCTCAACGAGATTGTGCGGCGGGCGCGACAGAGCGGCGGCAGAGCTGTGGCGGTGACGTTTGAGCCACATCCAGCGCGCATCCTGCGCCCGGACTCGGGATTGAAACT
The DNA here is from genome assembly GCA_003131635.1 of Acidobacteriaceae bacterium. GTDB lineage: Bacteria > Acidobacteriota > Terriglobia > Terriglobales > Acidobacteriaceae > Sulfotelmatobacter. The sequence goes on from PKVZ01000131.1 coordinate 46,416, forward strand.
GCTCACCCCCGTACCCGAGAAACTGCGTTTACTCGAAGGGACCGGAATCGATGCTGTAGTGATTCTGCCTTTTGGGCGCGATCTTTCGTTGATGACGCCGCGGCAGTTTGCCGAACGTATTTTGAAAAAGAAATTACACGCGCGTGAGGTGCACGAAGGCTACAACTTCCGCTTCGGGCACAAGGCTGCCGGGGACGTGAATCTTCTGGCGCAATTCGGGCAGGAAATGGGATTTGAAGTGAAAGTCTATCCTGAGCAGAAGCTGCGCGGCGAGCCGGTTTCCAGTAGTCATATCCGCAAGCTGATTGGCGAGGGACGGGTGAGCCGGGCGCGGCATCTGCTGGCGCGTCCCTTTTGCATCTTGGGCATGCCCGGGCGCGGGCGCGGCTATGGCTCGAAGTACACGGTGCCCACGATTAACCTGGCGCGCTACGAAGAACTTGTGCCTAAGGATGGCGTCTATATCACATGCACGCGTGTAGGTGCAGAGCGTTTTGATTCGGTGACCAACGTGGGCAATCGGCCGACCTTTGGCGCAGATTCGTTTGCCATCGAGACCCACTTGCTGAACTTTCATCCCATTGAACTAACGCCGGAGAGCGAAGTCGAGATTTGTTTTCTTGACCGCCTGCGGGGTGAGATCAAGTTTCCGTCAGTGGAGGCGTTGCGCGAGCAGATTGCGCGAGATGTGAAGAAGGCGAGAAGATATTTTCATCTTTTGCGGTTAGGATGAGGCGGACGATCTCATCGTTGGGCGCGACGATGCGTACGGGAAAAACTTCCGTCGGCTGCTCGGATTTCAAGTTTGGATTTTTCTCCGGTGTAGGCCTAGTTGTTTCCCATTAAGGTCAGACCCCACGAAACTAACATCACAGCTTGGGGTTTAGAATGCGTAAGAGTTCCCGCCGGGTCGCAAGATCACTCGACGGCGGCTAGGAACGTAGGTTTCGCCAGCGGTGGCGAGCCTACGTGAGCCACTGAGAGGGATGACCCTATATGTTTAGCCCCACAGCAGGAACGAGTTTCTCCCGCCCTTCAGTTGATCCGCACCGATGGCGGACCTCGAGAGGTTTGATCGCACTGGCGACATTTTTGTTTCTGGTGCCTGCGCTGTTGGCGCAGGAACCCGGCAATGGTCAGTACGCGCCGGACCAATCAGGCGATCAGCAATCGGGCTACGGACAGCCGGAATACGCGCAGCCGCAGCATTATGGGCAACAGTCGAATCCACAACAGGCTTATCCCGAGCAGTCTGCTCCGGCGCAGCCTTATTCGGAGGACGGGCAGCCTGAGGGACCGATCGATCCGCAGCAGGGTCCACAGCGGGGTTACGGACAAGAGCAGCCACTCAATGCACAGGATCTGGAGCAACTGGTGGCGCCGATTGCGCTTTATCCAGACGCGATGGTTGCTCAGGTGCTGACCGCCGCCACCTATCCCGAACAAGTGGCAGGGGCGGACCGTTGGCGGCGGGCGCAAGGCTATGCGCCTTCCGATCAGATTGCGGCGGGAGCCAACGCTCAGCCCTGGGATCCAAGTGTGAAGGCGCTGACGGCCTATCCGCAGGTGCTGGCGCAGATGGACCAGAATCTGCATTGGACTTCGGAACTGGGCAACGCTTACTACAACCAACCGCAGGACGTACTCCAGGCGGTGCAGGTGCTGCGGCAACGCGCGCAGGCGGCGGGAAATCTGCAGAGCACTCCGCAGGAGGCGGTCAGTTACGATCAGGGCAACATCGTGCTTGCTCCGGTGAATCCGCAGGTGGTGTATGTACCCACTTACAATCCCTGGGCTATTTATGGGCCCCCGATTGCACCCTATCCCGGATTTTCGCTGCTGGGCGCGGTGGGATCCTTTATCGGTTCAGCTTTCGGCCCGGTCGGCGTGCGCTTTGGCTTGGGAATCGCAATGACAGCCTTTACTCACACACCATTCGGATTACTGGCGTGGGGGCTCGACTGGCTGGCTCATTCCGTGCTTTTTCATGGGTCGAACTATTTTTCGCACAGCATCACGGTAACGGATTGGGGCTTACCGCACGGTGGTCCGCGCGCATTTGGACGCGGCCAAGGAGTTGTGGGCTGGTCAAACCGATCCTATCGACCGCGGGGCGGCGACAGAGCTTTCGCCGGGAATCGGCTGGAAGAAAGAGACAGCCGGAATTTTCAGAGGTCGGCTACCGGCTACGGGCGCACGTCGCAACAGGCCTACAACAGATTCCAGCCGTCGGTCGCACGCCCTGAGCAGTACAGATCGCAGCAGAATAGATCGCAGCCGTATAGTCGCTCGGTCTATGGATCTAGTTCCTACGGATCGAGTTCCTATAACCGGTCTGCAGAGAACTATGGGAGCAAGGCTGGCGCGGGCTTTGGCAAGTCAACGCGGGTGAACCGCGCGCCGAGTTCAAACTTTCAGCGCAGTACTTTTGGGAGTCGGTCTTCCCGTGGATTTAAGGGCAACAGTTTCGCCGAGTCTTCGGGAAAGCGATCACACTCGGGCAGTTCGCATTTTGGGGGACACGCGCCAAAAGGCTACAGTGGCGGCAAGAGTTTCGGGCACAGTCACTCAGGTGGAGGCGGTCATTCTGGCGGTCACAGTCACTCGGGCGGCGGAAAGCACCACCACTGATGCCCCGCACCGCTACGGTCAGCCAATTCCTCGCCTTTGAGCTGGATCATTTTCCTTTACGCTAATGCGGCAGATAACCTGATTCCATGGGCAATTTGCCGTCTACGCGCACCACGTTGATGGTGTTGTCGACGGAGCGCACATCCACGAGGCCGACGGCGCCGGGTGTGGACTGCACAATCTTGAGCACGTCCGCGTCAGAGTCGGCCATCACGATGGAATCTTTGTGAGCGGCGATTAGGGCCTTCCATTCGCTATCAATCATTTTGTTCAGGTGCTCCAGCGTTTCGGTTTCGCCGGCGGAATCCTTGTGCAGGACGAGGATCACGGTCTTGCCATCGGGCCATTTCTTGATCTCCGACCGAAAAATTCTGGAAAGGTGCGCGGCGCTGACGGTGCCAACATTATTTTCCTTGTTGACCACCACCGCCATGTGGTGGGCGAAACAAGGAGTGAGGAACGTCAGGAGAAAACCAAAAAGCACGGCCAGGCGCTGGAGTTTCATAGGCACCTCCATATCGAATTGCTATGACAAGGTAACATGACGAGCCTAACTGAAATCACGGTTAGAGAGGTCAAAACATTGTCAAATCACTTCGAGGTACCTAGTAAGTAAAACAACATGCTTCCACGTGATCTCAAAACTTGGCTCTCCAAAATCAGAAATTGACAATTCCAGAGTGCGCCGTACAATCCGCAAGTCATGGCAACTAGTCCCATCCAGTTGATCCGACAGGCTACGCCGGAGCAGCGGCGGACGCTGCTGGCGGCGGCGCTGGGTTGGGCGCTCGATGCGTTCGACGCCATGCTTTACGCGCTGGTGCTGGCGCTGTTGATGCGCGATCTCGGCATGAGCAAAACGAAGGCGGGCCTACTGGGCACGCTCACTCTGCTGGCTTCAGGATTAGGCGGAGTTCTGTTTGGGTTTTTGGCCGACCGCATTGGTCGCAAGCGGGCGCTGATGGCAAGCATTCTGACCTATTCGATCTGCTCGTTTGCGTCGGGACTGGCCACCAGCATTGCCATGCTGGCGGCGGCGCGCTTCGTTCTGGGACTGGGAATGGGCGGCGAATGGAACACAGGTGCGACGCTGGTGGCAGAAACCTGGCCTACGGAATTTCGCGCCAAGGCTATTGCGATAGTGCAGAGTTCGTGGGCAATAGGCTTTGCCGCAGCGGCCCTGGTGGCAGGACCCGTGGCACACTACTTTGGATGGAGGGCGGTTTTCTTCGTCGGAATCCTGCCGGCGCTGTTGACTTTGTGGATCCGGCGTGGAGTGCCGGAATCGAAGATGTGGGAAGAACGGCAACATCTTCGACAATCCTCGCCTAGGGGCAACGGCAGCCTGGGCGCTGCGAACAAAGACATACCGAGTAATGTCTCTGCGAATTTTTCCATGATTTTTCGAGCACCTTACCTGAAAGCCACGATCGCTCTGCTGCTGTTCAATTTCTTTTGCTTGTTTGCGTGGTGGGGATTGTTTACCTGGATGCCGCCATATTTGTCGCTACCCGTGTCGCAGGGTGGGCGCGGCTTTGGAGTAATGGGCACCACGACGCTGCTGGTGGTGCTGAATCTGTTCGGTATGTTTCCGGGTTATACCAGCTTCGGATGGGCGGCGGATCACTTCGGACGGCGCAAGGCCTTTATGGTGTATAGCGTGGCGGCAGCCGTTCTGATTCCACTTTATTCTGCGGCCCGGTCCCCGGTCGGGCTTATGGTTTTGGGAACGATCGTGGCATTCTTCGGGACCGGGTTATTTTCCGGTTCGGGAATTATAGGCAGCGAGATATTTCCGACCAGCCTGCGGGCGCGTGGGCTGGGCGTTACTTACAACGGGGCGCGCACCATGAGCTCAGTTGCGCCGCTGGTCATTGGGAGAGTCGGCCAGGCCAGAGGATTGAGTTGGGCATTTTATTTGTGCGCCGCGGCATATCTGCTGGCCGCGCTGGTGGCGACGCAATTGCCGGAAACGAAGGGAAAAGACCTGCAGTGACGTTCACTGCGGGTCATGCCTTCTGGCTGTGCGCCTGTTCTTTTTCGCGGTACATGGTGGAGTCTGCGCGAGTAATGAGCTCCTGCATAGTTTCGCCGGCCTGCCATTGCGCCAGGCCCATGGACGCACGCACTTTGAACTTCGCCTCTTTTGAGCCTTCAACCGCGGGAATGGTGTACTCACCCAGCACCCATTTTTCCACTCGTTCGCACTGCGACTTCGCAACAGTCAGATCACAATCCAAGACCATGATGAATTCGTCTCCACCCCACCGACCGACGAGATCAGTCGAACGAACGTTTGAACGCAACTCTTGGGAGAACTGCTGCAGGAGGTTGTCGCCGGCAGGGTGTCCAAAATTGTCGTTGACTTGTTTAAAGCGATCAAGATCGAGGATGACTACGCAGAATTCTTGTTTGCGAGCGATGCGCCATTCGATGCGCTCTTCAATGTTACGGCGATTGGCGATGCCGGTCAGCGAATCTTGCAAAGCAAGCTGCTCAACGGCTCTTAGTCTGGTCTCGTAGGTGGAGACTTCGGTTTGCAGTTGTGCGACCGAGTTTCTACTGTCTAACGCCATCTGATCGACGTAAGTTTTCAGTTCGGTCGCTTGTTTCACCAGGGACGAGCGAACTTCTGTCAGGTCGTCAAGGTCGGCGATGGTGTGCAGCCGAGCGGTGAGTTCGCTGAAATGGTTAGCGTAACGATGATCGCGGTCGCCCATCGACTCAGCGGTGCGCGCCAGCACGAGAAGAAGTTCTTTGACCTCGTCGGCTTTAGTTTTGAAATATTCGGCCGTGCATTCTCCCCATTGCCGGAGCCGTTCTTCGACTTGGCCTTCCGTTTCCTTGATCAGCGGGACGGTGAGTTTAGCAAAGAGAGGACGCTCCAGGCTGGCCAGAGCGTGTTGCAAGTCCGAACCACTGGCCGGGCAGGCGCGAACCCCGCTGTTTCCCATGGCCAGCAGCACAGCGCGATAGGATTCCAGCACCACCAAGAATAGATCGTTCACAGGGGGCTGGGGCGGTGGCGGCTGGTCTGGTTGCATGTCGAGATACTTCTTCAGAGAAATCAAAGCGAACTCTCCATGAGTGATCTTTCAAACGGCGGATGCTACAGGCAAGTGGACGTAAACGGAGCCGTGCACCGGTGACGAGACTGCACTCCACCAGTACTATCGGCAGTTCTGAAGGATTTCTTTAGGCCAGGATTATTGCGGTTTCCAGGTTAGGTCCACGCGCACGGGAATTTCGTTTTTTACCGGAATCGTGAGTAGCGACGGCGGGTCGATTTTGAAGTCTGTGAGCGTGGCCGGAACGGTTCCGGTAATCCGAATCTGATTGCCTTGCGTTATCAGTTGAAATGGTACTTGCTTGTACTGGGCGGTCTGGCCGGCGAACTGGATCTCCAGATCGGCCTGGATGGCAGCGGAAGTGGATGCCGATTCCGGCAGCCGTGTGCGCACGGTGACCATGGGAAATTGCGCGCCGCGCGTAACTTGAAGCATATGGAGGTCGCGGTTGCTGTCGCCGGAGTCGAATGACTTGACCGGGACCGCGATCAGAAAATCGCATTGTCCAGCGTGACAAATTCCCTTGCCCCGCACTTCATGGCTCACACCCTCGCTCTCGTGCAGTCGGTGGGACACGTGGTAGGTGAGAGTACCTTGTTGAAGAACCCATTGGCTGTCGGCTGCGGAAGCAAACGTGGATAGCGGGAGAAACCAGCAAAGGGCGAGGGTTCGCAAGTTCATAGGTGGTTAGATGCGCCTCAGAACTTTACCGAAACAGACAAAAGTGCGGCGCCAAATGCACCGGCTGTAACGATGGCTACTGGTCCATGAGCCGAGGCGATACCGTGAACTTTTTCGCCCTTGCTTTTTTCATCGAAGGCCAGTTCCCCGAGGATGGGCGTCAGAATCATTCCAGGGCCATGAATCCAGGCCAGCGCCTTATGCACGCGAGTGGGTCCGCGAGTTTGAGTGCCGGTTATCTTGGGCGCTCGGATGGCAAAATAGGCGGTCGTGAAATATAGGCCTGCGGTTACGCCGCCTAGCGCGGCATGCAGATCGCGGGAAGACGTGCTGGTGCTCTTGCCCCCCGCGCCGGCGGAAGAGATCACCGTTGCCAGGAGAGGAACGGCGGTGATCAGTCCCATGCGCTGATGAATCTTCAGCATGCGGGTTCGCTTATCGAGCAGGGCTTGTTCCCTGGCATTGGCTTGAGACTCAGCGACTGGAAAACTCGAGATCCCCGAGGGACGGTTCTGTCTGGCTGCTGGAAGGCGCATTTGGCAGTTCGTTGGGAGGCACTTGCTGATTTTGCGAGCCAGGCTGCGGCTTGTTCTGATCCTGCGACGGTGGCGGCGCTTTCTGGTCCTGCACCGGCGCTGCATTCTGGGCGTCTTGGGTTGTTGCTGTGCCAGAGATCTGCGCGAAAGCGAGCATTGGGATGATCATGCCGCATAGGGCCATCAATAGCATTGATCTCATCCTAATCATTTCCACGAAATTCGGTCTCCGGTAAGAAAGAGCCAAAAATGGACTTAACTAGAAGCGAGACTCGCATCGTCAAGCGTGAGATGCAAGCATTGAAGTCACAGGATGCCTGCGCGCAGACAAGATGGAAACGTGACATGGGCACTAATTTTACTCTATCGGCTCGACCACAACTGAGTCCGCCATCGCACGGCCGTCCCGGCGTTGCACGATCAAGATGGCCGCAAGCACGAAGACGATTCCCAACGTCTGGATTGGACGCAGCACTTCTCCCAACAGCAAGGCAGCCAGAAGAATGGAAAACACCGGCTCCAGGCAACTGGCGATGATAGCGCGGGTGGGCTCGAGATGCTGCAGTCCGAGGAAGTAAAGAGAGAATGCTCCAAGCACCGAAATCATCGAAAAAACGAAAAGGAATATCCATTGGGCGGGAGTGTAGTGGGCGGCGGCGATTTTCCAGGGAGGATTGACAACGAGCCAGAAGGCTGCGGCCGCGGCAAGGGTCCAGACGAGCACCCGCCAGCGGTCGTGGCGGGCGAGGATGCGGTGTCCGCCGACGTTGTAGAAGGCAAAAGAGAACGAGGCCAGCAGCGCGGCGATGAGGCCGTAGGGGTCCAGGTGAAGCGCTGGGCCAGACTTGGCTCCGAAGATATCGATGACCAGAGCGATTCCGGTTACTGCCAACGCGACCGCGGCAACTTTTTGTACAGTGAGCCTTTGCTGGCCGCGGGCTACCACGTAGAGCAGCACCCACACCGGAGCGGTGTATTGCACGATGATAGCGGTGGCCACGTTGGTGCGCTGGATGGCAACATAATAGAAATAATTCGAGACCGCCACGCCGAGCATGCCCAGGATAAAACAGTAGGCGAGGTCGCGCGCAGGCAGCCTGATCCGCTGCCAGCCTTGGGAAGCAACTAGAAGAGGAAGCAGCACGACCAGCGAGAATGTGGTGCGGGTCTGCGAAAGAATCAGTGGTTCGATGGGACGAAGAACGGCGCGGCCCAACGGCAGTTTCCCAGTAAACACGGCGCGGCCCAGGGCAGCGGAGACTCCCCAAAGGAAGGCGGCGGAGGCAATAAAGAAATATCCGCGGAGGGGATGCGGTTGCGGGCTCTGTTGAGTTCGATTGGAAATAGTGGGCCTCGCGAATGGCTTCGATCATCGGGCAGCGGAGAGGAATTGGTCAAGGTGGTCGGGATCGAAGCCTTCGATCACTTCGGCGCCGGCGGGGGCGAGAATCACCAGGGTGGGGGCCTGTGGCTTCTACGGTTCGGCCGAGCCGACCAGAGGTATGATCTTGCCATCCTCAAAATCGGCTGAGAGAAACTTCCCATCGTGGACACAAGCGACCTCTGAGCCCTGCCTGCCATCGGGGAGCTCAAATCGACCGAGCACGGCACCATCCTCGTAGCGCAGCTCGTAGATAGCACCATCGGAGTCGCGTTTGTCGTATCCCGTACTCGGATCACGTATAAGTTTCGGTCGCTCGGGGCAACGGCCCTGATCTGAGTGTCCTTCGGCAGCTTCGGGTGGATGGCCCTGATCGATCCTCCCTCCGTGACCTCCAGGAGCGGAAAGGAGGGGTTGTTCTGAACAACGATGAGGATCGAATGGCCCGCCGGGATGAGCTCGGTCGGAACAATGGTGTGCGGGTGGGGAGCATCCGCCCCGCTGACCATGAATTGCGGGAGGTCGTCGGCTGGGACCGTCAGAGATTTCAGAAGCCTCCCATCTGGCGTTAACATCACCAACCTTGGGGACTTGTCTTTCTGGTCGAAGCCGAGAGCCAGAAACATCCCAGAAGGGAAGACGCCAACGTGGAGGATGGAAAACGAATCCTCGATCTCGATGGTTCGGCGGTACTCCCCGTCACGGGTGAAACTGAGTACATAGAGATGCTGTGGAGCGGCGTTGTCTTCATATTCACTTCGGGTCCCGTCCTTCCACTGAAAGGTCCGCTTCACGGGTTTGTTTTCTCGCGCCCCCCGGACGAGGAAGATCACTTGGGAGTCGGAGGCAAAGTGATCCTCCTGCCTGGAGATAAAAAGCTCCGGAACCCGATCCAGCCGGAAAGTGTGGCCCTGGCCGGACGGGGAAACTGAGGTGAGCAGCATTGGCGGGAATAGAGGCGGCTTCATGCCGGCGCCTGCCGGCACCGTACCGATAAAATTGACGAAAAGAGTCCCATCGCTTGCGCATTGAAAAGGCAATTCGAGAGCCCCGGTAGCATTACCCCCTCAACGGGCTTTCGGCGCTCAAACGAAACGCGATACACCGGCGGGGTAGGAGGACGCGAAACCGGTGCGGCTTTCGAGCCGGCCTGGCCCAGCGCCAACGTGCAGAGGGACGCACTCAACAGCGCCAGTATAAGTGCGGGTTTGGGCATCAATCCCTCAGAATGTGGTCGTCTACCAAGTCGGAAGAATGCACTCTCGAACTCGCGCCCGGCGGTTCGTACGGCACATACGCGCCGCTGCAGTTTGCCACTAGAACCGTGGAGTTAGTCGACAACTCGGCTAACTGCCTGCGGACCTCGGGGTTGCTCAGCGCTACGGACTGAGCGCAGTCTCCCTCTTGGGTGCAGTCCGTGATTAACTGTCCGCAGCAACTAACCGCGTCACAGGAGTACAGGAACTCACGTCCACTCTGGGGGCCGGTTGACGTATGCGCTCGACCGGCAGCCATCTGGGCCGAAGCAGGGGACGCTTTGCCAATTCGAGTCGCCTGCGCAGTTGTCTCCTACGCAGGGAGTCCC
>PKVZ01000005.1 GCA_003131635.1 Acidobacteriaceae bacterium
ATCGCCGACTTTGTAGTCGGCTCCGCGTTTCTCGTCGTGTTGCTGGTCACGGGTTGGTCGGGCTGGTTGCGCGATCTGGCTTTGCGGCGCGGATTCCAGAACTACACGCTCGCCGTCTTTTTGTATTTGTTCTTCCTGCTCTTGATCAGCAAAGTGCTGGGCCTGGGTCTCGACTACTATGGATTCCGGTTGGAGCGAAGGTTTCAGCTCTCCACGCAAAAATTGCGCTCGTGGCTGTGGGATGAAGTCAAAGGCTTTCTGGTGGGATTGGTGATGGCTGCGATCGTGGTGGAGTTGCTTTACTTCATGATTCGCCAAGCTCCGCAACATTGGTGGCTGATCACGTGGGCACTGTTCATGGGGCTATTCATTCTGCTGGCCCAGCTTGCGCCAGTGGTGCTGTTCCCCATCTTCTACAAGTTCGAGCCGCTGGACGATGAAGATCTGCGGCGACGGCTGGTGCAACTGGGAGAGCGAGCAGGGACGCGGGTGCGCGGAGTCTATCGCTGGAAGCTTTCGGAAAAAAGCAAGAAAGCGAATGCTGCTCTTACCGGGCTCGGCACCACACGGCGGATCATTCTGGCCGACACGCTGCTGGACAATTACGCTCCCGAGGAAATCGAAGCTGTTCTAGCGCATGAACTCGGACACCATGTTCATCGCCACATTTTGAAGAGCATTCTGGTGCAGGCAGGAATTACTTTGTTGGGTTTTTGGCTGGCGAATTTTGTACTGCACTACGCGGTCGATCATCACATGTTCGAGGAGCTTTCCGATTTCGCCAACCTGCCCTTGCTGGCCATTACCGCGACCTTGCTTTCGCTTCTGCTGATGCCGGCGCTAAATGCATACTCGCGCTACAACGAGCGGCAAGCCGATCGCTATGCCTTTGAATCGATCGCCAGCGTCGAGCCGTTCATTTCGTCGATGAACAAGCTGGCACAGCAGAACCTGGCGGAGCGCACACCTGCGAAGTGGATCGAATTGCTGTTCCACTCACACCCTGCGATCTCACGGCGAGTGGCGGCTGCGGAAGAGTGGGGGCGCGCGCAAAGTACGGGGCCACCGGCGTAATCTGCAAATTGTTTTGCCATCGAAGCGATCGAAGCGAAAGTGCGGAGTCAACGGCGGCGCAGAATTTCGGCCACGCGTTGCAGGTCTTCTTCCGTGTCCACGCCCACGGAATCGTACAGCGTTTCGCCCACGTAGATTGAGATTCCGTTTTCCAGGAAGCGCAGTTGTTCCAGCCGTTCACTTTTCTCCAGCGTTGATTCCGGCTGGCTCACAAAGAAATCGAGCGCGGGCTTGCGATACGCGTACAGGCCGAGATGCTTGAAGTAGCGCGGCTCGCCGCGGTCGCGATCGAATGGAATGGTAGCGCGGGAAAAGTAGAGAGCGCGTCCATCGGCCGCGGTCACAACTTTTACGGCGTTGGGATTGCTGATTTCTTCCGCCGGGCAAGCGGTCTTCACGGTACCCACCTGGACGGATTGATCGTGCATGACTTCCAACAACGTGGCAATCTGTTCCGGGCGCACGAGCGGTTCGTCGCCTTGCACGTTGACGTAGATATCTGCCAGAAGCGAATTGGAAACTTCGTGCACCCGCTCGGTGCCACTGCGATGAGTGGTTGAGGTCATCTGAGCTTTCCAGCCGTGTCCGCGGCACGCTTGCAGAATCTCTTCGGAATCCGTGGCCACGATGACATCGGAAAGCAATGGCGATATTCGAACCGCCTCGTACACCCACCCGACCAGCGGCTTACCCGCGATCTCGCGCAGCATCTTGCGCGGAAGACGGGTCGATGCTAGTCGAGCTGGGATGATGGCGACTGATTTCATGACTGAGTGATCATCCCAAGCCTAGAGCGACTTTGACCTGCTCTTCAACTTTGGCGAATGTCGCATCCGACAATCGACCGATCGCAGGCTGGTGCAGCAGATTTTTCTCCAACGTGGTGACTTGATCGCACTTCGCCCAACAGTCAGAATCCAGCCCCCCATCCCCGGCTTTGATCGGCACGCGCATGGAAAACCTCGCATGTTCCACGGTGGTTAGGCCCACAACGCACACATCCAAGGCGTGGCGATTGAGGGCGTCAATGGACAGAATCACAGCAGGACGCCGCTTGCTTCCAAGGTGAACCAGGTAGACCTCACCACGTCGGGGATGGGCGCGGATGTCTAGCATCAGTCCCGGTCGAAAGTACGGAGCGCTGCTTTATGGAAATCCAAAGTGGTTTTTCGATGCCTTCCCTGCTGCCCGCCAAAAAAGGCAGCGGCCTCGGCTTCCAACACTTCCTCCCGCTCCTGCAGCATGGCACGCCTCAGCAGAGCGTTCACCCGTTCACTGGCGGAGTTTGCCCCTTTGGTAGCGGCAACGTACTGATCAACTTCCGGATCGATGGTATACGTCTTAATCATTCTAGTAGCTGTCTTCATAGTTTCACTTATAATACTTATCGTAGCACCGCTAAGCGCCATGAGCAACGGGTTTTTCGGGCAGCAAACGGGGGCGAATGCAACAGTGTGCAACGAGGAATCCTGCGATTCGTCACCCCGGGTGACCATGCAATAGAATGCAACGGGCTTTGTGTACGAGGCTCGGGAGTAGAATGTCTCCTTGAAATGGAGGGGCCTAATCGCAAATGGCGATCAAAGACGAGAACGGCAAGGTGACAGGCTGGAGTTTTGCGATTCTTGGATCGGACGCACGTCGCGTCACCAAGTTTATTGGCTTCAAGGAGACCTATGAAGATGCCCTCGAATATCGGACCAACATGGCAAAGATCGGATGGTCCAATGTCCAGATTTACGATGTCAACTTGCGAAAGGTGAAGGAAAAGACCTGAGTCAACCGAATGAGGGGGACATTCAAAAGCGTCGCCGTCACCTTCGCACTGCTTGGCTTGACGGGTTGCATCGACCAGCCAACCCAAACGGTTCCGCAGTTGCGACAGGACTACCCGATTGGCAAGCATATTCCAGTCGCAAGTGACCACGAGCAACCAAATGCAAAAGTCATAGAAGCGGCTCGCCGTTGTGCGGGAATGGTCAAGTCACCAAGTCCAATCGAGAAAATCGTTGATTGGAACGAGGATGATGAGTCTGTTACCCCGCCCGGTATTTTCGTTCGTGTGAAGTTGCATGACAAACGTGACGTGCAATGTATCGTTCCCGTCAAAGGGGACATCAACTTTGACCCCGATGTTGACGTCGTGGACTGTACCAAGCAGCCAAACAATCGTGCTTGTTACGACTAGATTAGGCCAGCACACCATTCTGATCGTTGCACTGAGCCGAACTTCGAGCGGACATGGATTCACCCCATATGGCTGAGTAACGTTGAAACGATTCCTACGCGCTCCAGCTTTCCATCGCGCACCGCAGTCGTGTAAAATCGCACGGGAACGCACGGAAAGCCCTCTGGCTACCCGTTCCTGATTTAAGCTGTTGCAAATAAAAGAGATGGCGGCGTAGCTCAGGTGGCTAGAGCGACGGTCTCATAATCCGTAGGTCCGTGGTTCGAGTCCACGCGCCGCCACCAATCTCCTCAACAACTTGCAAGAGATCCGGCGGCAGCTCCATTTCGCCTGGTTGCGCGGGGGTTGCGGGGATCACAGGATGTGCATCTTTAGCGAGACCGTTTATGCCTTGCCAATCGCCGCAAGCGCGGTTATACTTTCGGTATGAAAACGGCGGTCTCCATTCCCAATGAACTTTTCGACTTGGCGGAACGCCTGGCGCGGCGCAGCCGGAAGTCGCGGAGCCGGCTGTTTAGCGATGCCCTACGCGAGTATGTGGCGCGCCGCTCGCCCGACAAAATCACCGAGGCCATGGATCAGGCTCTCGCTGAAATCGGTGAGAGAAACGATCCCTTCGTAGCGG
>PKVZ01000148.1 GCA_003131635.1 Acidobacteriaceae bacterium
GAACTGAGCACGGTCAACCAAGTCGAGAGCGCCCGACCCATCACTATCACGAATGCGAATAACACCGACCGCATTTACGTCAATGGAACCTACACCAGCCTCGACGAATTCCGCGGCACGCCGTACATCCAGTCGGACCTGCGCGTCACGCGTCCGTTCAAAATCAAAGAGCGCTGGCAGATCGATCCCTTCATCGAGTTCTTCAATCTCTTCAACCGTAATAATCCCGGCGCGAACTTCGCCGTCAATGTAGTCCAGCTCCCGGTTCCGGCCGCCCAGATGGCGCCCAACGCACAAGGCATCACCAATGTCACCAGCATTTGCGCCAATGCAACTTGCACTCAAACCGCCCCCGTCACCAGCCTGAAGCAGCTTGAGAAACCTGAGGGCGCGCTGGGAGATTTCTTCGGCCCGGGGACAACCGTAGGTATCCCGTTCGCAGCGCAGCTTGGAGTGCGCGTGACTTTCTAACTCGCCCGACTTTCTCGCATCGGCACGCGTAAGTGACTTAAGCTCAGCCGCAAACCATAAGGCCACCCGGCGGCGTTCGAGGGCCGCCGCCAGGCAGGCATGAATCCTATCTGTGACGCGCATTTACGGCACAACACTGAATGCGACGCCAGCCGACGAACTGCCGTATGGCCCTCCATCCTCGGTAGTGCCCGCTTCCTTTGAGCCACCTGTTTGGCTTGTGCCAAAAAAGACTCCGCCGGCACCGGATGGATGTGAGCCAGTGGCGGGAGTCACGCTTGGTGGGGGAGGCAACCTGTTCGGCACGACGACGTTTTGCGGAAGCCATGCTCAAGGCACAGTGTTCAGGCTTAAACCGCCTTCGGGCGGCGGCGCCTGGACCGAAACAATATTGCACGACTTCGCGAATACCGACGGCTCTGACCCTTTCGGCAATCTGCTGTTGTCGAAGGGAACGCTGTACCGGCAAAGGTGGAATTTCCATCCTGGTAGGTCGTGCCATAGAGATTACCGGCGGAGTCGAACGTCAGCCCGCCCACGGGCGCACCGCCGTCCGTAAGACCGGTAAAGCTATAGAGGACGTTCTCCGTCCAAGCGCCGCCCGAACCCGATGGCGGGACCAGCTGGAATACCGTTCCTTTGCCGTCGGTCCCTCCACCCGATGTGGTGCCGTAGAGGTTGCCGGAGCTGTCTTCGATCACGCCGGCGTAGGGTCCCTCACTGATGTTGTATGAGGCGGTGAAGCCATAGAGAAGGGTGATCGTCTGGGCGGCCGCGCGCGTGGTCGTCGTAAGTGTGGCGACAACAAACATAGCCAGTACAACAGCCAGTCCGAGAGACAATCTTTTGCTTCGCATGTGAGATCCTCCCTAGTTGACAACACGACGAGTGGTGCAATCTTGCTATGGAGTGGGCGACTTAACGAGAGTTAGGTATATACACAACTCCTGATTCGGGGAGGGAGCACCAATTTACATCGGGTCTTTAGCTCAAGTCAACCGCGGAACCAACGCACCAGCCCGGACACTAATAAACAGATAGGCCGGTTCGTTACTGAAACAAAGTAGCGAACCGGCCTAAAGCATTGGTCACATCCGGCTTTGCACTAACTCATGAAACTACGGGGTAAATTGATAAACCATACCGTAGCCGACGCTGCCGCCGGAGACCACGCCGTAGAAACTGCCGTGAGGAGCCGCGATAAAACCATTGGGATATTCTCCATTGCTTCCGTCGAACAAGTACGGCAAGGTCTCCGTCCACGTTCCGGAATCGGACGGCGTCAATTGGAAAATCGCCCCACAGCCGAACTCGCAAGCTGAGTTCGCACCTTCCGCAGTTGTACCGTAAAGTTTCCCGTCGCTAGCGAGGATCAGCGAGTCTGGACCGGCTCCGTCCGTCGGTCCACCCTCGAAGTTGTAGAGAATGCTCTCCGTCCACGTTCCGCCGGTGCGGGGCGTCAACCGGACGATGGTTCCGTAACCATGAGTACCGCCTCCTGCCCAATCGTACAAATTACCTTGCGCGTCGAAGATTACCGGGCCGCCGGGGATAGCTGCGTCCGTAACACTATGTCCGAACCTATAACTCACGTTGTAGTTCCATCCTCCGCCCGGCGTAGGGGTTAGCTTGAACAATGTGCCACATCCATCGGGACATGCATTGCTCGCGATTCCACCGTTGTAAGTTGTGCCGTAGATGTTGCCGTGTTGATCGAAGGTAAGGGGCTGCACCGGAGCCGAGCCATCGCCGTCTTCCCCGGTAAATTCGTGGATAGTAGTCTCAGTCCATGAGCCACTAACTGCCGGCGTTAATTCAAACACAGTGCCGCAGCCATACAAATGCCCGGGGCAGCCGATGACGATGCCCCACTGCGCGCCTGTGCCATAAAGGTTTCCCTGAGAATCGAAGATTACCCCCGAAAGCGGATCCCCCCCGTCGCTTCCACCCGTGAATGCATAGATCATGGTTTCTTTCCAGGTGCCTCCCGCTTCGGGGGACAATTTGTAGACGATTCCACAACCTATGTCTATGTTGAAAATCAAGCACACCCCCGGCCCGCCCCTGGACGTCGTTCCATAAAGGTTACCCTTGGAATCGAGCGTCACACCGGCTTGTGGAGTGGCCCCATCTTCACTTCCCCCCATGAAGGTATGAATCACACTCTCTGTCCATGAGCCATTGGAATTTCTCGTAAGCTTAAACACGACTCCACACCCTGGCGAGCAGTAGTTAGTGCTCCCTCCATCCACCGCAGTGCCATAAAGATTTCCCGCAGCATCCTGCGCCAGCGGCCGCTGCGGGTATTCGCCACTATCACCGCCGGTGAACGTGTACAAAACCTTTTCACTGGCCCATCCGCCAGCGGTCAAAATTAAAATCGTCAAAATGACAGCAACAGCAATCTTGGAGCCCATTGCCAGTCGGTGGAGGTTCAGCTTTCCTTTCATGGTGGGAAGTCTCCTGGGAAATGAAAATTTGGGATAGAGCAGAACTATCTTAGGGAAGGGACTGCCAGTGTATACAATTCTCAAATTAGAATCAACTGCGGAATCAACGTACCAGCCACTCGGTCGCCTGATGTACCCGAACCAGCAATCCGCCGTAGGTGAGGACCGATGCCACGACAACGGCTATTGCGGCACAAAGCGCGTATCCGAAAGAATATCTTGAAGAACTCTGCCGCGGCTCCGTCCACGCAATCAACCGTTCCACGCGCGCATTCACCGACTGCGCCGGACTCTGCACCAAAGCCGTAGTCAGCTCCGCCGGCGGCACGAAAGGAGCCAGCCGCGACAACTTGATCACCGCCGCGGCCAGATCCAATGCCTCGGACGCATTCGATACCGCGGCATCGTCGGCCGCCATTTCCGTCGCTTCGCGCCACGCACTTTCCAGTTGCGCCATCCCCGGAAACGCCACCAGCCGCAGAAGTAATTTCCTAAGATTATCCCTCCGCCGCACGTGGACCACCTCATGCCGCAACGCGCTCCGCAACTCCCGCTCGGTCAGCACAAACTCCGCCGCACCCGATACCCACACTCGCGGCCGCAGAATGCCCGCCGCAGTGAGTGGAGGCGCAGCCGCCGAAGTCCGCATCACAGCTACCGGCTGCCGGTAATCCACATCGCAGGAATCAATCACCCGGGCTTCCTTCGACCATCGCGCAACGGTTCTCGCGGCCCGCACCAATGCCGCAGCCGCGTTCCATGCTCCTGCCAGCATCACGGCCATCCCGCCGCAGCCCAGCATCACCGCCCCCGCGCCCATCGACTCCTCCACCGCCCGTGGCTCGAGCAGCAGAAACGATGGCACAGCAAACACGAGAGTCACTCCACTCGCAACAAAGAATGGAATCATGCGCAGAATGAAAAGCAGGTCAGCGCACCGTCTCGCCGGCTGCTGCTGGCCGTAAAGCCATAGCCTCCGCCACCCCAGGCAAACTGCCACCGACAGCACACTATAAAGGATGAAGAAAATCGAAAACGAGACTGCGATCCCACGCACGGCGAACATCATTCCGTCTCCTTCCGGCCGGGTCTTGCTGAGCCCGTCTCGCGCTGCCCGGCTTCTCGAGAATTCAGTTCTCGCCGCTTGCGTTCCACCAGTTTCCGCAAATCATCCAGCAACTGCCCATCTCGCTCTCCCAGAATTTCCACCAGAAACGATAGCGGCAGCGACGAAGCCGGACTGGCATCCAGCAGTTGGCGAAAGGCGTGCCCCGCCGCTTCCCGATGAAACTCTTCGCGGCTGAACCGTGCCGCGTAGCGGAACGCCCTGCCTTCCTCCGATCGCGTGAGCAGTCCCTTCTTGAACAGCCGGTCCAGCGTGGTCATCACCGTGGTGTAGGCCAGATCCTCGCAGCCGCTTTCCACCAACTCCCGTACCGTCGCGCTGCCCCGCGCCCACAGCGCGTCCAGCAGCCGTTGCTCGAGCGGACCCAAATTTCCCCCGGAATTTCGAAAAGGATGGAACAAAGGATGGAGCATCCGCCTCATTTTCTTCCCCGTAGAATCTCGCATTCTACTCCATCAGAAGTGCAGATTCACTTGCATGTCGGCCGGAATCGCCACCACTCCCAAAGGCCCGCGTTTTCACCAGCGGGCCGAGGGATCTCCCATAGCACACCGCCGTTTCAGGTCAAACTGCACCATCACCGCCTTTGGACGCAGCTTGACAGGCCTCTGCCGCCACCGGGCAAGACCCTGCCCGCCACTTTACCCATCATCGGATGGAAGAGACGAAGGACCCAAGCATCGAAAGGATCGAAGGAAAGAAGGCAAGAAAGCATCGAAGAATCGAAAAACACACGTGCTGAAACTATCGCAGGCAGGAAAATCTTTGGCGGAAAATCTGGGGTGGGAAACGGGAATCGAACCCGCAACCGTCGGAGCCACAGTCCGGTGCTCTGCCAGTTGAGCTATTCCCACCGCCTTGCTGATTATACAACCGCCAACCTCAGATGGCATTCAATCGACTCTGCAGCTCTGAATCGCCCCACCAGCGAATACCTTCGTGAACCTTAGTGCCCTTCGTGGTCAAGGCTTTTCCGTGGGTAAGCTGAGCCGCCCCCTAGCGACGGGACGAGCCACAAAAGTTGGCGTCCGTCGAAGAGTCATCACTCCTCGGCCAAGAATCGGCACCAGACCGAACTCAGCGCATGAACAATCACAGAGAAAGGGAAGAAAAACAAAGCGATGGAGAAGTTATCGAGAACTCCCGAAAGGAAAAGATAAACCCGCGCAGATATCGTCACCCGCGCGATCGATACTGCCGCATCTGAACCTTCTGGCTCCACGTTCACCCGCGCCCCACACCAACATATTCAAATCCCATCGCCCGCAGCCGCACCGAGTCCAGCAGATTCTTCGTATCGACAATAATCGGCTTCTTCAGCAGATGCTTGATGCGGTCAAAATCCAGCGCTCGAAATTCCGGCCAGCCCGTTCCCACCACCAGCGCATCCATCCCTTCGGCCGCAGCGTAGGCCGTCTCGCAATATCGCACCGAGCCGTTCAGCCGAATCTTCGCATCCGCCAGCGCCACCGGGTCGTACGCCTTTACCCGCGCCCCTTTCGCCACCAGCGTTTCCGCCAAGCGAATCGCTGAAGATCCCGCCACTGAATTCGTATTCGGCTTGAACGCCAGCCCCAGAATCCCTACATCCTTGTTCTCCACTGAATTCAACGCTGCCGCAATCTTCTCCACCAGTCGGTCCGCCAGGTTATGGTTCACGTCCCGCGCCGCGCTCAATACTTTTAGCGATACCCCGTTGGCCTGCGCCAACTGCGCCAGCGAATCCATATCGGACTCCGCAAATACCCCGCCCATCCCCGCTCCCGGCTGCAAACATCGCGGAGCAATCTTTTTGTCCAGCCCCAGCGCCAGCGCCAGGTTCACCGCATCCGCGCCCACCCGCTCACACAGCGCCGCCACTTCGTTGATGAACGAAATCTTCGTCGCCACAAACGCCGTCGCCGATTCCCGCACCAACTCCGCCGTAGCCTGGTTGGTCACAATCACCGGCACCCCGCGCATCACCAGCGGATGAAAAATCTGTTTCAGCACATGCACCGCTTCATTCGAAGTCGATCCCAGAATCAACCGGTCCGGCCAGTTGAAATCCTCCACCGCGCATCCATCCGTAAAAAACATCGGCTGCGATACGATCGTCCCCTGCAGCCCCGCATCTTTCAAACTTTTCTCCAATGCATTGGCCGTACCCACCGCCACCGGAGTGACGATCGTCAAGATCGGCGGCTTCGGCGCCATCTTCGCAATGCGCATCACCACATCGCTCAAATTTTCCGCTCCATCTTCCGCCAGAAAAATCACTTGCGCCTTGCGCGCAAACGATTCAATGTCGGTCGAGTACGCCAGCCGCCCTGCCCGCACGTTTCGCCGTATGATTTCTTTCAGGTTTTTTTCGAAGAATGGAATGTTGCCCTGCGCCATCTCGACCATCCGCGTCCGATCGGGATGACAACACGAAACTGGAGTCCCAAAGTCCGCCAGACAGGCCGAAATCACCGTTCCCAGAAACCCCGAACCGTAAACCCCGATCTGCATTCTTAAGCCCCCAGGGCGTTTCTGAAACCCGCGCCCGAAGCGGCTACCGGCGCGGGCATCACACTTCCCTGTCTTCTATTTACAGCCCGCCCCGCATCTCCGCAACGCACGGGAGGGAAATGTACTTAGGGCCATGTCGCATAGGTAGGAGTAACGTAACGGGCAGGTAACCAAGGGAAGGTTGACGCAATCAAGGCAGGAAAGTCAGTTTTGCGAGATCTCGGGAAGGCACGAAATGGGGACTGCGGCGAACCTGCTAACCAACATGGGATTGGGAAGGGCACGACGTTTAGTCGAGCGTAAACAACTCCAAATGCGTCGGCGCTTCAGCGCCTGCCTTTGCTTTTGGGTGGCGCAGCGGTTCACCGCTGCGATAACTGCCATGCTTTTACTGCCGGCTTTAAGCCGCTGAGGTAACCCGTGAGGCGAATTACATCCGCGCCGGAAGGTCACAATCGAAGAATGATTCCTAGAAAACTCCGCCTAAGGCGTAACCAAACTTCCGCCCAGCATCACCGGAGCCAGATCCACCCAGCAGTTCAAAGATTCCTCCCGCACAAACGTCAGCCGGTCCAGCAGCACTCGCCGGCTTCCCACATATTCCTCCCAGCGCTCCCCGGCAGTCCGCAAAGCCTCTACCGCCGCCGTTTCGCTGGGCATCTTCGCAATCGTCAAATGCGGAATATACGCCCACTCTTCCACAAACTCGAGCGCCTGGGTATTCAGCTGTTCATGCAGCTCACACATCCGCATCGCCCCGTACGACACCCGTATGTAAACCGTCGGGGTCGTCGGAGCAAAACTATCCATCCCTCCCAACGTCACTTCAAAAGGCTCCGCCCGTCCGCAAATCTCCGCCAGCACCTGCAGCGCCGCACTCTCGGTCCCCCGCAGCGGACGCGGCGGCAACAACGTGAGATGCGCCGCGAACAGCGGCAATCCCGGATGCAGCTCCCGCCGGAGGTTCTCCACGAACTCTCCCACCGGACCTTTCACGTAGGCCACCAACGCATGCCGCAGGTTCTGCATATCCAGAGAAAAATTATAGCGCGTTCCGTCGTTTATAATTGCTTCAGTCATTGACTCGTGAGAGTCATTGTCATTTACCAGCCGTTAACATGTCGGGGCGTAGCGCAGCCTGGTAGCGCACCTGCCTTGGGCGCAGGGGGTCCGCGGTTCAAATCCGCGCGCCCCGACCATTTCAGATCTCGAAATATTTGTACTTCTCCAGATGTAGTCATCCTGAGCGCAGCCGTTTTTCAGGCGGAGCGAAGGATCTCCCGCATCTTCTCTGTATCCCTGTTGAGTTATCGAATCTGGTGCCATCGAAGGGACTCGAACCCCCACACCGTTGCCGGTACATGGACCTGAACCATGCGCGTCTGCCAATTCCGCCACGATGGCAATACTGGACTGCAATGCAGCAGCGGCCCCAAGGCCGCCGTGTCAGGAAGATCAACGTTCCTATTCTACAGCCCCACCACCGCCTGTCAAACCACGGCGGGGCAACGGCGACGCCGCCGCTCACCCCCTCAGCTTCAACGGACTCGCATGCTTCGGCTCATAAACCCCAATCTTCCCGCCGCCCGGAAGCGTAAACGTAGCCAGCTTTCTCCAGCGCTGCTCGGTCACATCCGAGACTTCCACTTTCTGCGCCTCGAGATCCTTCAACGTCGCCGCGATGTCATCGCACATTAAGTAAAGTTCGTGCCGGTCGTTTTTCTCCGAATCATGCTTCTCGTAACCATGAAACGCGGCTTCCAGTGGCGGCATGGCGAAAATCAACCACCCATGCCCCGCATCCACCGACGAAAACTTAAGCACATCGCTAAAAAAGGCCCGGTCAGCTTCCGGGTCCTTGGTATGGATCACAACATGCGCGCCATTGATCANNCCTACCCCAGCTTCGCCGTCATCGATATCTTCGCGTTCAGCACCTTCGACACCGGGCACCCTTTCTCCGCCGCCTCCGCATACTTCTGAAACGTCGCCGCATCCGCTCCCGGAACCTTCCCCACTACATCGATGTGGCTCGATGTAATCGTCCAGCCCGCCTCCTGCTTCTCCATCGTCAAAGTCACATTCGTGCTGATGCTCTCCGGCTTCAGATTCGCCCCACCCAACTGCGCCGACAATGCCATCGAAAAACACGCCGCATGCGCCGCCGCAATCAACTCCTCCGGATTCGTCCCCGGCCCATTTTCGAACCGCGAGGTAAACGAATACTGCGTGTCCTTCAGCACTCCGCCCGGAGCCGATATCGTTCCCTTCCCATCCTTCAACCCACCCTTCCACACCGCGCTAGCCTTGCGTTCCATCACGTTCTCCTCATCATGATCAAGAAATTAATTACCCGAATATTGTAGACGCAGATCACCAAGCCTGTCAGCCAGACCTGCTAAATCAGTCGCTATCGCAATAGCACGGTCCCGGCACCCTAGGTCACTGCCTAAATGGGGGAGAATATGTTGACTCAGCAACGCGCCTAGGCACGGGGGCGGAGTGATTAGCTTTCTTCATTTGCGTCGCTCCCTGTTCACCCATCGCCAGAATTTCCACCACGGCTTGGCGGTGACTGAGGCTGCTGGGAATATTGAGATCATTTTAATGAGATTAGTCCGATGGATTGGCTTGTTGGTTTTTTCTGAGGTTATAAATTCCTCAGCGCCAGCAAATACGGCACAGGCTATATGTATCGCATCAAGCCCTTGGATGCCAGTCTTACAGGCTTCGTCTAGCGCGTAGGCCAAAAGTGCTTCGCTCGTTGGGATTGAGCGTGTCGTGGTGGAGAAAAACAGATTGTAAAAATCAACCTCTGCCGACCGCTTGTGGAACGTTGCCTTGGGCAAAATCTCCAAGCGAACATAGTCGCTGGTAACGTATTCCCGGTTGGGATCGCCTAGAAATGGAAGGGCCAAGGCAGCGGCGGCGGTCGTACCCTTCGCCGCAAAGATCAGAACGCCTGAATCAATATATGTCAGGGTCGCTGGCAAAACTAGCGTCTGCCCCTCATTTCATCAATCTCTCTGGTCAATTCTCCTGCCCCCTTCAGAGGAGTGCCTGATCCCTCTATCTCGCGGCGTATCGACATGAGACGTTCTTTCGTTTCTGGCGTGACGAGCAGAGGAGCAGCATAGACTGTTCCAGATACTTCACAAGTTGGGGTATATGCGGGACTGTAATTCTCGCTCACTGTCGGCAGGTCCGAAGTGAAAACAGTCGCATATGGCTTGTCGTTGGACTGCAACAACTTGGCGACTTCGGCTTCGTTAATCGATAACAACATGGTATGGCTCCCTGTTTACGGATTGGTCCCAGTAATGTTTCCGACTAACCCACTTGAAATTTTCGTGTTTCGTAATTGCAGCGATCTCAATAGGGCCGCCGACGATGTTTGGTCCCGTGGAGAAGCGCGAGAACATAATTGCTGAATGAACAAACCACCTGGCAAGATCAATAACATCTTGAATCGGCATCGGTGGAAACACTAGATTGGCTTGCAAATTAGTCGCCAAAACCGGACCGAGTTGACTCTGAAGAACGGAAGCATTCTGCTGCGGCTGCATGACTTTTGCTAGCACCTCGAAAAGCATTGGGCTAAACCCTAGGACCATACGCTGCAATACCTCAGTCGCTCCGCCCCAGCTCAATCCTACTTCGTGATCCGGCCGCAGTTTCTTGGGCGGCTGGGCGACGCCCTTTAGTATTTCCACTGACCATGATTCACCAAGATCGCCCGGCTTGGAATAACCCCCTAAGAGAAATCCTATATTCGTGGCGACGCGCGCAGGTACCGGCAATTTGTCGCATTCCTGCCCCAAAAATTTCCCCAGGATCTTTCCGACCTCCTCCATGGTGTACTTACCGACATCGAAGTTCCATGGGTTAGGTTTGTCAGTTAATTCTTTTCTAAGATCTTTTATCAGCGTACCGATTGAAGCGCTCCCGATGTTACCGCTTCCGAATGTAATGCAACCGATGGGTTGGCCTTTCACTAGGTTGAAAATTTTGTTCGCGTTATCGTACACGTTACCAACCATCGGAGCGCCGCCCGGAATTACAACTCCCGGTGGCAACTGCATAGACAGAGTGGCCGCGCTGTCCGCTGCCAGCACCAAGCCATCGTGAACCCCTATCAGTACGGCTACACTCATCTAAGTAGTGACCTTGGAGAACGTTTCGTTACACCAGATAATCGCTTGCCTCGGTTTTCACGCTTGAGCTTGACCCAACCTCCACTCAGAATTACCAGTCACTTGTTCGTAGGTCAGACGGCCACTAGCAATCTGTGTTAGCGCAGCAACGAATCTCTCTGCATCGATAGCGTTTCGGTCGTTGGATGACACGGAACAGGTTGCTCTTAATGCGGCGGAACGGTACAGAAGTAGGCATCTCTTCTGACATCGGCGACCTAACGAGAGTGTATCAGTTACGGAAGTACTATACCCTCAGCCGCCTAGAAGTCAAAGATTTTAGCGGAGTTGCTCCATTGTTTGTGCAGGTTCGTGCCACAACAGCTCAGCAAGCGTCCAGACGTGACCTGTCGAAGTCGCCATTCATCGGGCTCAGTCTGCGCCCTCCACAGTGCCGCGCTTCAATAAAAATCCGAGCAGCTCAAATAAAACCCGCACACCGCACAACTCAGCTTGCACCGCATCTCCTTCAATTCCGCCGAACAATTCGGACAAAATCTCTCCGGATGCCCCGCCGCTCGCGCCGCCTCCTGCAACTTCCCGGCTGGAACATTTCCTTCAACCTGCTCCCGCTCATTCAAGCTCACCCGCGCAACATACTCCCACCCACCCCCGCACGCAAGTGGATACCAATCTCCCCGTAAAAGTTTTTCCCCTGTGTCCCCCGTGTTAAAGCTTTTGAATTTCCTCTCCAAAGCAAAAAGCCCTCCGGGCTAAACAAGCCCGAAAGGCTTTCCCGCAATCCACTCCCTAACCCACCGCAATCAGCGCAATCTGCACTCCCGGATGCAGCAAATCAATCAGCACATACTCTCCATCGATGTAGTCAATGTAGCAATCGTCGGTATAAGCCCAGCCCACCGGCCACGCGTCCGACAGCGCAAACCAGTATCCGCCGTACTGAAACCGCGGCTGCCCTTCCACTACCGTCGTCTGCACATGGAAGCTATGCTGCCGCCCAAAGTTCGAACGGAATTTATCGTCCGGAATCCGCTGTCCCTGTTGCCCCGACGCGCGCATCGCATGATCGCCTCCGTTATTCTGCATCCCGCGATCGTTATTCTGCACCGGCCGATTCTGCTCTTGCCCCGTCTTCATCTCGCCGTTCTGCTTCTCGTCCTGCTTCTCGTTCTTCGCCGGCTTCATTTCCTCGGCCTTCGGCGCTTCCTGCTCGTGCGAGGGCTTTGCCGCCTTTGGCTCGTCTTGCGGCCGCGCTGGCTTTGCTTCGTCCGGCTTCTTCGGTTCTTCCTGTTGCGGCTTGGCTTCGTCGTGCGTGTCCTGCGCCACCGCCATTCCGCCCGTTCCCAGCAGCAATCCCAGCAAACCCGCGCCCAGCAATCCTGTACCAAAACCCTTAACCTTCAAGTCATGAAATCTCATAGCTTCCCTCACGTGACTTCTGCTTTGCCTCCAATTCCGGGCTCACCTCAGATGCCGCCCTCGCTCTACCGAGATGCCGCTCCCCATTGCCCCCCCGCCTCTTCTACGGTATTCCCCTGAGCCGCAAAACTACCCGAAAAAATTTGCTCTTTCCACAGGTACTTGCGCTAGAATGCCTGTGCACTGAGGAGCACCCGTTCTCTCTGGCCGGGAACGCTGCTCTTGGCCTTCCCCCAGGAGGTAGTAGATGTATCGGCCCTATTCCAGTTCCTTGGCGGACACTCGTCCGTTCATGGACGTCCAGTCCCTGATCCGCAATCTCGTTCAGGATTATGTTACTTCCTTCAACACCGGCAACTACGACCAGGCTGCCGCCCTCTTCGCTCCCGACGGCGCATTCATGGCCCCGCACCACGAAGCCGCCTACGGCCCCAAAGCCGTCGAGCGTGTCCTCCACCAGTTCGGCGATGCCGGATATCAAGACCTTCGCCTGGAGACCGTTCGCGTCGAAACCTCCGGCGACCTCGCCCTGGAAGTCGGCCGCTACTCCGTCGC
Source organism: Acidobacteriaceae bacterium (assembly GCA_003131635.1). Lineage (GTDB taxonomy): Bacteria > Acidobacteriota > Terriglobia > Terriglobales > Acidobacteriaceae > Sulfotelmatobacter. Next base: position 12,669 of record PKVZ01000148.1, read on the forward strand.
CATCCACCAGCCCGACGGCACCATCCGCGCCGACCGCGGCAAGTACATTAAAGCCTGGCGTAGGCTGGGCGCATGGCTCATCGTCGCCGATAGCTGGAACTCCAACCTGCCCGCCGCGCGATAATTCGATGCCCCGGCCCGGACGTTTAATTCGGAGGCCGCCCCATGACCGATACCTCCGTTCCGCCCGTCCCGCTGCCTCCCGCAGCGCCGCCGGTCACACTCGGACTGGCCAAAAATTGCCCGAACGCCGACGCATAAGCCAACTGGTACCCCGCATACGCTCCCACCGCATTCGTCGTCGTCGAATAACTCATATCCAGCGCCAGCAACACGTCGCCAGCCGGATACGTCGGCGCCGCCCCGCTGCTCGGTCCATTCGTGTAAATCTCCAGCGTTTGCACACACACCTTCTGCGCCGGCGTGCCCACTCCCGTCTTGCACAAACTCACCAGAAAAGGCAGCAGCCCGGGAAATCCCCCCGCGCAGTAAGTCGATCCCGCCGGCAACGCCGCAATCGGTCCCGTCAGCCCCGCAGCGCAATCGATCACCGTCGTTCCCGTCAGCGTCTGCAACAAACATCCCATCGCATTCCCCGCCAGATTCGTCGTGAACTTACCGCAGTTATAAGCCCAGTCTCCCGACGTGCATCCCGCCCCCGCGCTCAATGGAAACCCGCAATTATTCGTCCCCACTCCCTCCAGATTCAAAACATCGTTCGCCTGATATCCGTTCGTCCCCATCATCCTGAAATTGTTATCGTGCGCCAGTTGCGCCTCCTGATCCGCATAGCTGCAGTCCGCCGGATTGCCCGCGCAATTCAAGTCCGTATCCAGATTCATCGTCCCGCCCGCCGACGCCACAAACCCGTCCAAATCCTTCACCCAACTCAAATACTGCGCCCGCTGCTGTCCCGCCGTCGATCCATAGTTCGGCCACAGCCCCGATCCAATCCCAATCGGCGACAACTCTCCTCCCGCCGGCGATCCCACCCGCACATATCCCACCTTCCCGTTGTAATGCGGAATCGCCGCCGCAATCACCTGCTCCGCCCAATTCCGCAGCGGCAACTCCGAAGGAATCGGCTCCGACTCATACAGTTCCGCCAAACTGCAGGGCCCTAGGTTCGCAGAATTAATCACGATCCCACTGCTCCCATTCGCCCCATAACAACTCACCGGCGACCCGCACTGATAGCTCCCGCCGCAATACCCATCCTGCAGCGGTGCGTGCGCCCCAATCTTCAGCCATACCACCCCACCATCGCTCACCGGACCCGCCCCCGTAAAACTCGCCGCCGTTGTTCCCGTGCGGCACGTATTGTCATACCCTGCGCCGCTCCAGCATCCCGCCTGCAGCTGCCAGTAATTTCCCGACTGAAAAATATATTCTCCCGGCAAGTACGCCGTGTTCTGTCCGTAAGCCAGATAAGAAGCGTCCGCCTGCGCCTGCGACCATACGCACGCCGGCGTCCATGTATTCGTTCCGCCCTCCGTTGCCTCAGCCAACAGAAGATTCGTCGGATAGCTCGCCACAACCGCATCCAGCGCCGTGAAATTAATCGCCACAGCGCACGCCCCGCTCCCCGTCTCCGTGTCCAGATACAGCGGGCTCGACGCCGAATTTCCCAGTCCTACGATCACGCTCTGCCCGCTCAACAGCATGTTGTTCTGCGCCAGCACCGCCAGATAAGCCGCGCTATTGCTTCCCGTCGGTTGCGGCACCTGCACCGCATAAATTGCCTGCGGAAACCCCTGTGCCCCTCCCGGCTGCAAACTCTGCCCTCGACTCCACCCCACCAGTGCCAGCAGGATCGCCACTACTTTCGCAGCCAACTCGAACTTGCTTAAGCCACACTCTGTTCGCGGATACATCCCCGCATCTCCATCCCCCGTCGCCATCGCATCAATTCCTTTCTCATCGCAAAACTTCTGATCGCAAAACTTCTCCTCGCAGAAAAACTTTCTCATTCCGAGCCCCGCGAGGAACCCTGGTTTCCCTTCCCCGCCCAAACCCTCACCCTCCGCCCCGCACCGCAAATCCCAATCTCCACCCCCCGCAACAACCCCCACGCCTCCTGAAACTTCCCATACTTCTGCCGCTTGCTTTTCGGCGTGAAATGAATCGTCGAATTCTTCCTCCCCAACGCCTCGAACGGAATGATGTACCAGTCATCAATCGGTATCAGCAGGATCGCGAAAAAATCCACCGTCCCCGGCGCATAAGGCTTCCGCTTCGGACCCATCACGTTCAAGCTGTAACAATCCCCACGACGCTTGAAAATCGTCGACTTCACCTGCACCCGCACCACCCCCCGATCGCTCTCCACTCCCACGTCATATCTCCCCGCTACCCCAAACGGCCTCGACACTTTCATGTCCCGCTCCAGCGCCAGCATCATGAAGTACAACTCGGCCCACTCCCCCCGCTCTCTGCACCCCTTGATCTGTCCACCCATCCGCTTCCGGTTCTTCATTTCGTCTCTTCCCCAAATAAAAATCGCGGCCTCGTAAAAGGCCGCGATTCAAGATTCCGCCGGACGCTCAACCCGCAAACCACACAGGCCGCCGATCCAAATAAATTCTTACTCTATACTTCTATTATAACATATTGCATACCCAAAATGGGACACAATAGCCCAAAATATTTCCCCTTTCCCTTCATGCAGATACCCGAATATATATCGTGTCACCCCCTTGACAAGATTTCGTAGCGCCGGCGTCCCGCCGGCCAACACAACCTCAAAGTAGCGCCAGCATCCCACCTGCATTCCCAGCCGACAATGAACAATTTGTGATGACAAAACAATTTGTCGGGTACATGTCCTATTTCCTGGCGTGACGCAACGCGTCTCTCAGTCTGAAGAATCATGGAGTTCTACGGGGTAACCCGGGGAGGTGACGAACGGCACATTGCACCGACCGGGAGCACACTCTAATGTCGCGAGCAGAATGAACCTGAAACCTGCACATCCCCGTCCGAGATCGCACCGTCCTGACCTGGCTCCCAACGCAACCGTCACCCGCAGCCAGATCGCAAAACGCCGAAGCAATCGCATGGCGCTCCACGCTTCCGTCGGGTTATCCGGGGAAGATCGCCAGAAATGTTCCTTTACGATGCAGGCCAAGGCCACGAAATTGAATAAGCACGGCGCTGCCGTTCAACTGGTTCGGGAGCTTCTGGTGGGCTCGGTCGTGTCTGTGAATAACAGGCAAGGCACCAAGCTCTCGGCCCGCGTGGTTGCGCAGTTAGCGGCAGTGGAGGGCGTCTCCAGGTACGCAATCGAGTTTGTCGAGCGGGACGAACGGGCGGAAACCTTTTGGGGAATCAGCTTCCCGCCGAGCACCTCAAACGCCTAACCCGCAAACGTGGCCGGAGGACGGCCCATCCATTGCGTAAGGGTTTACCTCGGGCGTGGATGGCGTGGGGGTCCCTTAAGCTTGCTCTTCGTGACCTGGACGCTCAGAGTAGCCGTCGCGAAACTTCCCTCCGAGTCATTGATCTGGGCCTGGATTGTCTGAGTGATGCTGGCCCCTGGCGCGATACTGGCGCCGTTGAAGGTGATCGTCGCGATCTGTTGTCCCGCCCCCGGCTCAGAAATCTGGACGTAGTTGGGGTCGCCAGACCACGCGTACATACGGAGCCCGTAGAAATCCTGCGCCTGTGGCGGCATCGGCTCTACCCCATAAGTGGCCGAGGCGGTGGTCTGATCCTTGTAGATGATCACGAAGGAAGGCCCAACGATCTGCACCGCCGGTGTGCGAGGTACAATTTCGCCAGTCGCGTGGAACGCTACGCCTGAATCGCCTTGGTTCACGCTTTGGTACGTGAGCATCAGCTTCATTTTCTGCTCGGTCACATTCCCGCCGCCGGTGATAGGCGCTGCGAGTGCGAGAGCGGACGACCCGATAGTGGTAAGTCCACCTGTTTGGGGGAAGGCGATCTGGTCAGGCAGGGTTTGATACGCTGTGCAACCGGCCCCCTTAGTCGAAGCTTCAGTAGGCTGGTGGAGTGCAGCGCTGAGGTCATTCCCAACAAAATAGCCACCGAGGGTGATGAGAGGAGGAAACTCGGTGGCAAGCACACCACTTATGACAGCGGCTACAACACCAAAAGCGCCAGCGATGATTTCGTCGAGCGTGTTGACGTTTTGGCTCGATGTCGTCACACATCCGCACGTTGAATCGGTCACCGGGGAACAGGACTGCCCGTTTGCATCTTCCCGCGGCACCAACTGATCGGAAATTGTGTCGGTAAAACTGACGGAAGGAAAGGGTTGGTCATCGTAACCGGAGACAATGGTCTGCACGATATTGCCCGGAGGTTTCGTGGGAAAAGCCGACGAGATACCTGTCAGGTGGATACTGGGGTAACCCGGAACGACTCGCAGGTTACCATTACTCTCAAAAGTTGATTGAGCCAGTTCAGTTAGCAGCTCGTCGGCAAAGAACACGGCGAACCCGTCGTTCGCGATGATGTCGGGCAATGGCGCTTTATTTCGGAGTAGGTCTTGGGGCGTGCCAGCTAGAGCGATCGCGCTCCAGATCAAGACCGAGAGCCTACTGCTGGCACCGTTAGGCACAGAGGGACATGGCAACGTCCGGATATCCGGGTTCTGAATCCCGAGCTGGACGAGGTACTGGCGCAATATTGTCTTGATGGTCACCGCCGTTGCAGAACAATTGACCGTTCCGGGGAGCAACGCGGTGACTGCGGCGATCGGCGGGTCCAACTGTTGTTGCGGCCGTCCTACACAATTGCATTCACGTTCGTTCTTCGGGCCGCTGGTCTTGCAGCGACCGGATCCTCCACCGGTTTGACAAGCCGCACCCTCGTTTTCGCATCCGTTCTGATTTGCTTTACATTGAGCCTTCGCCGCAGGCGGACCCAAAAGAGCCGGTAACACGACAACCGACAAAAGCAGACGGATTGCCTCCTTAATCCACAAGTGGTTATTCACGAGTCGACCCTCCTTCCGAGAACGGATTCAAGCTGCCCCTGGCGTGAACCGGGGATGCTAGAAATCTGGCTACCCTGTGTTTGAACCGGGGCCGGGAGGACGGCCCATCCATCGCGTACTTTGCGAAGGGCGTGATTCAACGCCCTTCGCAATCGCCCCCTCAATCCAACAGCGGACGCGCCGACCCTCCCAGCAACGAACTATTCATATTGAAAATATTGTGGTGCCCCTCCGGACCGCCCCAGGCAAACATCAGCGATACCATCGGGAACGCACCCGCCCGCAACGTCAACCCCGCCGCAAAACTATGCTTCAGATCGCTAAATCCCAAATCCCCCCGCGTCGTCGCCACCCGTCCCTCGTCCGTCATAAACTGAAACCCAAACGGACCCCAGATCGAATGCTCAAAACTCTGCTGCAACAGCAATAAATTCGGCGCGCGAAACCGGTAATCCTGATAGCTTCCCAGCGCCATATTCCCATCGATGTCCGACCCGCCCAGCGTCTGCTGAAAATAAAACGGCACCGCGCTCGTCGCCGAATTAATCGACTCCGAAACCAGCAGCCGCAACCCAATCGACCCATTCAGATTCCGCGTATGTGGAATCTCCGGACACTTGTCGTTCACATGCGCGCACGAATCGGGGCCATGTTGATCGCTGCTCGACGCGGCGGACTTGGCGTTGCCGTAGAGATAGATGGTGTGATTCAGATCCGCGGTCCAGCGCAGAAACGAATTCGTCGAACTCGAGGGCGCAAAAAATTCCTGGAAGCTTCCCATGTAATTCAGACTCAGATAATCGCCGGTGTCGGGCTTGATGCGAAATCCCTGGCCCAGTTGCACGAATCCCGGCTGGCTGCTCAGTCCGGGCGCAGTCGCATTCGTATAAACCGTCTCAATCGAAGGCGAAGACGCCCCGTTTTCTCCTCTCACATTCACGAACCGCCCATTCACCTCCCCCTGCAGCGACAGACCCAGCTTGCGGATGGCCGGCCACTCATACACCGGCTTAATGACATTCCCTCCCACAATCGTCTGAGTCATCCCAAACACTGACGCTCCGGCGAGCGTCGTGTCGTTCCCCTCGCCGAAGTAGTTCAGCTTGTTCAGCGAGATCGACTGCGCGTACAGGTTGAAAACCGTGTAAGGGTGAGTAAACGGTGCTGAGACTTTTTTCTTTTCACTCGCCTTCGGTTTCTCCCCGGGCGTCGGAATGACGACCTCGATCACCGGCTTGGTCGGATGTGGCGTATGAATCAGTTTCATGTATCCACCAGCGCGCCAGGCGCCGCCGCTGATTGCTCCGATCGCGTCGGCGTCCCAACTGAGCCGCCAGTTTCTTGTGTTCTTGGTCCAGACGAAAGCGCCGCCCAGGCCGAATCCGTTTTGCGAAGGCATGCTGCCCGCCGCGATGTGCAGCGGATGGTCGGTAAACAGGGTGTAGCCGCACATCGGAATGGCTTTGAAGCTGAACGTGCAGGCGTCGCTTACACGCTCGCCCTCGCGGCGCAGTTCGGCATGCAGCAAGCTCTCCTTCGGATCTTGCGCATCTTGCGCGAGCGCCGCTCCCGATGCCAAGCAGAGCATAACCACAATCCAACGCATGACGCCCTCCTGCAACCTGGCTCTAGCCTTTTTTCTTTTTCCCCTTGGAATTTTTTCCCCTGGAACTGGATCGCGTCCTCCGCTCCGCCGCTTCATCCGCCACGGCCGCAATCTCAATGACGCGCTTCCGCTTCGGTACTCGCCTTATGCGCTGCGCCGCTGCATCGTCGTGCGCGGCATGAATCCCCTCCGTAACCGCCCGCACGTAGCGGGCCGCCTCGCCTTCCGTCTGAACGGCGTGACTGAAGATTCCGCTTTGGTACTTAGCCGGCAGACTCGTCTCCGCTTCCCGCAGATGCTTCACCTGCGCCAGCAGCAACGACGATGCCGGGCGGTTTGGGTCTCTCACGCTCTTCGGACGAGGAACAATGATCGGCTGAACAATGACAGGCTCCATCGGTCTACTCCTCTCTCCGTTCAACTACTCATCTTGAAGTCCGGGCAGTCCTCGCGCATCGCATCCAGCGAGAGCAAATTGTTCGCCAGGTTCCCCTGCCCGTTATTCGGTTCGATAAAAACCGCTGCATTGGCTTCGCGCAGCGAGACATGCGGATAGCTCCCAAGAAAGAATTTCGTAATCGTGGCGGGAATCGAAGCGTGGTCGAACACGCGGTTCACCACGGTTCCCTTCGGAATCCACGGCGAAATCAATATCGCCGGTACCCGCACGCCCAGCCGGTCGAACTGAAACGGTAACCCCGTCCCGGGATCGACCTGCGTGGAGTGAAACGTGTCTGCCGGGCACGCGGGTGGCGGAACATGATCGAAGATTGCTCCATGCTCGTCATACACCACCAGCAGCGCCGTGTTGGCCCAGTTCGGCCCGTTCTTGATGTGCGTATAAACTTCCGCGATCAACGCCTCACCCGCCTGCACGTCATGGTCGGGATGCTGATCGCTGGCCACTGCTTCCCCGTCGTCGCCATCGTGGTCGCTATAGTTCGGCTCGATGAAAGAATAATCCGGCAGCAGTCCGTGGTCGCAGTCGCTCAAGAACTGCGGATACTGGCCGAACACTTCCGTCTGATTCTTCAGCAGATTGGCCACTTCCATGGTCGAGCTGGAGGCGTCGTAGTAATAGACCTTCGCTGAGTGCTTCGGATTGGCCGCCACCAGCCGCGAGTAGATGCTTGTGATGGGCTCGATCACGTCAAACGGATCCATATCCACGCGCCCGAACGACGTCCCATAATGCGCGAACGCCCGGTTACAAATCGTCGGCCCCGGGATCGACGCAAACCACCGATTGAACACCGCAAACTGCAAAGCCAGCGTGGTCAGCACCGGCAGATCGCTCTGTTTGAAGTAATACATTATTTTCTGCGAGTGCGCCGCGTCCTCCTGCTGCTGGAAGTAGCTGGTCACGAATCCCTGCATGTTGGCGACCCGCCCGGCCCCGGTCGCGCCTCCGAAGATCTGCACATCCACTGCGGGAAAGTGATGATCCGGATCGGGATAGAGCTGCCCCTGAAACTGCGCCAGCGCCTGCGGCTTCACCGGATTCTTGTTCACATCGAGGTTGGTGTACGCGCCCGCATCGTCAATTCCGCCGATGCCCGGTAGCGATCCCAGCATGTGATCGAACGACCGGTTCTCCATCATCAGGACGACAATATGCTTGAGGTTATCCAGTCCAGCCGCCATCGCCATACTCCTATCCCAAATAAATAGTGACGGTATCACGCCGGACGTTTCACGAAAAGCAAATTGGACACAGGACACACGGAAGAATTAAGAAACAGGATAGGTACCGCAGTGACTGCTCTGAGTGAAATCGAAGCACGAAGGCATGGTACTTGTTATCACGAACCCATGCCGCCCCGTGGAAGAGCGGCGCTTCAGCGCCGCGTCAAGCACCCCAAAAAGAACCAGGCTTCAGCCCCCGTGGAAGTTCTCGCCGACACAACCCGCCCCGTCGCAAGCCCACATGAAACCCTTGTCATTCCGAATCGGGCTGAAAGCCCGGTGAGGAACCTGCTGTCTGCCGACGCCACCACGACCCGAGGGTGCCCCATGTCTCGCGTCTTTTGCGAGACACGGGATTCCACGGCCCCATCCCCCTGACGATTTGGCAGCGCCACGACCGCGAAGGCCACGACTTCAGTCGCGCCGCAAACCGCCTCAGTGAACCTTACGCTGCAACGAAATGAGCTCAGCGAGCAGCCGAGGACCTTGCATCATCCTTTCGGCGAACTGCCGCTCGCGCTGCGCATTCTCCTTCTTGCCGCGAACCTTATGGTCAACGAGATTCCTGCCCCTAGTGAAGGAGTGCATATCATCCTTCATAGGCGGGGTAAATATCGGTTCGTGACCTGGGTTGTAGGCATTGACGGATGCTAATGTGTTGATCTGAGAAGACCAGTCCATAGCCTTAAGGGCGTTCTCGTCCATCTTCAAAAGGCCTCGTCGCGAGGCTCGCAGGGCAAGCTCCTCGGTCTCGCGCTCAACGATTTCACATAGGTCACGCAAGCCATCTTTCCGATCCGTTTGATTGAATTTTTCGACCGCCTGCTTGACTTCCGGTCTGCAATCACCGTATTTGAGAGTTGGATCCGGCGTTACTTGCAGCGCGGGGTTGCGGGCCTTCTCTAAGACATGAAGCTTTCCTTCCGCATCCGAGATCAGCAAACCCACGCCCTCCCTCCGTACGCCCTGCAGGACAACCGCCGGGACCGCCGCCTCTTCGGAAGTTGCGATATACAGCTCGGCATACTGACGCTGGGCGGCCAGCCAGCGCGCGAAATTCTCAAGCTCGCGATGAAAATTTAGCCCGCCCTGCACCTCGACGAGTTTTGTAAGCTGACCCTTGGCCACCAGAGTAGTTCTGTAAGGAGCCTCGTCCGAATGAGGTTTCTCGACCGCTTCAACGCCGGGTCAAGCGCTCCTGGGGAAACTGAGGTTCATCCCTTGCGACATTGCATCCAACCGAATGTCTGAACTCGCCGACGAAAACGCATAATCCCCAGCATCCCGCACTAACCGCGCGCGAACGGGATTCATGCGGATGTACTCGCAATGCCTCTCGTAATCCTCCGCATCCCGAATCCGATGATTCGTAAAGCTCTCCTGCCAAACCTGAATCTTCTCCACCTTCCGCAGCCGATACGAATATCCACCCTTAATAAACTGCACAGCCCGCTCCAAAGAAATTTCGGGAGCGGGCGTGAGTAACAAATGAACATGATCCGGCATGACAACAAATTCGTGCAGCAAATACTTCCCCTGATCGCGATACCCGAGCAGCACCTCAATCAAGAGCCGCGCCCGAGCTTCGACGCGAAAGATAGGCACGCGGTGCCATGTAATGCTTGTGACGAAAAACGCCCGCTGTGAATCATCCATGATTGGATCGTAGAGCCCTAAAGAGGAGGTGGAGGGTGATATCTGTCACACCGCGAAAAAATTGTTTCCAGATTGGGAAAAGACGACTACGGGGCTAAAGCCCGCAAGCCTTTGGACCTGACGCGGCCCTGGAAGGGCCGCTCTTCCACGGTCGCGCCAGCAGCCCGCCAGCCCCCAAGATGATCGAAACGATCCTCCGCACAAGTTGACTGTCCGAACCGTGCACCATCCCAGAGACCGACACATGTACCACTAAGAAAACAGCATGCGGTGACGTGGAAGAGCGGCGCTTTGAGCGCCGCGCCCAGTGCCCCACACTAACCGGGCTTCAGCCCCCGTGGATGTTTCTCTCAGCCTGCCGGGATGCCTCATCCCTCTAGCAGGCTGCGGAAAT
>PKVZ01000061.1:0-49903 GCA_003131635.1 Acidobacteriaceae bacterium
TACAGCGTATCCAACGCACTCACCGATCCTGGGATCAATTTTTCGTATTGGAACCTTACTGAGTCGGCCGCCACGGCACCGACGGAGGTTGCGATCTTTGACGGGACGGGCGAGGAAGTCACTCCCAATACCGGCGTTGGCAAATGGGGGTCGTATTCCAGCATGACCGTCGATCCCAGTGATGACTGCACTTTTTGGTACGTCAACGAATATTTTTTCACCGATAACACGTGGCGGACGCGAATCGCGAACTTCAAGATTCCCGGGTGTTAGTAGAATTTCGGTGCGGCGGTTCGGTATGCGGGACGCGGAACAAAAAGTGGCTTAACGACAAGCCAGGTGTCTCGCTCTCAAGGAAGCTTAGTCACTGGCCGGAATCAAATCAACTTGCAGATTCAGACTCCCGCCTTCTTCCACTTGCACTGGCTTGCCCGAGTCTTCATAGGACTGCAGAAAATCCGGATCGAGATACATGCCGCGCTCGATCTCCTCCCACGCGAACAGTTTGTAGTCTCCGGGAGTTACGCTGGAGATAGTAAATCGACCGCTAGCGTCGGTGAGCGCCTGTCGGTAAAAGCGCGGTTGTCCGCGCCGCGCCCCGTCCGGGACAAGCACGACCGTGGCGCCAGCGAAAGCTTGCTGGTCCTTCGCCACGGTTCCGGTGATGCGTCCGGCGCCTGTGCTGAGAGTTAATTCCACCGCAGCGGCGTGGTTGCGGGCAACTTTCACGCCAGCTTCCACTGCATCACCTTCGCCGCTCGGCTTCAGATAATATCCGTCGGGCAAGGGAAGAACTTTGATGTGATAAGTTCCTTCCGGCACGTCGTGAAAGGTGAACGTACCATCGGAGCGCAGAGGAACATTGCTAACGTCTGGTGCGAATCCCATGGATGACAAATCATCTTGCGCATCGAGCGCCACCGTGAGCTTCGCGAAGTCAGGATTGGTCTTGCCTTCGACCCGGACATGGCCGCTCAGGCTCGCTCCTGGACCAATTATCACTTCCACATCGTTAAGATTGCCCTCGCCGACTTCGAGCGAGGTGCGTCCTCGTGCTACCTTCTCCGGATCGGCATTGCCGAATTGTTCGGCAATCAGCGTGTATGAGCCAGGAGCTACACTACGGAGTTCGAACGCTCCCTTGGCATCGGTGGAAGCTTGTCCGGCCGCATAGACCATGGTTCCGGATCCACCCACAAGGGTAACTTGCGCATCTTTAACGGCCAGGGAACTGGCGTTGAGAACGCGGCCGTTCACTCGCACGGAACGCACTGCCCCGAAAGCCAAGTCGATTCCAGAAATCTCGTCGCCGGGATGGAGTTCGATAGGTTGAGTACGCGACAGGTCACTCACTCCCGGATAGAAGATGGGAACGTAGATCGTGCTTCCTGGCCGCACTGCTCCACCGCGTGGATGAGTAGCGCGAACGTAATACTTTCCCGGAGCCAATCCCCAGATGCGGTATTCGCCGCGGTCGTTCGTGGTCGCCGTGCCCACATCGGATAACTTTCGCTTATCCCCCTGATAGGTAAACTTCATCGCCTGCACGAATACGTTGGGAACAGGTTCCTCCCCTTCGCTGGTAACACGGCCCACGATGACCGCAGACGGCAGGAGGCGAAGAATTACCCCGTCGGCATGTTGTCCGGAAGACAACGAAACTACTCCCGGACGCGCGCCTCCGCCCAAGCGGGGATCGCGATTTACGTATCCATTTCGAGATGCAGTAAGTCGATACCGTCCCGGTGCCAAGCCGTCGAAGGCAAAGTGTCCCTCGGAATCGGAAACCGTAGAGCTGCCATCGCCGCCGCGGCTTCCTTGTGAAAATCCCCGAAGAGTAACGTCGGCGCCTCTCAGCGGCTGTCCGGTTTTGGAGTCAACCACGGACCCTTGTATTGAGCCTTTGTTCTGAGTGTCGTCGGCGGTTTGACATTTCGCGTGGGGCGAGGCCAACACGATCAGAAGCAAAGTGAGGAAGGCAGTTCTCATGGTAAAATTCCGGGACTTGCGGGCAGCTTCCGAAAGATCACTTTATACCGGGCGAGCGTCGATTCCAAGTGATGCCGGAGCAGAAATCAACAGATGTGCAGTTTCTTTCATCTTGACCCGCCAATCGCTCCGGACCACAATGTTTAACGCAAGCGGCTCCCGCCACTCAAGGAGATTTTATGACGCATCCTGCAACGGGCCCCCGCACCAAGAAGCAACTCTCCGAATCGTTTGTAAAACATGTTAACGCTTATGGCCTGGCCGCGGGTGCGGCTGGCGTAAGTCTCATGGCATTGGCGCAGCCGGCGGAAGCAGAAATTATTTTCACGCCAGCCGATTCAACTATCCCGTTCAACAAGCTTGTTACCATCGACTTGAATCACGATGGCAATCCCGATTTCAAGTTCTTCTTTTACACTTTCGCCTATCACTCCTTCCGCGCGGATCTGACGGTGGGAGCGGTTAACACTGGCGGCGGCATAATTAACGGGGCCGGAAAGTACGCGTCTCCGCTCTTCCGGGGAAACAACATTGGGCCGGCGCGGTCCTTTGGAGCGGGCTCACAGGTGATGTTCCGCTCTCAAGGGGCTGATTACGATTCATCGATTTATAGCCGGCATGTGTACGGACCCTGGCTGAATGACACGAACAGATATTTAGGTGTGGAATTTGTCATCGACGGAGCCACGCACTATGGATGGATCCGAATGACGACGACAGCCGGGAAGCGTCACTACGAAGCTGCCTTCACTATTACCGGATATGCTTACGAAACCGTCGCCGGCCAGGCCATCAAAGCCGGGCAGCTTACCGAGGAAGCAGGTGCGCCAGCAGAATTTGCACCGCTAGCTCATGCATCGCTGGGAATGCTTGCCTTGGGATCTCAAGGATTACATATGTGGCGGCGGGAAGAGTCATCGCCTAATTGATGCGCGACCGACCGCAGGATCCGAATTCAGCCGAGCACGATTTCGACAAACCCGAGGAGGTTTTTATGAACCGTTCTTCTCAGGGCCCTCGCTGCAAGGAACAACTCTCCGAGTCATTGATACGTCGCGTAAACGCTTACGCGCTAGCCACAGGCGCGGCGGGTGTAAGTCTCATGGCGCTGGCTCAACCGGCGGAAGCAGAGATTGTCTACACACCGGCCAATGCGACGATTCCGTTCGACCGCGGCCTCACCATCGACTTGAATCATGATGGGGGGGACGATTTCAGGTTCTTCTTTTACACCTTCGCTTATCACTCATTCCGCGGAGAACTAAGTGTGTATCCAGTCCATGGTGGCGGCGTAATTACCGGAGCCGGAAAGTATGCGTCTCCGCTCTTCCGGGGAAACAGCATCGGCCCGGCACGGGTTTTTCTTCCGGGGGCGGCGGTGATGTTCCGATCGCAGGGGGTCGAGATCTACTCTTCGAGCTATCACAGGAGCGTCTTTGGACCATGGGTAAACGTCCAGAATAGATATCTTGGAGTAGAGGTCCCGATCGATGGAGTCACGCACTACGGATGGATCCGCCTATCGTCGACCATCGGGAAGTACCGTGTGAGCGCATTTACGCTGACGGGATATGCTTACGAAACCGTCGCCGGCCAGCCCATTAAAGCCGGGCAACTTACCGAGGAAGCAAGAGCGCCGGCAGAATCGGCGCCGTTGGCGGAGCCATCGTTGGGAATGCTTGCACTCGAGTCGCAGGGACTAGAGTTGTGGAGGCGCGAGGAGCCATTACTTTCCGAGCAGTAGGTGTGATCAGCGGGAATAAAAGTGGCGTTCCGGTTGAATCACCGGAACGCCACGTTAGCTACTGGCCAGTTATAAGGCGCCTTTTAAACACCCGCGCTTGCGGCTCTTGCGAGCGGTGGCGTTTGCAGCGCTTCACTCACCCGGCCAAAGTACAACCGGTAAGAGTGGTGGATGCCATACATCACGGGGAACACCACCATGGCTGCTTGCCAGCCGAAGCGATGGCTTACCAGGGTGAGCATTGATGTTATTCCCGCACTTACCACGTAGTAGGGGAATGACAGTTGTACGATGCTCATCCAGGCACGCCGCATCGATGTGCTCTGCGTCAGCTTGATGATGGCCGCCACTGGAACCGTCTGCCCCAAGAAGAAGGCGGCCGTGGTTGCCGATAGCGTCACAGACAAGGATGACCAGCTCGCCTTGCCCAGCCAGCCGGCGTTCCAGAGTAAGTTCGCCATGCTTGCGGCGAATGCCATCATGCTGACGTTGAACAACATTTGTTCCGGCCTGAACTTCTTTTCCGGTTGCGGCCAGCACTGCACGACGGTGGATAAACCAGCAATCAAAATTGCTTCCACCGCGCTCAGATTAATCACTGCCATCAAAAGGAACGGAAGGTTGACCGACATATTGCCTTCGATGCCCGGCAGTTTAACTTTCATCCGCGACGTCGCCGCCGCCAGCGCCAGTACTGCCAGGGCATAGAAGGAGTGAAGGGTATGGCTTCCCAGTCCGGCGTATACGCTGCTTGCAGTCGCCGCCAGGACCATTACTGCGATGAATGTTTGAGTTAGCCGTGTATTGCGATTCATAATCTTCTCCTCTCTTTGGTTTTGTTTATTCACGGCTACTGTTCATCGTCTCCAGCATCGGAGAACGCACCATCGGTAGTCGACACTGCCGCGCCCCAAACCACGCTTGTGGCTTGAGTGCCCGTGCCGGTGCTTGAACCCCAAACTACGCTAAAGGCACTTAGCAGGTTGTTATTCCATGGCAATGAGGTTCCCCAAACCACGGAAGTACCGACTACGTTTGTGCCCCAAACGACTGACGTACCCCACACCACCGACGTTCCCCAGACCACAGAGCCCGCCGCGATGCTGCCGTTTCCATAGACTAGGGAAACGGTTCCGGGAGGTCCGAGGGGTGCGGGTGTTCCGGGGGGCCCGGGGGGCTGGTTGTAGACCAGCGACGGAGACAGCGCTGCGCCCACCGTGGCCGGAGCGAGGTCAGTGTTGGTGACCGCGTTCTGCATATCGAGCAGGCCCGAACCGAGCGAAAGCATATCGTAGAAGCTGGTGAAGGTCTGCAGGAGATGGGGAACAAAGGCGTTGGTAGAGGTGGGGAATTGTTTGTAAGTGGACTTCATCAGGCGCGCCTTCACCTGGTCTGGAGTCAGCGCGCTGTTCTGTTGTAAAAGCAATGCAACCGCTCCGGCGACGACCGGCGTTGCCATGCTGGTGCCGCTGAGCGTGAAGTAGTCGTTATTGCCGTCGTTGCCGGTGACCAGTTCGGCGGGATAGTCTGCTTCCAGAGTTGCGCCAGGAGCGGACAACGAAACGATGTCGTTACCGGGGGCGACAACGTCGGGCTTTACCACGTGATCGTAAGTGGTGGGACCCTTGGAGCTGTAACTCGCCAGGGTCTCGGCCGCTGGAGAAGACGATCCGTTACTCTTCATTGCACCCACAGTGAGTACGTAGGGATCGTTGCCCGGAGCCGTGATGGTTCCAAATCCGTTGCTGCCATTGACGCTTACGCGCCCGTAGTTACCCGCCGCTACCACCACCACGATCCCGGCTTTCCATGCGGATTCCACCGCCTGGCAGAGAGGATCCTGGGTATAGCTGACGAAGATGCCGCGTCCGAGCGACAGGTTAATTACTCGGATGTTGTAAGTGCTCTGCAGAGCAATCGCTTGCTCGATGGCCGCGATCACGTTGCTGTCGCTGCCGGAGCCATTGAGATCCAGCACACGAAGATCAACCAGGTTTACGGCCGGTGCAACTCCGGTGTAATTCCCGCCGGAGAGACGGCCGTTGCCGCCGATGATTCCGGCGACGTGCGTTCCGTGACCGTAGAGGTCGTACATGGCGCCGCTCGAGTTGGAATTCGCCGTGCCTGTGAAATCCTGGTGATAGACGACGCGCGACGTAGACTCGGTCGAGTCTTTCAGATCGGGATGGCTGTCGTTAATGCCGCTGTCAATCACGGCGACGCCAATCCCCGCTCCGTTGTAGCCGGCATTCCAGGCTGAGGGGACGCCAGTGGCCACATCCGAGAGGTCATCCAGACCCTTCATGGGATGGTCGACGCTTACGGAAACAACGTCAGGATCCGCTTCCAGAGCCGGCAAAGCGTTGACCGGAATCGTCAGAGCGATGCCTTTGACGGAATGGAGCCGATGGTTCAGGCGGGCGCCCAGACGCTGCACTCGGCCTTCTTCCGTCGCTTGTGGAACCTGCTTGTACTGCACGATGACCTTCACGGTCTCATTCTCCGTTGCACCATGATGGGCTCGCGCCGCGATGGGGGCGAGGTCCGGAGCGAACTTGCCAGCCGGCTTGCCGCTTGCCCATGGGGCGAACGCGCTCTCCGCAATCAGGAGCAGCAATAGCATGCTCAAGCGTTTTCCCCAAGCCGCGCTGTGACGCTCGCCTCGGCCGGGGCTCTTAGGTTTTCGTTGTTGCGACATTGGTCTCACCCTTCTGTGGCACAAAATTGTGCTTCGACTCGGCTTAATCAGTGCACGGGCGATGCCAAATTGAAGGTCCGTAAGTTGTTGCTGCCATTAGGTATTCGGGCTGCGTCCATGTGTGCTATTGGGCCAGTTTGTCTCGCGTTCGTGGGCACGAGCCAAGTTGTCCCCACCGGTCGTACTGTGATTACGTCGGTTCGCCGGTGTGGTTACCTCAGGAGGGCGAATGGTTGTTGATTCGTGACGGGTGTGTGGAGGGCTGGACAAAGCTAGAAAAGTTGAGGAATTTACCGCGCGGCTGCCGCTTCGGTTTTGGGTTCCGGTTCCTTGTTAGTCAGCAGGATGCGCGGCAGCGCGGCCATTAATCGCTGCGTGTATTCGTGCTTGGGATGCGAGAAAATCTGGCTCGCGGTGCCACACTCCACGATCGCACCCTGATGAAGGATGGCGATGCGGTCGCATATTCCCGCCACGGAAGCCAGGTCATGAGAGATGTAGAGAATGGCCATTCCGGTGGAGCGGTTCAGTTCGCGAAACAGCGCGAGAATCTCGGATTGAGTAATCACATCGAGAGCGCTGGTGGCCTCATCGGCAATCAGTAGCGCGGGACGATGCATGATGGCCATAGCGATCAGTACCCGCTGTGCTTGTCCCACGCTCATTTGCGAAGGATATTTACGTTGAAATTCATCGTCAGCCGGAAGGGAAACGCTCGCCAGAGAAGCTCGAATTGCTATCGCGCAGTCCGCAGCGGTACCTGACGCATGCGCCCGCCACGCTTCTTTGAGTTGAGTGCGAATCTTGAGCGACGGATTTAGAGACGCTAGCGGACTTTGCAAAACCAGAGAAACTGCCCGCCCACGCAGCGCTCGCAATTCGCGCTCCGAGAGCTGGAGAAGATTAGCATTCTGAAAAGCGATTGTGCCTTCGGCCTGGGCGCGCTTGCTGTCGAGAAGGCCAAGGATTGCCATGGCCAGAGTGCTTTTGCCCGAGCCGCTCTGTCCCACCAGTCCGAGCACCTCGCCGCGGCGGATTTCGATTTCCACGTCACGCAAAACCGGCTGCTTGCCCGCATAACGCACAGAGATGCGGGCGGACAGCAGAGCCTGATCTTGTGATGGGGTCAATGACATTGCTGTTGCAACCTGTTGCCTCTCTAGTTTTCCGGATCTTTTCCGGATCAGTGTGAATCTGTGAAAATCCATGGCGAAGGATCGTCTGCTACTTTGCAGCCACCGTGAGCCGATCCGCATTCCAAAATGTTTGTGGTGACAGAATTACCGGAGCGGCGCCATGCACCGCCGTGGATACAGCGGAGAGTGCGTTTTTGTTAATCAGAAAAATGAACGGTTGCTCCTCCGCCACGATTTCCTGCACGCGATCGAAGGCTTCCTTACGCCGCCTGGGATCTGTGGACGCGGCTTGCGCCCGCATGAGGCGGTCGATCTCCGCCTCCCAGGAAGTTTCTGGAACCTTCTGCTGCGGGTTCCACTGATGGTTCTCCGAGGAACTCAACCATACGTTCATCTCGCCGTTCGGATCCAGGTCCACATTTGTCAGGCCCAAAATGATGGCCTCATAGTCGAAGCTTTGGGTCATGCGCTCGATGAGGGAAGGGAAGTCGAGCGTAACTACGTTTACGTGGATGCCGATCTTCTGCAGATCATCCTGGATGAGTACCGCCATGCGCTCGCGCGGTTTACTGCCGGCGTTTGTAACAATTGAAAACACAACTTCATTGCGGTCTTTATCTTTGAGGACCCCGTTTTCCAAGCGGAAGCCGTCCGTCTGCAGCGCCTTCAAAGCCGCATCGGGGCTGTAGGTCTGGGGCTGGAGATTGCTGTTGAACCAAAACTTATTCGCGGGCGAGAACGGTCCCAACGCCGGCTGAGCATGGCCGTGGAATACGATGCGGCTTAAGTCTTCGCGGTTGATGGCCTCCGAAATGGCGCGCCGGAAGTTGGCCGAACGGAACCAATTCTTTTTGTACCTGGGAATAGGAGCCTTGGCAACCTCGTTAAACCAAAGCTGCTCACTGTCGAGCGAGGGGCCGGCATCATGCACCAGTTGAGGCGAGGTCGCAGCCAGCTTGTCGAAATACTCACTGTCGAGAGAGTTGATCAGGTCCAGTTCGCCGCGCTTGAAGCGCAGCATCTCGACGTCGCGATTGGGCTGGATGTCCAGCCGAATCGAATCCAGATATGGCAGTTTGCGTCCTTGCCCGTCCGTTTTCCAGTAATTGGGATTGCGTTTCAACAGCACGGTTGCTCCCGGCTTGTAGTCGGCCACTATAAAAGGTCCGAGCACGGCCGTTTCTTTTTTCGGCGAGCGTTCGGAAAGAATGGCGACCTGATCGAAGAGGCGATCCAGTCCGGCTACGGGTGCGGGGAACGTGATTGAAATCTGGGTTGGAGAAATCACTTTGCTTTCCACGTTCCCAGTGCCCGAACGGAAAGCATCGCCGGTGGCCGAATGGAGCGCCGGATCCATCAATTGCTGAACGGTGTAGGCAACGTCTTCGGCCGCAAACGGTGTGCCGTCGGAAAATGAAATTCCACTGCGCAAGCGGAACGTGATCTGCCGTCCGTCCTTTGAGATGTTCCAGGACTGGGCCAGTTCCGGCTCGAGTTCCTGCGTCTGACGATTTACCCGCACTAGCACTCCGCCCGTCAAATAACGGATTGCGGCGGAGGCTTCGTCCTCCACTTTTAAGGGATCGAAAGTCTTAGGCTCCATGCGCAGGCAGAATTTGAGTTCGCCGCCAGCTTGCGCCGCCACGTGTGCGCTAAGAGATGCGACGCAGATTACGCCGACTGCAATTGATTTCCAACACGTCTTTGACATTTGTCCCCGCATTTTGTGCCGGCCACTCATGCCGCTACCTCATCGTGCCTCGAAAGCAAAAGCTGAAACGATATCACCACCAGGACCAGCAGAATCAGCGGCACAAACTTCCACGGCTCATCGCCCAGGGAAACCAAGCCCTCCAGCTCTTTCAGCAAGCTTCCCCAGGAAGGCATCGGCTCGGCGACGCCGAGTCCGAGAATGCCCAGGTTCGCCTCGCTCAAGATAAAGACCGGAATCGAAATCCAGAACTGCGCATAAAGCACCGGCTTCAAGTTCGGCATTACATGAATCCAAAACAATCTTTGTCCTGGAATCCCTGCGGCCCGCGCCTGGCGGACAAAATCCGCCGAACGGAGCGATCCCGCCGTGGTACACAGCACGCGCGCCGCAGTGGTCCACCCCAGCAGACCGAGCAGTAGAAAAGTCACGAGCACAGAGATCAGTGGGGACACGTTTAGCGGCATCAACGCGCGCGCAGTAATCAACAAAAATAACCAGGGCAGCGACAAGAAGAGATCGGTCACAGCCATTGCCATCCTTGCCCAAACACCGCCCAGATATCCCGCCAGGCCTCCGATTAAGGCCGCCATCAGCGTCGAAAGCAGTGCTGCCGCTGGCGCCAGCAACAGTGAAATCCGCGTGCCATAGAGTACGCGGGCAAATCGGTCGCGCCCAATCTCATCCGTTCCAAGCCAGTGAGTTCGCGAGGGACCGGCATTTGTGGCTTCGCGGTACTGCCGGGCGTATCCCGCAGGTGCCAGCCAGTTCGCTGCGAACGAGGCGCACAGCACCACCGCCAAAATGACGCACGCCAGCTTCCGCCAGAGATTCATGATTCCTGGGCCCGGACCATGTGTCCGATTACATCTGCTCCGGAATTGGCCAGCAAGGTTACCAGCGTCACCAGAATCGTGATGTTCACCAGAAGTGGCAGATCGCGAGCCAATGCCGCTTGCCACGCAAGTTGTCCCACGCCCGCCAAGCCGCACAAAGCTTCTACGGGAATCACCGCGCCCACCGCCATACTTACCGAGACGCCGGCTACGGCCAGCAACTGCGGTGCAACCCCTGGCAGGACATGCCAGAAAAGGATGCGAGCTTCTCCCAAGCCCTTGGCTCTCGCGGTGATGATGTGGGGAAGAGAATACGACTTCGCCAGAAGATTGCGCGCATAGCGGTAAATGCGCGGAAACACGATCAGCGCGATCGCCAGTGAACCTGGCACATTCCAAAGTACGGAGAGCAAGGCCAACACTGCGGCGGGAATGCACAGAAATGTTCCGCTCACCAGCGTGGTCAGCAAGTCATAAGCGGAAAGGCGCAACCAGGCCGCTGTTAGCGCCAGGGTGAGCGCCGCTACCCAACCCAGCCCTAAACCAACGGCCAGCAAACGCAGCGTGAGCGGAGCGCGATCACGCAGCAGAGTTCGCACCGGCTGGCCCAGGGCGAGCGACGTGCCTAAATCGCCATGTGCGGCTCGATTCATGTAGGAGAAATAAAACTGGAATATGTTGTGCTCCTGCCGCCTGGCCGCACGTAAGGCCTGGACGCTTTCTGCGTTCAAGTGAGGATCCAATTGCTGCTCATCTACATCGAATCCCGGCGCAAGTCTTACTAGCGTTGCCGAAAACAGTCCGCCAAGGAAGACTGTCGCCACCAGAGCCAACGCATGCCCGGCAATTCGTGCTCTCATATCCGTTTACCCAAGTTCATTTCACCCAGCATTTACTTGACCCAGATTTAATTTCACCCGGATTTATTTCACCGAAGCGCCTTGCGCTTGAGTGTTTTGACGGGCCGCTGCTTCCGCGTGATGGACTTGCTTGACGGAGTACATCCGCCGGTCGGCCTCCGCGAGCAACGCCTCGACGTCGAAACCATCTTCCGGACAGAACGCCGTGCCCACACTTAGAGAAACGACATCTTTCCCACAGGTGTAACGTCCGGCTTCGATAGCTGCCTGGTTCAATCGGCTTGCCTTTTCCAGCGCGGCTTCCGGGGTGAGTCCGGGCGCGGTGACCACAAACTCGTCTCCGCCCATGCGAGCGACGTAATCGTAACCACGGCAAGCTTCCTTCAAGCGCATGCTGAACTCGCGCAGCAACTTATCGCCTTCGAGATGTCCGAAGGAGTCGTTGATTTTCTTGAGCCCGTCGATGTCACAAACCATAACGGCGAGCGACGTCTTCATGCGGCGGCAGCGCGCCACTTCCTGCGCCAGATGGACAAACAGTGAGCGCGCATTGGGCAGCCCGGTGAGGAAATCGGTGGTTGCCGAACTCTCGGCCTGCTGATACTTCAAAGCGTTCTCCACCGAGAGTGCCACTTTGGAAGCCACGGCCAGCAGTATCCGCAGGTGGTCTGGGGTGAATGCATCCTGACTCGAGTGGTACATTGCCAGCACACCCACCACGCCATTCAACCCCTCCAAGGGGACGGCCAACGCAGACTGCAAGGTCGCGTATTTTTCCGGATCGGCGCTGTATCCCGCCTCCACCTGAGGGTTCCCGTTGATGATTGGTTTGCCATTCTCCGCTACCCATCCGCACAAGCCTTCGCCCAGCCGGATTTTCAGCGAGGACAGAACCCTGAAATTCTCTCCACTTACCAGTTCCGGCAGCAGCCAGCCATTGCGGTTCACGTACACCGCGATGGAGTCGTAATGAATCAACTTGCGCAGCCGCATCGACAGAACGGATAGGGTTTCGCTGAGGCTCAGCGAGTTTCCCAAGTCCTGGCTCAGTTCGAACATGGCCTGCGCTTCCTGCCGCGCCGAAGCGATCGAGCTCAGGAAGTCGGATTCGACCGGCGCTTCGGCAGACGTTTCGAATCCTGCTGCGGGAGCCAGGCCACGCTCCACACGAAGATCCTTGGAAAATCCCGAAGGGACGAAACCCGCGTCGAGGGTTTGCGACATGCGTTCCAACTCTACGTAGCGACTCTCCAGCAGGGCCACGACTTGCGGATCGAACCACGTGCCTGCTTTCTCCTTCACGGTACTCATGGCCTGATCCAATGGAATGGCCGGTCGATACTGGCGGTGCGAGGCGAGGGCGTCGAGACAATCCACCGCGGCTAGAATCCGCGCTCCGATGGGAATTTCCTCGGCGACAAGGCCGGCCGGATATCCCGATCCATCCCATCTCTCGTGGTGCGAACGCACGATGGGAGCCACGGGATAGGGGAAGGCCACACGATCGAGGATTTCCGCACCCACCAGTGGATGAACTTTCATCTTCTCGAACTCTTCGGGAGTGAGCTTGCCAGGTTTGTTGATAATGTGCTCGGGCACACCCAGCTTGCCAATGTCATGCAGAAGGGCTGCGGCCCGCAGGGCTTCAGTCTCGCCTGTCGATAGTCCCATTTCTTTAGCGATCTCAACCGCGTAGGTCCGGACACGTTGCAAATGAGTGTGCGTAGTGTGGTCCTTGGCCTCGATAGCAAGCGCCAGGGCTTCGATGGTCCGCATATTCAGCGAAGCAATTTCCTCCACGTGCCGCTTCTCGATTTCAACTCGGTCTTTCTCGGCTTCCAAACGTCCCAAGTAGAGCCGGTAAGAGCGGTAGACCCAATAGATGACTGGCAGGACGAGTAACGAAGTCTCCCAGCCGGCTTGCCGATTGATAATTCCTACCAGCCCTACGGCGGCAGCTCCGACCAGGTAGTAGGGAAAAGACCAGAAGTAGCATTCCGACCACACCTTACGGCTCGACTTGCCCTCGGTCAGTGAGATGACGATGGAAATCGGGAGGGTGTTTGCGAGGAAGAAAACCAGCGCTGCCACCATCAGCAAGATAGGTTTATTGGAGCCCACTCTCGCGTCCAACCAGTGGTAGCTGACATAGCAGAACGCGCTGGCGTTGGCCATCATTCCAAACACGTTGAAGAAAACCTTGATTGGATCCGGACGACCTCGAGTTTGCCAAACGCTCTGTACCAGAGCGGCGGTACACCCGATGACCAGCGTCTCCGGCAGGCTCAACTCCATTACGCCGAGAAGAATGAAAAGGAAATTCACCGACATGGTGCCGTCGATGCCCGGCAATTGCACCTTCAAGCCGGAGGCCAGAACGGCGACCGCCAGATAGCAGAAAAAACGCGCGAGATCGACGGACTGCCAATGCCAGAGGGCAGAGCACAGCACCAGCAATCCCATCGAGACCGTGATCCCGACAAACAGTTTCGTCCGAGTCGACATTGCGCCGTTACGTCGTTTGGTTGCCGGGGGAGGCGAGAGACGACGACCATCGCGCGGAGCCAGGTCCGCGCACACGTTGTCCTTTTCTGGTCGTCGCTCAAATCCTAATTTTGTTGCAGAGTTTTAAGTAGCTTACTGACGTAACCCGAAAGAAGATTAGTATCTCTGTTTGGCTATTGACGTGATAGATGTCTCGGGCTTGTTTTCGGTCTGCCCGGCGGCAACCCAATTACTTTCGTTACGATCCGGCGCCGCATACTTCCTGCAACGGCGGTCAGCTGTGTCAAGATCAACTCCAAACGTTTGGAATGACAGCAGCCAATATTAATTCGCAACTTAGCGGGACGCCAGTTGCTGCCAATGAGGCAGGCTGCGCCGCTTCGGAAACATCGGAAGCGTATGCCCTGGATGCCGGTGGCGCCGGAGTATTTGCTGTTCTGTCCGCCGACCTTGAAGGTAATATCATCGCCTGCAATGAGGCTGTGCTGAAGATGTTTGCGTGCACCGCCGCAGAAGTTCTGGGCCGAACCCTGGAGGTTTTTATCGAAGGGGAGCATCGCGCCGAAGCGATCAAATTGCAGGAAAACATGTTGGGTGCGGTCCACAAGCAGGGGCAATATAGATGTTCTGTCCGGTGTCAAACCAGAGCGGAAAAGCACTTTACCGCAGACCTTTCGGTCACGTTGCTTCGTGACGGCCGTTCCGTCCCGACAGGGATGGTGGCAATGCTCTCTGTCGCAGATGAGAAATTAAAACCAGGGTCGACTCCTGGCACAGCGCAATCGCCGGAACCAGAACCAGACGGGGAATCGGGGCATACCGTCTCCCGCGAGATTGAGGGGTCGACTTTTGTCTTGGCCAGTCCACTGATGCACAGATTCATGCGCATGGCCGACCGTGTTGCCGGCCACACCGAGACCGTGCTCATCACCGGAGAAACGGGAACCGGCAAGGAGTTGATTGCCCGCACTATTCATCAATCGTCCCATCGGCGCGGCCGTCCCTGGGTCGACATCAACTGTGCCGCGCTGCCCGAAAACCTGGTGGAGAGCGAACTGTTCGGTTATGAGAAAGGCGCTTTCACCGGAGCCGATGTTTCCAAGCCCGGCCTGTTTGAAATGGCCGACAAGGGTACGCTCTTCCTGGATGAAATTGGAGAACTGCAGCTTCACACGCAGGTCAAGCTGTTGCGTGTGTTGGACGGATATCCTTTTTACCGGCTGGGCGGTCACCGCAAGATCAAAGTGGATGTTCGCATCGTAGCCGCGACTAATCAGGACTTGGAAGCCGCAGTTACAGCGGGCCGCTTCCGGCAGGATCTATTCCATCGCCTGGGACAGTTTCAACTGCGGGTTCCGCCGTTGCGCGAGCGTCCAGAGGATATTGTCGCTCTAGCCGAACACTTCCTCCATCTAAAAACGCCGGGTAGTTCCTTCGTGCCCGACGCCGTCTCCGCGCTGCTCTCGTACTCGTGGCCGGGGAATGTTCGCGAATTGCGCAATTTAGTCGCTCGAGTTGCCGTGCAGGCGAGCCATCCCGAGATTCAACCAGCGCAAATCGAAGCGGCGATGTCCGGCAGTCCGACGGCTCTGCGGCAGTCCGCGTCCATGCCGGTGGGCAACCTCGACAGCATGGAGGAGCAGATGATTATCCGCGCCCTGGAGCGGAGTGGCGGCCATCGCGGCCAGGCAGCGGACCAACTGGGCATTTCCCGCCGCACACTCAGCCGCAAGTTGAAGGAATACAACATTAACATCACGGCCGGAGAGGGCGCGAACCCCCTGGGATTCATCAGCCTCGAGCAGCAGAAATTCTTTCGTGCCCGCATCCAGTTGGCGGTCACATTGAAAAATCAGCAAGGAGAGCAAGTGTCGGTGCAAGGCGTCAACTTGAGCACCGGTGGCATGGGCCTTGACGGCCTGAAAGAACCGATGCGCTTTGCCGGCTTGCTCGATGTGAGCTTCCCGCTGCCCGACGCCGAAACTGTCTTTTGCGCCAAGGCTCGAATCGTCTGGATGGGAGATGAAGGCCGCGTGGGCCTGCGCTTTGCAGTTATAGATCCCGCGCTCTTTGAACAACTGCAGCACTGGACCAACAAGAGGATGAAAGACGAAGGCTGGGATCTACCCTCCTGATTCCGCTTTGTCACATTTCCCAACTCTTAATGAACCGGTGCGGGTTGCGGAGTGGCCTGCGGCGCCGTTGCCGCCGGACTCGAGAAATTGACTTTCGGAACCTCGCGTGATCCGGGCGCGGCTTCGAAGTAAGCTTCGTTCGGCTTGAATCCTGCAATGCCCGCGAAAAAGCTGTTGGGGAACTGCTGCACATAAGTGTTGTAGTCGCGCAGAGTGTCGTTGTAACGCTTGCGCTCGACCGCAATGCGATTCTCCGTGCCGGCAAGTTCATCCTGCAAACGCAGGAAGTTTTCGTTGGACTTTAATTGCGGATAGTTCTCGACAATCAGCAGCAAACGTCCGAGCGCTCCATCGAGTTGACCGTTGGCCGCGATTTTCTCCTGCGGTGAGCCGGCGGAAAGCAGGGCGGAGCGCGCCTTTGCGATATCGCCGAACACCGTCTGCTCCTGCTGCGCGTAGCCCTTTACCGTTTCTACCAGGTTGGGAATCAGGTCGGCGCGGCGTTGCAGCACAATATCCACCTGCGACCAGGATGCCTTGACGGCCTCATTCTTGCTCACCAGCGTGTTTTTCACGCTTACGTACTGGCCAAAAGTAAACAGGACAACGAGCAATAGAAGCGCCACTATAACGACCACTACGATCAGTGCCTTGTTCATCAGATTCTCCCAAAAAGTGACACGCGAACTTTACCTCGGGCCCACGGTACCCGAGTCCAGCATTCTATCAACTGCTGCGGTTACCTGCTCCAGCGCAGCGAGGTTACGTGAGAAAACATCGGCCACGTCAAGCTTCTTACGGTCGGATTTCTGCTCTCTTACGTCCAACACCTGCAGGAAGCCGGATGCATCAAACCCAATCCGCTTTGACAATGCCTGCACAGCGTCCCGCTTTCCAACCGGTGCATCGTGCCCCAGCACGATAAGCGCGTGTCGGAAGAGCGTGGCAAACGATGAGACCGATCGCAGCAACAACTCCCACATACGCGAGTCATTACCCGAGGCGAGCAGGAGGTGCTGGCGCAGAAGGGCCAGCTTTTCCCCCAGCTCGTATTCCACCTGGAGGCGGTGCAGGTTCGGTGGAATCGTCAACCCCCGAACAACGTCTTCTCCGAAAAGAACACGGTGGTGCTGTTGCATATCGAGCAGTTCGATCGTAAACAGATCGGTGGAGTGCTTGATCTCGTCGTGGGTCATGAACAAGGGAGGCGGCTGTTTCTGCGCATTCCACCATTTCACGGCAGGGGCCAGCGCCTGCAAGGCCGCGAATGAGCTGTCTCGAATCACGCAAAAAAGATTCACATTCGAGAACTCAGGATGATAGTCGCCCGCGGCCGCCGACCCGAACAGGATCACGCTCTCCAGGTTCGCTCCAGCCGCTTCTCGGAGGCGGCTGACAAAGTCGTTCATCTTTTTCTCTGGAACCATTTGTTTCGTCCTCACTTACTACCAACTGCTGCTCGCGCCGCCGCCTCCGGAGCTACCACCGCCGAATCCACCGAACCCGCCCCCACCACCAAAACCGCCGCCGCCTCCACCAAAACCACCGCGAGACCCACCACCGCCAAACATGCCAGAAACAAGCATCCAGAAAAGTATGCCGCGAAGCGGAGTAAAAAGAACAACAAGAACAATAATGATGAGCAATACAATCCCGCCAGCGGATATTCCTCCGTCCGGTTGCCGCACCCGTTGTGACGGAGCCGGGGCGAGTGTCGGGGTGGTGAGCTGAACGCCGGCGTCCTGCGCGATAACGCCGGCCACGCGCGAAGTGACCAACAACAAAGCCTGGCTGTAGTTGCCCTCCCGCATGATCGGAATGGCTTCCCGCTGAAATCCGCCGGTCTTGCCATCTGGCAAAATCGGTTCCAGCCCGTAACCAACTTCAATTCGCGCACGATGGTCGTTGATGGCGTAGAGAATCAGCACTCCGCGATTCGAAGACTTGCTTCCCACGCCCCACTGATGGAAAAGATCGACCGCGTAACTTTCGATATCGGAGCCGTCGAGCGATTTGATGGTCACGACCGCGATTTGCGCATGAGCCTTCTGGTCGATCTGGCGGCAGATTTCGTCCATCTGCGCGATCGTGTTCTGATCCAGAACGTGAGCAAAATCATTGACGTAGTCTGTAGCTTTGAGTTGAGCGACAGGCTCGGCGTACGCGGCTAGAACCAGCACTAACGCACTAGCGACAATCACCAGCGACGATTTTGCGCGCCATTTCATTAGAAGGAAAATTGTACAGGACACNNTTTACGCGGAGCAGCATCAGCGTACCACTCTCCAACTTCACGTTATTTTTATCTGAGCTGACGACCGATCCCTCGGCAGCGTTGGTCGCCGTAGGGGTCAGCGTCAGATTAGAGATTCCCACCACGCCCTCGGTCTGCGCTGTAATCGGAGGGCGCGAGTTCTTTGCCGTCTGAGCATTACCGGGCAAGTCGTTGCCCGCCGATGACGTGGGAGCGGGGGCGGACCCGGCCATTCCCGGCCTGACGCCGCTGGCGGGGGCGGCGCTGGGACTGCCGCTGGGAGCAGTGGCGTCACTGTTACCGCCGCCAGGATTATTCTGGTTGTTATTCTGCTCCCCAATGATTGCCTGAATCGACATTGGCATCTGCATCGCGCTGCCATCCTTCATCACGGCGCGGTCAAAGGCGATTCCTACTTGTGATTCCTTTTGCTCCTTGTTGCGCGGTTGCGCTTCAGTCACGTGTCCCATCACCTTTGTGTCCTTGGGAACGAGCACTTCGCCACCGGGGGTCTTCATATCCTGGGTAACCCTGGCCACAATCTCGTCGCCAGTTCTCGCTTTCTTTGCGTCGATGGTCTTGATCAACGAAACAGGAATCACGCTGCCTGGAGCGATTCGCGCAGGTGCGGCGGCCGGGGCAGATGCGGGTGCGGATGGCGGCGCTTGCGGAGATGGTGCCTGAGCTGTGGATGCTGTATCTTGCGCGGTTGCGACGCTCAGCATCAAACTGGTTGCAAATAGAGTGATTAGGAACTTTTCCATTGAATCTACCTCCTGGATAAGACGTGGGATTTTTAGCGAAGGCGCGCAAACTCGTTCAAATGTTCGATGCATTCCCAAAAGCGAGAGTAGACTGCAAACTTCTGCAGACGCGTGGTCCCGGGAAGGAATGAGGAAGATAGTTGCCAACCGCCGAAGCCCCCATCGCATCACAAATCCATGAATCGTTATCTCTCGCTCACAGCCCTCGCCTTAGTGCTCGCTAGCGTCATCGTCTGCACAACCGCCTGCACGACCAAAGACAATCCTGATGAAATCCGCCAGCGCACGGCAGCCGCCACCGAGACCATGCGCCGCGACACCAAAGCTGTGGTCGAGGGCGTCAAGGAAGGGATGGGCCGCGACAATAAGGCCATCAATATCAACAAGGCTTCACGCGAAGATCTGCTCGCGCTGCCGGGGGTAACCGAGCACGAGGCGGACCGCATTATTGCCGACCGTCCATACGACGATGCCCATGATCTGGTAACCCGCCACGTACTCCCGCAGGCGGAATACGACAAGATTAGCGACCGTGTCATCGCAGGCCACTAGCGGAGGCTTTCTGTGACTTCCGAGGCGATCCTGGGATATCATCAAATGGATGTCCGCCTCGCGCCAGCACCATCCATTTCAGACTGACGATTCCCGCCTGGAGCCCATTCACGCCAAGGTGATGGCCGGGGACCGGCTTGATTTCGCCGATGCTCTCACTCTTTACCGCTCCGGCGACATTCTCGCCGTGGGCTGGATGGCTAATCACGTTCGTGAACGGATGCATGGCGACAAGACGTATTTCAACGTCAACCGGCACATCAATCCCACGAATGTGTGCGTCGCCGCTTGCCGGTTGTGCGCTTTCGGCCGCAAAAAAGACACGCCCGGCGCCTACACCATGGCGCTAGACGAGGCTTTCGAGACTGCGGCTTCCGGATACAGCGAGGCGGTGACGGAGTTCCACATCGTTGGCGGATTGCATCCCGATCTGCCATTTCAGTATTTCCTCGATCTCTGCTCCGGACTCAAGCAGCGCTTTCCCCAAGTGCACCTCAAAGCCTTCACCATGGTCGAGGTGGCATACCTTTCGAAGCGCGCCAAGCTTTCCATTCGGGAGACGCTCGAGCAACTGAAAGCCTCGGGCGTGGATTCTTTACCCGGCGGCGGCGCGGAAATATTTGCCGACCGGGTTCGCCACATCATTTGCGATCACAAGATCGATGGCAATCAATGGCTCGACACAGCCAAAACGGCGCACCAGATTGGACTGAAATCTAACGCGACCATGCTCTACGGTCACGTGGAGAACGACGAAGACCGCGTGGACCATCTGCTCAAGTTGCGCGCGCTGCAAGATGAAACTGGCGGCTTCCAGACCTTCATTCCGCTGGCTTTCCATCCCGATAACACACCGCTGCAGCACTTGCCGAAAACCAGCGGCATGCTCGATATCAAGCAGATCGCGGTGAGCCGCCTTGTGCTCGACAACTTCCCGCACATCAAATCTTATTGGCAGATGATGACGGCTAAAATCGCGCAGATCTCGCTCCGCTTCGGCGCCGACGACATGGACGGCACGGTGATCGAAGAGAAGATTTATCACGACGCGGGCGCAACTACTCCCCAAGGTATGCGCCGCGAAGAGCTGGAGCGCCTGATCCGCGCCGCCGGCCGCGAGCCCATCGAGCGCGATACCCTCTACCGCCCTGTAACGCGGACGGAGACCTCGGTTACGGTAGCGGTGTAAAAGAAATTGCCGGGGGTTCCGGCCTGCGTCAGTGGAAGAATTCCGTCATCTCCGGCGCAGTGGCTGCCGCGCCTGGTAAATCCGTCACTCCCAAGCCTTCCATCATCAGCCTCAAGGTGCTTTCGTGCTGGTATAGCGTGGTGGATTGGTAACCAGCCTTCGCTAGGGGGCTCACAATCACTGCGGGGACGTGTCCACCACCATTTTCCGTATCGGTATCTTCGGCCTCATCGAAAACCACGATTAGCAGCGAATTTTGGAAAGCCAAACTGGCCAGCAGCGGACTGATATTGGTGGAGAGCCACTGGTCAGCGGTTGCCAGCATTTGATCGCTGGTGCAAGTGGCCATGCCGACGGGACAATTATGAGCGTCATCGTTGACGTTGGGAACGATAAACGCATAATCGGGCAGACTGTTATTTGCCATGTCGGTAGCCAGTTGAGTAAAGGGCACGACATTGCTCGCCTGTGTGGAACTGCTCTGAACATCGGAGAAATAAACGAAGGGATTGTGATGCTGTACGTAGGCGCCGCTATCGGTTCCTAAATAGCCGACCGAAGGCAATGACTCGGCGTAGCACTTCCAGGTTTTCCCGGCCGCCGTTATTGCCTGCACAACATTGTCCTGGGTGACCACCCCGCTGTAGGAATCTCCTTCGCTGCCAGTGATCGATGTTCCCGCGCCCACGGTCAGCATGAAGTAATTGGGCAGCGAAGGGTGGGCGTCTGCGTAATACTGCGTCGCCAAGCCGTTCGCGGACGCAAGACCGTTTAGGTAAGGCATGCTGGAGCTTCCAATCACATTGCTGTAGCTGTGGTTCTCTTCCAGCACAATGAAGGCATGGGTAAACGCTGGAAGGAGACTTCCGCCTGTGCTTCCACCGCCCCCGCCGGTCGTGCCGCCACCGCTCGTCGTGCCGCCGGAGGTCGTGCCGCCCCCGGGCGTGCTGCCGCTGCTGCTGGTCGTAGTGCTGCCGCCTCCGCAGCCGCACTGCAGAACAACTGCTGCGATTAGGCTAATCAGAATGCCGAAAACCTTCATGGGATGGTGCTGTCTCCGCCGAACAAGCTATTGAAAACAGATTTGCCTACCTCGAGTTCTCTTCCGGCTATCTTTAGGATGGCCTGTTTCAGCCCTGGAGTTGCTCCGCGAATCGTATTGAGTTACGCCACGAAGTTAGCTGTCGCACCGGTTTCGGTCACAAAAGCACAAAAAAGCCGGGCAGCCGTGGCGGAGGTGTGGGAATTCGTGCGCAGGGAGTGGGATTCTTTCCTGGGCAGTTCCGACTCGGCTGGGGCGGTATGGACTTTTTCTGACCGAGCTCGCGGCCTACCGGCGCTGGAAAGCAAATCGTCTGCCAGCGCATTGTTTCCCGCCCCTTCAAGGTGCTAGACTTTGGTTGGCCGAGAAGAAATTATTCATCATCTCTCATCTCTGCTCGAGCGGGAGTAGTTCAGCGGTAGAACGCCAGCTTCCCAAGCTGGATGTCACGGGTTCGATCCCCGTCTCCCGCTCCAATTCATTTCAGCTCCGCTCGTCCGCTGCGGCCTACCCCCTTTCGACGCTTTCTAGCGCAAATCCCGCCGATAGCTGTGGCTGCCACTTACGTTGCTAAACATAAGCAAAGTTTCAAGCATTTGGGAGCTGATCCTATGCGATTGAGACGCCGTGCCAACGCATGTTACCGATCCTTGCGGGCGCTCCCAATTGTTTATGGATGGCTGAGTTTCGGGAAGTCTGCCGATTTCCAAATGCGCATTGCCAACCAGGGAGGGAAGAGTTAATCTTACTCGGTAACCGAGAGGAGACTGCTTGAGTAAGCCTTCGGACCTGGTGCAGGGGACTCTGGACATGCTGATCCTGAAAATATTGGCCTTGGAGCCGCTCAACGGCTGGGCCGTTAGTCGGCGTCTGAAACAAATGTCCAGCGATGTACTAGGGGTTAGCGATGGCTCTCTTTACCCGTCGCTGCACAAGCTGGAACAACGAGGTTGGATTACTGCTCACTGGAAGTTGAGTGAAAACAACCGCCGCAGCAAGTTTTATTCTCTGACGCAGCTCGGGCGTAAGCAACTAGAAAAAGAGGCGGCCGACTGGAACCGTCTTTCCGCTGCCATCTCGGGAATAGTCAAGCTCAAGGAGGCTTGAGATGACCTTCGAACAATGGTTTCATACCCTCCCCATGCGTTTGCGCTCGTTTTTCCGCCGCAAAAAGGTGGATCAGGAGCTAGAAGATGAGCTTCGTGATCACCTCGAGCAGCAAATCCAGGAGTACCTTGCGGCAGGCATGTCGCCTAAGGACGCGCGCTACTCGGCACTGCTCGCACGGGGCGGGATGACGCAGATCGAACAGCGGTGCCGAGACGCGCGCGGCGGAAACGTTATTGAAGATCTGGTGCAGGATTTGCGATATGGAGTTCGCCAACTGGTCCGCAACCCGGGCTTTTCTTTACTGGCAGTTCTATGCCTGACCTTGGGAATCGGCGCTAACGCTGCCGTGTTTAGTTGGATCGAAGGGATCTTATTTCGTCCGTACCCGGCAGTAGCCCACCAGGAACGGCTGCTCGCCCTAGCCGGAACGGCGCGTGGCGAGACCGGTCCGATGCCTCTTTCGTGGCCGGACTTCCGTGATCTGCAGAGAAGCTGCACCCTTTGTGACGCATTCTTCGTGAGCAAGATTACGGGTAGTACGCTGGATGTCGGCGAGCGCGCCGAAGTCACGAGGGGCAGCATCGTGTCGGCAAATTATTTCGACGCGATCGGCGTTCATCCTGTGCTTGGTCGCGGATTCGAGCCCGGCGAAGATGCAGGAAGCGATGCTCATCCTGTCGCAGTAATCAGCTATCAGCTCTGGCGGAGCCGATTTAAAAGCGATCCGCAAATCGTCGGCAAGATGCAGCGGCTCAACAACGTTCCGCACACAATCATCGGCGTCGCGCCGGAGGGGTTTTATGGAACTTTCGTGGGCTGGGCGATGCATTTCTGGGTTCCGGCGTCGATGGAGGAAACCTTTGAAAGCGGCGGATATAAACTCGAGGACCGCGACGCGCGGTGGATTGAATCTTATGTACGACTCAAGCCGGGGGTTACTCGCGCTCAAGCCCAGGAAGAAATCTCGGCAATCGCAACACGCCTGGAAGCCAACTACCCAGCCACGAACCGCGGACGCGGCATCAGGCTGTGGCCCTTGTGGCAAACTCCTTTCAATAATGCTGGCACTCTTCTCCCCACACTCGAGATCATGCTCGCAGTGGGGGCGTTTGTTCTACTCATTGCCTGCGCGAATGTCGGCAACCTGCTGCTAGTCAGGTCAATCGCCCGTCGCCACGAGATGACGGTTCGGCTCGCCATCGGGGGGACCCGCAGGCGTTTGCTGAAACAACTTTTCACCGAAGGCCTGATCCTTTCGACGCTCGGGGCAGCCGGCGGCCTCCTGGTTGCGTATTGGTGTCGGCACGCGCTGGTGCTGCTCCTCCCGGCGCGTTCCGGAGTGGCGATGTACCTGCCTGGGGAAATTGACTGGCGTGTGATGTCGCTGAGTGCCGGTATTTGTTTGATTGCCACGCTTATTGTCGGATTGGTCCCTGCGTTTCAAACGCGCAGCATCGAACTTGCCGGCGCCCTGAAAGCGGAGTCCTCGGGCGTAGTCGGCGCGCGGGGAACAGCGTGGCTGCGCTCGGGCCTGGTCGTTTTTCAGGTTTGTCTGAGCTTTGTTCTGCTGGTTGGAGCGGCACTGCTGCTGCAAAGCTTGCAAAAAATTCGAACCACCAGCCCGGGTTTCTCAACGACAAATGTGGTGCAGACCGGGGTGTCTTTGATCTCGGCTGGATACGACGTGCCGCAGGCTAAGACTTTTCAGAAGGAGTTGATGGATCGAGTAAGGGCGCTACCTGGCGTGGAGTCCGCCGCATTCGCCCGCGTGACCCCACTCGGTTATGGAACATACTCTTCTACGCCGATTGCGGTTGACGGCTACCAACCTCCGCCCGAAGGGCAACCTACTGTCGATTACAA
Source organism: Acidobacteriaceae bacterium (assembly GCA_003131635.1). Classification (GTDB taxonomy): domain Bacteria; phylum Acidobacteriota; class Terriglobia; order Terriglobales; family Acidobacteriaceae; genus Sulfotelmatobacter. The sequence continues at coordinate 24,389 of PKVZ01000061.1, forward strand.
CTAGGTCGGTGCGGACTACTTTGCCACCTTGGGCATACCTCTAGTCTCCGGTCGTGAATTCACGCGTGCCGATGACGAAAACGCACCGTTGGTCGCCATCGTGAATCAGACCATGGCTGCACGATATTGGAGCGGTCAGGATCCCATCGACCGGCGGCTTCAAGTGAAGGGCCGCTGGGTGCGAGTCATCGGCGTAGCCGCAGACTCCAAGTACGAGAGCATGCGCGAGAGTCCAAAACCATTTTTCTACGTGCCGCTGCTGCAGGATTTCGTGAGAGGACCGGCCTTGTATATCCGCTCAGCCCAACCTCTGCAGAGCATTTCGTCCGCCCTGCTTCGCGAAGTGCATGCACTGGACGGGAATCTTGCTCTTTACGAGACGATTTCGGTTCAGGAACAGGTGAATCGCTCAACCTCGCCGCAACTCGTGGCCGTAACCTTGGTTTCGATCTTAGGAGGATTGGCGCTCCTCCTCGCTGCTGTCGGTCTGTACGGCGTGATGTCTTATGCCGTAGCGCAGAGCAGTCGCGAGCTTGGGCTGCGCATGGCTCTGGGCGCCGGCGTATCCAGTATGTTTCGTCGGGTCATTTCGCGCGGATTGAGATTAACGGCAGCCGGCATTCTTTGCGGCGCGACTGCGGGGCTGGCATTGACGCGATTATTCGAAAGGCTCCTCTACAATGTCACTCCGCGCGACCCACTGGCATTCGGCTTGGCATTGGCGGTGATGACGATCACCTCGGTCGCAGCTTGTCTTGTGCCTGCCTGGCGCGCTACGCGTACCGATCCCGCCCGAGTGTTACGAGATTGATCCTTACATGGTCAAGGTATACCGGCAGTTCTCTCGCGGTTTGCTTTCCTGCGGCTTGCTTTCTGCCAGACAGAGAGACCGTTGACATCCTAAGGGATTCGTAGCCTGGTCCCGTAAGACGATTCACCGATGCCGTCCTGCTGAACTTCTGAAGACCCGCCAACGTGAAACCCATCCTCACGTTTCTCCGATGAGAGCTCCCAGCGAGAGCCTTCCCCGCAAGTGGTCAAAGCGAGAGTGGGAGCTAACCGTAAAACTAACGCGTTGTGACATACGTCACCAAACAGAGTGCGCGTTGTCACGGCCAAATGTAGCAGTTGCCCAGACACTACAGAAGCGCTTGGACGACAAACCAGCGCTGTTTTCGGAGACAAAAATGAGACTCCCGATTAAGAAAGTGGCGATTTCTTTATTGTTGGCAATTCCTATCTTGGTTTTGCTGTATTTTTCCGCCGTGAATCCGCCCAGCGTGCAGGCGGTACCAAGCTATGCGCGGCAGACGGGTCTGGCGTGCAGTGGCTGCCATTACACGCCTCCGGAACTCAACCCCGCGGGACGAAAATTCAAGCTTCTCGGCTACGTCGATAGAGCCGATGAGACCAAAGTCATCAAAACGGATGGCGGCAAAAAGCGTGCCGCTCTAGATCTGCTCGCATCATTGCCGCTGTCCGTCATGCTGGAGACTTCGTTTACCTCGCTCAAAACTGCGCAGCCGCAAACCCAGAACGGCAACTTCGAGTTCCCTCAAGATATCTCCCTGTTCCTTTCGGGTGCATGGACCAGCAACGTCGGCAGCTTTCTACAGGTGACTTACGACACGCAGGACGATCACTTCACCAGCGACAACACGGATATCCGTTTCGCGAACAAGACGAAACTAGGNNTACCCGTGGATCGCAAGCGACAACGCTCCTACTCCCAACGCCAGTCCTTTCATCAACGGAGGTTTGGCCCAAGACGTAGCTGGACTCGGCGTGTTTGGCATGTGGAACGACCATCTCTATCTGGACGCGGCCATCTATCGCTCTGAGCACGTGGGGGGACCGCAGCCGAACCCAGGCGTGGGCGCGGGCTTCAATATCCGCGGCGTCGCTCCGTACTGGCGCCTGGCGTGGCAGCAGTTAACAGGAAAGACGCAGTATGAAATCGGAACTTATGGCATGCACCTGCGTTCGACCCCCAATGAAATCACCGATCCCACCGGGGCCAGCATTCCGACGGATTCGTACACGGACTGGGCAATCGACACGCAAATCGATCGCACAATCGTCAGAACTGACGTGCTTTCATTCCGGGCTACCTACATCCGGGAAAACAGCGATCTGCTGAGCCTGCTGTTTCAGGGCGGAGGTCCAGGGAGTTCGACTCCGCTGGTATCGCAGGGTTCGCACCGTTTGAACACGGTCATGGCCAATGCCGAATATCACATCGGCAACAAGTACACGGGCACGCTCGGCTGGTTCAATACAACCGGGACATCTGATCTCGCGTTCTATCCGTCGGGGACAGCCGTGAGCGGTAATTTCAATGGCGACCCGAGAAGCGCGGGATACATTTTGAACCTCTCTTACTGGCCGTGGCAGAACCTGCAACTCGCGGCGCAATACACCGGCTATACGCGCTTCAATGGCGCAGCGACGAACTACGACGGCTTCGGCCGCAACGCGAGCGCTAACAATACGCTCTATCTGGACGCCAGGATCTTTTTCTAGAGAAAAGAGAGATAATTGGGTTTCATTGCAGCGAGGTTTTCTTAGCAGGGAGTGAGCGGTTGTTTCCAACAATTTCAACGATTTCAAGGAGAAGAGAACAATGAACAGCAAGTTTGCAATGAAGACATTCGCTGTCGTCGCGCTGATTGGCGGGCTGGGCGTGGCGGCGTGGGCCGGCGACATCGATGGCAAAGTTACGGGAATGAAGGGCGCGTCGGTGGTTTACGTCGACGCCGTTGCGGGCAAAACGTTCCCCGCTCCCAAGGAGCACCCGGTCATGGATCAAAAGGGACTGCTGTTTGCGCCGCACATCATGGTCGTACAACAGGGCACAACCGTTGAATTCCTGAATAGCGATAATGTGCAGCACAACGTCTTCTGGACTTCGATCGGCGGCGACAAGAAAGCAGGGCACAATCTGGGAACGTGGCCCAAAGGTGAGAAGCGGCCTTTTACATTCGATAAAGCGGGAGTCGTGCCGCTGTTCTGCAATGTGCATCCAGAAATGGCGGGATACATCATTGTCAGTCCAACTCCCTATTTTGCCGAAACCGACGACAGCGGTAATTACAAGATCAAAGATGTACCCGACGGCAGCTATACACTGATCGCGTGGCATGAAGGCGGCAAGAATCAGTCCAAGCCGGTGACTGTGGCTGGCGGCGGCAAAGTGGATTTCACTGTGAGTAAGTAGAACATCAAGAGAAAGAGGGGAGCGATTGGAGGCGAGCGATCCACTTCGCTCCCGTTCTTTTATCACTGCTTTTTCACCCGGCTTGCATCGACAAAGGGCGGGTTGACGTGCAGTCGTCCCAAGGACTAGAAATTGCCTTCATGCTGAAGCGATACAAAAACAAAAAGGTCGATGGGGATTGGCTCAACACGAACTTCCCCTGCATGATGGCGTGCCCAGCGCACACCAATGCCGGACGCTACGTCGGCCTGATCGCTGAGGGCCGCTTCGAAGAAGCCTATCGTATTGCGCGCGACCCCAATCCGCTGGCCAGCATCTGCGGGCGGGTGTGTGCGCATCCTTGTGAGACCGCGTGCCGCCGCGGCGAGATTGACCGGCCCATTTCTATTCGTGCGCTGAAGCGTTTTCTAACTGAGCAGTTTGGGCCTGAATCCAAACATCCCATTCATGTAAATGAAGGACGGGTACAGCAAAAGCTTCCCTTCAAAGTGGCGGTCGTAGGCGGCGGGCCGGTGGGACTTTCGGCGGCGCATGATCTCGCCCTGATGGGATACTCGGTTACGATTTTCGAAGCCGCGCCGGTGGCGGGAGGGATGTTGTATCTGGGCATTCCCGAATACCGCCTGCCCCGCGATGTGGTCGAAGCGCAGGTGCGCGAGATTCTCGAGACTGGCGACATCACGCTCAAGCTGAATCATTCGGCCGGCCGCGACTTCACCGTTTCCGATCTGCGCCGCCAGGGATTCGATGCCGTGCTCCTTGCCGTGGGCGCGCATCGCAGCCGCGATCTCAGCATTCCCGGCGTTGAACTCGATGGCGTATACAAAGGCATCGAGTTTCTGCTCAATGTCAACCTCGGCTACAAATTCACCATCGGCAAGAAGGTGATCGTGATCGGCGGCGGCAATGTCGCCATGGACGTGGCCCGCTCGGCCGCCCGCGAAGTAGTCCGCCAGCATGCCGGCGGCGTCCAGGATAACGAACCTTCCGCGGAGAACGTGACCGCCGTCGCCACCAAAGAAATGGTCGACATTTCTCTCTCCGCTCTGCGCATGGGCGCGCAGGAAGTAAATCTGGTGTGCCTCGAACCTCGCGACCAGATGCCGGCCGCGCTCGAAGAAATTGAGGAAGCCGAAGGCGAAGGGATCACAATACACGCAGGTCTTGGCCCCAAGCGGATGCTCGGCAAAGACGGCAAGGTCGTCGCACTCGAGACTCTTAAGACCAAGTGGGTCTTCGATCAGAACAAACGCTTTAATCCGGCATTCTTCGAAGGCAGCGAAAGCCAGATCGAGTGCGACACCGTCATCATGGCGATCGGACAGGCTCCGCGCCTCGACTTTCTCACACCCGAAGATAAGGTCGAACTTTCGCCACGCGGTCTGATCGCGGTCAATCCACAAACGCTGATGACTTCGGCGGCTGGCATTTTCGCCGGCGGCGACTGTGTTTTCGGCCCCCGGCTGATTATCGACAGCGTTGGAGATGGCAAGCGCGCGTCGGTCGGAATCGACGAATACCTTCGCAAGAATAAGCATCCCGAGCCCATCATCGAGGTCGAAATATTGAAGCGGCACAGCATGCCGCTGGACTATCTGGACATCAACCGTCAGCCGGTGCCGATGCTTCCTCTGGAGCGCCGCACCGGCGTGACGGAAGTGGAAGTCGGCTACGATGCGCCGGAAGCGATTGCCGAAGCGCAACGCTGCCTGCACTGCTGGGTCAACACGATTTTTGAGGGCACGCCGGAAGACGGGAGCATGTGCATTCTGTGCGGCGGTTGTGTCGATGTGTGTCCGGAAAAGTGTCTGGAGTTGGTAGCGCTCGATCGCATTGCGTTCGAACCGGAGACGGTGCAGCATATTCGCGACAACCAAGAATGTTTTGGAGTGGAATTCGACGAAGTGGCAGCCGACGAACTGGGCATCGTGACTGGGGCTGCCATGTTGAAAGACGAGACGCGCTGCATCCGCTGCGGTCTTTGCGCCATGCGCTGCCCCGTAGGCACCATCACCATGGAGTCGTACAACCTTATTCCCGCCGAACCGACAGGGCTGATCTCGGTAGCGGCAATTGGAGCAGGGCTGCCGAAGTAATTAAGACGAAAAATATGCCTGACGAAAACAAAACCGCAAAAGCCAACGAAACGGTCGACCGCCGCCAATTCTTTGCGAAACTTGGCTTGGGCTCGCTCGGCATCGCGGCTGCTGGCACGGCTGCGTTCGCGTATCAATTCCTCGAGCCGAATGTACTGTACGAGCCCTCGCCTGTGGTCAACGCCGGCAAGCCCGATCGCTATCCGCTCGATTCAGTCACGCTCGATGCGAACTGGGGCATCTACATTATTCACTCGCAGGAAGGTTATTTCTCGCTCAGTGCGGTGTGCACGCATCTCGGCTGCCTGACTGCATGGAAGCCGGAACTGGGCATCATTGCGTGCCCGTGCCACGGCAGCAAGTTCAAGCAAGACGGAGAAAAAATCGAAGGCCCGGCGCCCAGGCCGCTGCCCTGGAAGCGGATCTGGCTTAACGACGACGGAGATCTGCTGGTGGACCGCTCCACCGACGTTCCTCCGCTGCAGCGCGATTCCTTCGTGAGGGTCTGACTCAGAGAGAACCAGCAATGGCAAAAACGGTAGACCAATATTTCGATGACTTACGGGCAACGCGAGTGTGGCGCTCCGTCTTTCGCAGCGGCACGGGTTCGAGCACACTGAAGCGCGCGCTGGCGATTCAGCAGAATGTGTTCCTGCACCTGTTCTCTACCAAGGTACGTTCGCGCATGCTCAGCTTTAGTGCGACGTGGTATTTGGGCACGCTGACGCTCGGGACGTTCTTTATTCTGGTCGCGACCGGAATCCCCCTGATGCTTTACTACCATCCCTCCGCGCCGCAAGCTTACGCCGATACCAAGGATCTGCAGTTCGTGGTCTCGTCCGGAATGTTTCTGCGCAATTTGCATCGCTGGTCGGCGCACTGCATGGTTTTCCTGGTCTTTGCGCATATGTTCAAGGTTTTTTATCGCGGCGCCTATCGCCATCCCCGCGAGTTTAACTGGGTGATCGGCGTCATTCTTCTACTGATGACGCTGTTGCTCAGTTACACCGGCTACTTGCTTCCTTGGGATCAGTTGGCCTATTGGGCCATTACGGTGGGATCGAATATCGCCTCCGCGGTACCGATTATGGGCAATAAAATTCGCTTCCTTATGCTCGGCGGGAACGCCGTGAACGCCAACGCATTGCTGCGCTTCTATGTGTTGCACTGCATGATCCTGCCCCTCGCTGCAATGTTTTTCGTCGCAATCCACTTCTGGCGCATTCGCAAGGACGGCGGCCTCTACTCGCACGCCAGCGAACCGGCCACCGTGCGCGCCAAGGCTTCCCCAGCCGTCACCGCGAAGGAGGCGCAATAATCATGGCCGACTCCAAAGATTTCACAGCGGGCGTCGAGTCCAACGCGAAGAAGTCTCCGCGCCGAATTGTTTTCATCACACGCCGCACTTCGGCTCAAGTAAAAGCTGAAACCGAAGACCAGATCCAAACTTTCCCCGAAGTCCTTTTCCGAGCTGCCATCGCGATTCAAGTGCTGGCGATTGCGCTCGTATGGATCGCACTGGTGTTCAACGCGCCGCTGGAAGGGCTGGCCGATCCTTCGCACACTCCGAACCCCGCAAAGGCTCCCTGGTATTTTCTGGGGCTGCAGGAGATGCTGCACTACTTTCCGCCCGTCGTTGCGGGTGTGCTGGTGCCGGGATTGGTAGTGATGGCGCTGATTGTAATTCCATATTTTAAGGTCAACATTGAGGCGGAAGGACTGTTTCTCAAGGACCGCGCGCGACGGCTGCGTATTTTTTATTTGATCGTGGCCGCGCTGTCGGTTTTCCTTTTATTTTTCAAGGTTTATGCGGCCTTTGTCCCAACCTTGATCATGGCCGCCATCATGCTGCTGGCAGCGCAGAGTTCTCCGCAATCGTCCTCGGCGTTCCGCCGCTATCTGGCGGCCAAGCCGCTTTCCTATTGGGTGATGACATGGTTCTTATTCGAACTGGTGGTGCTGACCGCCATCGGGACATTTTTCCGCGGGCCGGGCTGGTCCTGGGTCTGGCCGTGGCAAGGGTCTTAATACTCGCATGAAAGAAAAACTCAAGTCGCTGTTGCAGAAATTGTTTGGCGATAGCGTTCGCGCGTTCGGTGTGGTCAGCCTGGTGTTTCTGTTTTCGCTCGCCATCGCCCCGGCGAAAAACCACTTCAGCGAGTGGCGCCACTATCAGCACGGCTATTTGAAGATGATTCGCAACCGCAGCGATGCCGTCACGCTGCAACGGCATTTTGAGGGAGGGATTCAGCAAATCTGGCTGCCAGATCTCGGCGTGGTCGACCGCTGTATGAGTTGCCATGTGGGTTTGAAGGAAGCAAGCCTAAACGATGTTCCCACGCAGCCGTTCCGTCCGCATCCTGTGATTCCGCATAAGCTCGATCAATTTGGATGCACGATCTGCCATCGCGGGCAGGGCGCCGCGACCACCGTCGCCGAAGCGCACAACAGCACGCTGGCGTGGGAGCAGCCGATTCTGCCGGCGAAATACATCGAATCCTCGTGCGGCGAGTGCCATCGTGGGCCGCTTCCGGGGGCGCCTCAACTGAATCAAGGCCGGCATTTGCTTTCCCGTTACGGCTGCGTCCATTGCCATATGGTGAAACTGCCCGACGGGAAAATAATGAAAGCGACGGATGATCCGCCTTCGCTCTCGCACATCGGCGACAAGACCACGCGCGAGTGGATCTACGCCTGGCTGAAAGATCCGCAAGCCTATGCGGGCACGGCGACAATGCCGAATTTCAAGCTGAGCGATGACGACGCACGGGACATGTCCGCGTTTTTGATTGCCAACAGCACTCCGCTGCCGGGAGACACGGCTACGCTTTCGGCAAAGGCATCGTCCGATCCCTCAGCCGGCGCCAGTTTATACGGAGAATCGTTCTGCGCCTCGTGCCACGCGGTGCAAAATGCCGCAGGCAACGTGGTTGGTGGCGATGTAGGTCCTGAGTTGACGCGGGTCGGGAACAAAGTGAAGCCGGAGTGGCTGCAGGCGTGGCTGCGGAATCCGCGTGATTACGACGAAGAAACCGCAATGCCGCACTATCGTTACAACGATGCTCAAGTGGCGACGCTCTCCGGGTTTCTGCTGGCCAAGACCGATTCCGATCTGCTGGCCAATGTCCACCTTGAAGCTGCGACTCCCGAACAGATCGCGCGCGGCAAGCGGCTGGTCTCTGACTACGGCTGTGCCTCTTGTCACGAGATCGGCGGCATCAAGAAGCCGGAGAACTTTGCGCCCGAACTGAGCCGAATCGGAAACAAACCGGTCACTCAGCTGGTGTTTCTCCCGGGCATGCAGCACACGCTTCCGGATTACATCGCGGCCAAGATCAAGCAGCCGCGTTTGTTTGGGCAAGCCTTGAAGATGCCGCAGTACAGCTTCACGCCGGCGCAGATTGATTCGCTCGCCACTGCGCTGCTGGCGCTCAACGACCGAGCCGCCACGTTGCCTCCGTCATTGACGGTGGCGGCGACGCCCGAGTCGGACTACCAGCCCGCGGGCAAAGCGGGAAAGCTGATGACCGACCTGGCCTGCTTCAGTTGCCATCGCATCAACGGACACGGCGGCGACATGGCCCCAGACCTTACCTGGGAAGGCAGTTCCGTGCAACGCCAGTGGCTGGTGGGGTTCCTGAAGAACCCGAATACGCTGCGGCCGTCGCTGATTCGCCGCATGCCAAGATTCAACCTTACTGACGGCGAGGCCAACGAATTAACCGATTACATAATGACCGTGTACCAGAGTCCATCGGTCGACCGCGATTCCATGCCGTTGAGCGGCTACCCGCAAGGCGAGGTTGAGTTGGGCAAGCAGCTTTTCTACGGCAAGTATGCCTGCCAGGGTTGCCACATCGTGGACACCAAGAGCGACAAAGGCTACATCGGCCCAACCTTGACGCAAGTCGGTTCGCGCCTGACTGCTGCGTGGATCTTTGCCTGGATGAAGAATCCGCAGGCCCTGCGTCCGGGCACCGGGGAGCCCAACCGCGCCATGAGCGACGAGGATGCCCGCGCCTTGACCGCGTTCCTTATCTCGCAGAAGGGCGGAGGCAAATCGGAGGTCGCAAAGAAATGATCCGTCAATCTCTAAGCATTGTTGCATTATTTGCGACTTCACTAACTACGTCGTGTTCGCGCAAGACCGCGTCCGCGCCACTGCCCCAGCCGACGGCATTCGGTTCGGCCATCGTGGAGTCCAGCGGGGGAAAGCAGACTTCGCAGGCAGGTATGGCGCTGCCGCAGCCCCTGGTCGTACAAGTGAATGATCAGCAAGGAACCGCTGTTCCTGGGGCGATGATCGAATTCAGCGCTGCGGCCGGAGTGGCTTTCGATCCGGCGTACGGGCTTACCGATTCGAGCGGGCAGGTCGCGACCAACGTTACGCTCGGCGGTATAGCGGGCCGTTATCAACTCACCGCGTTTACCATCGACAAATCGCGAAAGAAAGTCGCGCTGACAATCGAGGAGATTGCTCTCGGTTATCAGCAAACTTTGGGGCGTCAGCTTAACGATCAGTACTGCGAGCGCTGCCATAATCCCGAGTCGACGGTAGAGCGCGTGTCGAACTTCGACAACCTGGAAATCAAGCCGCATCCGTTCAGCGAGGGCGATACGCTCAACAAGATGAACGACGCTGATCTTACTGCCATCATCGGCCACGGTGGGCCGGCGCTGAACAAATCTGCGCTCATGCCGGCATGGGGCAACACTCTTAGCAAGTCCGACATTGAGGCGCTGATATCCTACACCCGTGCAATCTCCGATCCGCCCGGCCATGATGCCGGCCCGGTGTATGCGAAGAATTAGTCTGTCGCGCGCAAGGCTAATATTTTAGAACCGGAATATTCTTCGATTAATAATTATCCAGTAAAGGCAGTTACGTAAACTGAGAGCAGGCCGACCACCCACGTTGAGCGCAAGGTTATTCTTCATTCTCTGGTCTGGTTCTTGAACTGCTGTGCGGTCCCGACGAAAAACTCTTCGTATTTTCGTTTGCCTGAGGCGCCGGAGGCTTCTCCATTGATTTTGCCCCAAATCAACGGAGCATCCCCGGAATCTTGCAGTGAGCGCATACCCTGCGCAGAATAATAATAGTAGTGATCCTGCGCCCACCCGTACCGCTCAGCCGACGAGGTTCGTAATACTCCATCGGCTGGGATCCTAAGAACGTACTCGCCGCCTTCCAGCGGTAAAGGCGTAGCACCCGGGACCTCGAACTCGACTCGTATCCAACCTGTATATCCTTCAGGAAGTAGAAACCGTGATGAGCGCAGACCGTGATGCCGCGCGCCGAGGCCAAGCCAGAGTCCTACGGCAATCAACAGTGCGAGGCCAACGGAGCCTACGATGATTCTCGTGGGCCGGCTCGCGGAGGTTGGAAAAATCCAACTTGGCGCGGCGCCTTCTGTTTGCCGGAAGCTGACAATTGCGGAGTAGACGGTGGCAAGGGTCAGAAGAGCGATGGCTAGGTAGGGCAGTATCATCTGCTCTGAGAGTGCGAGCCCGCGTGCAAACCGTGGTTGGCAGAGAGAACACTGTGTTTGTCGACTTTGGTCCGCACAAGTTTCGCGATTGCGGGACCATAGAAAGACCAGATCAGAAGGGAAGCGACCAACGCCACTTTGGCCGCAGCATGAGGCTTAAAAAGGCTGATGAACGCGGCAATCATAAGGCCCAACGATCCCAGCAAAGCTACGAGTTCCAATGGATTAAAAGGAACTCCGTACACAGTCATAGCTAGTAGAGTGTAGAGATTGAATCCAGTGATCACAGCCGTGACGAAATAGAGGCATAAGGGAAGCATCCTGAGAATGATACAGCTAACAGTTTCGTGCGCAGGTTGGCAGCTGGTTTGCTCCGGCCATCCTGTTCCCGACCGGCGCCTAGGGCTGCACCCCAATCTCAAAGTTCAAGGTTGAGAGAGACAGCCGATACTGGTACTGAGCGTTCACATAGCCGATGGCGGCATCGGTCTGCTGCAACTGTGCCTGACTGAGTTCGACGATTGAGCCTAAGCCAAGCTGATAACGGCCCTGGGCGAGAGTCAATCCCAAGTCGGCTTCCTTGGCAAGCTCCGCTTCCACGCCGACGCGCTGAAATGCCGTATTCGTTGCTAGCCACGCCGTGCGAACATCGCGCACCACCTGGTCGCGCAGATCGCGGGTGTTCTCGGCGGCAGCTTTTGCCCGGTAATTGGCTTCCGAAGCTTCCGCCGTGAAAAGGAAGCCATTAAAGATCGGAAGGTTCATATTAACGCCGATGGCGCCGTACCAGCTGGAAATGAAGTAATTGGAAAAGCAGCCGCCAAAGCAGTCGGGACGGACCGGAGTCACTCCGGCTATACCAAGAGCGCTGATGGTAGGCAAGAGCTGTTCCCGCTGAGCGCGACGGAACTTTTCCGCCGCCTGTTGACCATAGGTGAGCGCTTGCAGGTCGGGACGTTGCTGCATGGCTGTATTGATGAGCACGTCGACATCCGGAGGCGGGGGCGGAAGTTGCGTGTTCTCTTCGGTCAACTCGTAGGTGACCTGTTTGTCGAAGCCAAGGATCGCCGTGAGGGCAGCGATCGTCGAATTGACATTGTTCTCCGCGTCGAGTTGCAGCAGCCTGGCTTGCGAAAGATTCACCTGGGCAAAGGACAGATCCAGGCTTGATTTCAGCTTGTTCTTCGTCAGTTCGTCGATTTGATGCTCTACCGACCCTCGAGTGGTCACCGTTTGTTGCGCAACCTTGAGCAGAGCTTGGGCCTGGAGCGCGTTGTAAAAAGCCTGGTCCGTGGCGAGAACGATATCTTCGGTGGTGGCCAACGCATTGGCGTTTTGCGCCTTTTCCTGGAGCTTCGCTGAGGAGACCAGGTTCATTGTGCGCCCAAAGTCGGTGATGAGCTGGCTGAGGGTGACGCCAGCGCCCGCATGTTCAAGCAGACGAGATGCTGTGAGCGCGCCGGCGCCGATGCGGCTGCCTTCGTTGGCCTCGACCGCCGTTATGGCGCCATTAAAATTGGGAAGTTCTGCCGCCCTGGTCTCGCGATAGATCTGATGTTGTGCCAGCGCAAGCAGACGCCCCACACTGATGCGGGGATTGTTCTTGATGGCCAGCTGCTCTGCCTGGGTGCGGGTCAAACGCAATCGCGTGTCGCCGCTTGGCGCTGGCGCGGCTGCCGACACTTGCGGATCAACGGAGGAAGCCGACTGAGATCCGGCCCCGCGCGGGAAGCTGGCGCCCAGCGCCACTTGAACCTCCGGGGGCACCACAATGCGCGTCAGATTTTGCGTGAATTGCGGCTGCGGGGCGGAAGGTAAGTTTTCGGCTGACCCCGATTTGTCGGGAGTTTGCGCTAAGCCAGACGGGGGCAGAGCCGCCCACACAATCAACAGTAGCGTACAAAGTATGAAAATATTGGCCCTCGTCATCGGGAGGCCTCTCACTTCATGAGGTGCCGCGTGGGTCGCTGAGCGCTTCCGGGAAGCGGAGTATTTCTGCTTCATTGCGCCGTCTCCGGCGTCGAGTTCGCCGCATTCTTCACTGCGCGTTTGCCATAAACCAACAGATAAGCGGCGGGCACGATGAAGATTGTTAATACCACCGAAGAGGTTAAACCTCCGATGATGGCCTTGGCCATTGGGGCGTACTGTTCCGCGCCAGTCCCCATTTTCAGCGCCATCGGAATCATCCCGATTATGGTTGCCAGAGAGGTCATCAAAATTGGCCGCAGGCGCACCCGGCACGCGGTGATCACTGCATCAGCCGGCGCCAACCCTTGGCGCTCAAGATTGTGAGCGAAGTCGACGATCAGGATGCTGTTCGAGTCGGCGATTCCGACCAGCATCAATACTCCCATCAGCGACATTACGTTCAATGTGCTGTGGGTGAGCGGCAGAATGATCAGCACCCCGACGAACCCCATAGGAATTGCCAGCATGATCAGGAAAGGATCGATGAAAGATTTGAATTGAGCTGTCAGGATGAGGAACAGCAGAAGAAAAGAAATCAGGAACCCGAACGCAAAGCTCTTAAATGATGCCTCCATGCCCTGGACCATCCCCCGCAGATTCACACGCACGTTGGAAGGAATCTTCTCCTTCGCGAGAATATCGCGAATGGCACCGGTCACGCGTCCCAGGTCTTCCCCGTTGGGGGTGACAAAGATATCGACGGCTCGCTGTATCTGATAGTGGTCAACTTCCGTCGGGGTCAGGATCTGCTTCACGTCGACAACATTCTTGAGGACGGTAGTCGGCCTGTTTTGCCCAGCGCATGCCCACGAAGAGCGGCCGCTCCCGGGCTGTGGTGGGGGAGGGCCAGCGGGGCCGCAGCTCAGTTCCGCTCCGCTCCCTGGATCGCGCAGCGGAATTTGTCCCAGGTCGGCCATATTGTGAATGGCGGCGGCGCCATGTTCAAAGTACTGGACGGTAAGGTAGTAGTCGTTTCCACTACGGCGATCGACCCAGTAATTGGGGGCGATCATGTAGTTGGAATTGAGCGCGGTGATGACGTTATCGACTACGTCTTTTTGCGTCAGCCCTAACTCGCCCGCGTGTACGCGATCCACGTCGAGTCGCAGAGCCGGATAATTCATATCCTGCGGAATGAAGACCTGGCCGACTCCATGCAGCTCGCGAAAACGAGTGGCCAAGGTCTGCGCGATGCCGTAGATCTGGTCCAGATCAGGGCTGCTGACCTGCACGTCAATGGGGGCAGGGGCGCCCGAATTCAAAATGGCATCGACCATCGAACCGCTGGAAAAGAATGTGCGAATGTCGGGGAACTGACTGGCCATCGCCTTTTGCACCCGGTCCATATACTCGAAACTGCTGAGGTGGTGCGGTTCGTTCAGAGCCACCTGGACGGTTGCGGTGTAAGGGCCGGAGTTAGTGGTGTAGAGCGAAGAAAAATCAGGGACGACGCCAATGTTGGAGACGATGCGCTTGAAATCTTTGGGTTCTACCTGGTGCCGGATCAAGTCTTCCACCTTGGCGACGTATTGGTCTGCGATCTCAATGCGGGTGCCGGTGGGCACTTTCATGTTGATGGTGAACTGCCCGGCATCTGTCTTGGGAAAGAACGCCAGCCCCAGAAGTGGATAGATCGCCAAGCTGGCCAGGAACACCCCGCCCAAAACTGCAACCGTAAGCCCGGGACGCACCACCGCACGCCTTACCCAGTACTCGTAATAATCCAAGGCTTTGTTGAACATCCGGTTGAAGCGGGCATTGAACCGGTCCATCCAGGAGTGGCTGCCCGCTGCCGTCGGTTCCACGTCATACCCATCCTCTTTCGCATCCTCTTTCCGATGCTCCGGGATGTGGTGTACGGCCTTCAAGAAGCGCGAGCAGAATAACGGAATCACCGTCATCGCCACCACAAACGAAGCGAGCAGCGACAAGCAGAATGCCAGCGCTAGCGCAGAGAAGAGAAACTTGGCAACGCCATAGAGGAAAACGACGGGGAAGAAGTCGACGACATCCACCAGGGTCGCGGCTAACACAGCCAGGTTTACTTCCGCGCCGCCGACCTCGGCGGCGATCATGGGAGCAGCTCCCATCTCCAGATGGCGGTAGATGTTCTCAAGAGAAATGACTGAATTGTCGATCACGCGCGAGAAAGCCAGCGCCATTCCGCCCAGAATCATCGTGTTGATCGTCCCGCCCATCATGGCCAGCACCACAAACGCGGCCAGCGCGGACAAAGGAATAGAGAGCAGCACTGCTGTGGTGGCGCGGAAGCTTCCCAGAAACACAAGGATCATTATGCTGGTGAGGATCAGTCCCAGAAAACCCTCGTGCAGTACGGTGTCGATTGCCTCCTTGACGTACACCGACTGGTCAAAGACTATGCTGGTCTTCATCTGGGCGGGGATGTCGTAGAGGTGCTTGATTAGCTGGCGGACACCATCCACCACGGCGATGGTGTTGGTATCGCCGCCCTGCTTCATGATGGGAATGTAAGCGGATCTTTGGCCATCCACTCTGACGATGTTGTATTGGATCTGGTGAGCATCCTCCGCTTTGCCTACATCGTTCACCGTTACCCAGGAGTTCCCTTTCACTTTGAGAGGGAGCTCCCCCAACTGCTTCATGTTGTCAACCAGGCTGTTGGAGTAAACGAAGTAATCGTAGGGACCCATCTTCACGTCGCCGGCAGGCAGAATCAGGTTTGCATCGTTGACCGCGCTTACCACGTCCATCACACTCAATTGACGGGACTGTAATTTGTAGGGATCGACGTAGACCATGATTTGGCGGTAGATTCCGCCGAACACGCCAGGAATTTCGGCGCCGGGCACGACTGCGATCTGATTGCGAATCTGAAACTGAGCGTAATCGTGGAGCTGAGTTTCGTTGAGTCCCTCGCCTTTGACGGTAACCAGCGCCACGGGAAGGCTGGAAGCATCGAACTTGAGAACCACGGGAGGCAGAGTTCCGGGTGGCAAACGCTTCAGGTCGGCGAGCGCCAAGTTGGACAGCTGGCTTACGTCAGCGTCAGCACTTGTTCCCGGCTGGAAGTAGACTCGGATGATGCTGACGCCCAACATGGACCGCGATTCCATGTGGTCCACGCCGGATGCAAGCGTAAAGAACCGTTCCAGAGGATCGGTGATGTCGGTTTCAATATCCTCCGGCGGCATGCCGGTGTAGAACGTGGCTACTACGACTTCAGGCAGATTGATCGGGGGGAATAAATCGACGGGCATCCGCGCCAGACTGGTCACGCCGATGACCAGAAGGGTCAGGCAGATTACGACGATAAAGTAAGGATTGCGAATCGAAAACCCTGGCATAAAGTTTGTCCGGTTACACCTGCGGCCCTAATCAGAGTGGGCTGGCTCCAATGTCTACTGTGTGCTCTCCTCGTGGTACTGCATCATGGGTACTTCCTGGGGGTGAACTTTTTCTCCGGCCTTCAAACCGCTGCGATCGCTTACCACGACCAGTTCGCCTGGACTTAATCCCGAAGCAATTTCGACATCGCTCGCGGTCTCCAGTCCCACTTGCACCGCCCGGTCCTGCAGCACGCCATTCCCGTCGACCAAAAGAACTGTGGTCTTCTCGCCTTCATGGTTCAGGGCCTGGATGGGTATAGTCAGAACATCGTGTTCTTCTTCCAGATTCAACTCCGCGTCCGCATAAAGACCCGGCAGCAAAATTCGTTGCGGATTGGAAACGTCCACTTCGGTGTGCATGGTGCGAGTGTCTTCGCGCACGTCCACGGAGAACCGCGCTACTTTGCCGGGAAAAGTTCGGTTCAGGGAGGGAACACGGACGTCTACGTGATCCCCAATATGGATATATCGAACGTAAGATTCTGGAACCGGAATCACGAGCCGGAAAAGATCGTCTTGCGACAAGCGGACAATGGGCATCGCCTGAGTACTCGAACCGGTTCCCGCCTGCACCAGCGTGCCGAGATTCGCATAACGCTCAGTTACCACTCCAGGAAACGGCGCCGTGATCTTCGAATAATCGAATAGACTCTGGTCGTGAGACAGCTTCGCCTTGGCCACGGCCATCTGGCTCTGGGCAGCCTCCAGAGCGGCTTGCCCGGCATCCACCTGCGAGGATGCCGCCAGATCCTTCCCCTGAGCATCGTCCACTTCCTGTTGCGCGACGATTCCGGGCTGGCTCTGAAAGACTCCGTTCAGGCGCGTATATTGAAGGTGGAGCGCATTGTACTGCGCCTGATAACGGGACAACTCGTGTTGGGCGCGGTTCACCTGATTGGCCGCATTCTTGATTTCCGCCTGGTCTTCCTGCAGCTGCGCCTCCAGCTCTGGAATCTCCAGGATCGCCATTACCTGGTCAGTCTTCACGTGGGTTCCATAGTCAACCAGCAATTTTTTTACGTATCCGGATTCCTTCGCATAGACATCGATCTCCTGGAAGGGCACCAGTTCGGAAGACAACGTGATTTGCCGGCCAAGCGACTTTTTCACCACCTTGGTCACGCCGACCGTCACCGCCGGTCCGCTCGCTTGCACGCGCTCGTTGTGACCACCGGAGCACGAAGCTAAGCCGATACCGAGCGCAATCAGGAGGCCCGTGATTACAAAGAAAAGCAACCGCCTCGATCTGAACTTGTTACTGAAGCTGGTGCCACCGTCACTCATCGAGTTGTCCCTTCGCCAGACTCCCCATGCGATTCCCTAAGGCAGCGTTTTTACAACGTCTCGCAACTTTTCAACCGAAAAATCCCCCGATCGGCAAAAGTCGATAATCTTTTGCTCCGTCCTTTGCAATCGATCGGCCGCGGCAGGCACCTGGGGAGCAATCTCGGCAGGAACGGTCAAAATGCCGTGCTGGTCTCCGTGCAATAAATCTCCGTGCCGCACTTCCATACCGCCCACGTAGACCGGTCTCCCAATCTCGAAGATGTGGGCGTAAGCGTGGGAAACGGCCACGCAGCCGGCGAACAATTGCATGCCCATCTTGCGCACGGACGGCAATTCGCGCACGGCCCCGTTGGTCACATAGGCGACGCAACCCAGAGCCTTCAAAATCGCAGCATGCATGTCTCCCAGAAAAGCTCCTCGTCCCGGGGGGTTGTCCATATCTTGCAATACCAGGATTCGCGGGGCGGGAATCTCGAGAATGCCGTTCCAGAAATCCGCACGGTCGCGAAACGTGCCGCCGCCGATCGGAGGTTCCCCGCAGCTCAGGCGCGCTGTGGCCGCATAGCCGACGGTTGGAGGCGCGTCCTCGAACATGCATCGAACTCGCGCATCGGCAAATCCTGTGTTATGCAGCCTCACATTGAACGATTCAATCGCATTTGCGACCATGCACGTGTCGAAGTGGCGCAGAGCGTCAAGGTCCTGCTCCGTCAACAAAGGCGCAAACGCCATGCCATTTCCTTTCAGGAAACTGGAACTGAAAAGTCCACTACAGCGCAACCTGCCGGTTTCGGTAACCCTACACCCGACTGATGCGGGCTACAAAACAACTGCTAAGAAGATGCCAGTCTTCCGGTCGGTGGTTACAAACTTTTTCCAGGTTACAAAATTTTTCCAGAGTCTGGACCCCAAATGCAGCAACCGCAATTCGCTATTCCGGAGCTGCTTTGTCGATAAAATCCAAAGCCGCGAACATTCAGTAGGATTCGACCAGTAGGTTCGACAACCAGAAAACTATGAAAAAGATTTAAGAGCGGGAGGAGGCCGATTATAGAGGTTTTGGTCACAAACAAGACTTCGTACCGGAGGCCCAACCGGTGCGATTCTCGGGTAAAAATTGGGAACCTCAAGAGCTGAAAAGCTGAATACCGGAGGCATCCAAATGGCGCCAGTCTTGGCAAGACGCTGCCTTTTCGCATCCGTAGCTACATGTGTCGGGATGGTTCTTACTGAATTCGATGATGCATCCCACGGGGAAGAGTAGCGGGTCGCCAAGCTCACCGTCAGCGATCCCACCGCGACCAGCACAACTACCAGACTGCAAATTTGGCGGCGCTGAGCTTTGAAATGATTTAACGGTGGCATCTTACGTGAGCGTTATAACTGGTTGTTTGTACCATAGAGAATTCAACTGCCGCAAGTCGAGGAACCACAAGCAGCCACATCCCCACAAGTTTGTTAGATAACGTTACGTCAACTTGGGTTGTACGATTTTCCCGCGGTTTCAAGCCCCCTAGGTTCTTCAAGATGGAACGGCACGGGTGAGTCGGGCAATAGTAAAATCATCGAACTTGGCAGTGACACCCTTAACCATCTTCGGGTTGTTCGCAGTAACGGCCATGCTCATCTGCTACGCGTTAGAGTCGCGGAGCCGATGGTTCATTCTTGCCTTTGCCGTGGCCTGCGTGCTCGGCTCCGTCTACGGCTTTCTACAAGGAGCCTGGCCGTTCGGATTGGTCGAGGCGGTCTGGTCTGGAGTGGCGATACGCCGGTGGGCTTTAGCGGCACGCTCAAAGTGATCCCGTGTCGCCTCGCTAACTACGCTGGTCTCGCCGAAATTCTTCCAACATTTTGGGATCGATGTTGCCACCGCTGATTATGGCGACATTGAGCTTGGTCTTCGGAAGTTGGTCGCCGCGGAACAGGAAGCCGGCCACGGCTACGGCTCCGCTGGGCTCCGCGACGGTGGCTGGATTTGAAGCCAGCAGTCGAACCGCTTGGCGAATTTCTTCTTCGCTCACGGTGACAATGTCGTCGACGTAGCGCCGGATGTGCTCGAAATTGATCGGCCCGATGCTTTGCGTTCGCAGTCCGTCGGCAATGGTGCGCGACACCTCGCTGGCAGGGAACTGAACGATCTTTCCGGCACGCAGGCTGGCTTGCGCATCGCCTGCCAGATCTGGTTCCACGCCAATTACTTTTATTCCATGCTTGCTCAACTTAATGGCCGCCGCCACGCCGCTGATTATCCCTCCCCCGCCGACGGGCGCGAAAACCGTTTCGACTTCCGGCAGATCTTCGAGAATCTCCAATCCCATCGTCCCCTGGCCGGCGATGATCTGCAGGTCGTTGTATGGAGGCACGATTACGTATCCATGCTGTGCGGCTAGTTCTTCGGCTTTGACTTGGCGCTCGGCGCTGCCCGGGCCGACAATAACGATGTCCGCGCCCAGCGCCGCCGTAGCCTCGCGTTTGATCGCGGGAGCATTGTCCGGCATCACGATAATGGCTTTCACGCCAAGCGCACGCGCCGCGTAGGCCACGCCTTGCGCATGATTGCCGCTGGAGTAGGAAATTACTCCGCGCTCGCGGTCTTCCACCGACAGGGATGCGATCTTGTTGTAAGCTCCGCGGAGTTTGAATGAGCCAATAGGCTGCTGATTCTCTGGTTTGAGGAACAGGCGGCGAACGTTGGATTCTGCGTGATTAAAATCGATCAGGCGCGTGCGGACGGCGATGCCGTCGAGTCGGGATTGGGCGGCGCGGATTTCGTCAAGGCTAACCATGCGTGTTCATTATCACCCGGTTACCCAAACACCGCGAGCCATTAAAGCTTGACATCATGATGTCTAGTAGTGTAGCATCATGATGTGCGAACCACTCTTACACTGGATGATGACGTAACCGCCCTGCTGAACAAGGAAGTCCGCAAATCCGGCGAACCTTTCAAACAGATAGTGAACCGCCTCCTGCGCTTGGGATTAATGGCATCGAAGCAACCCGCGCCAAAACCATTCAAGGTGACGCCGATCAATCTCGGGCTGCCTCGAGATTTCGATAAAGTGGAAGATCTAATCGAATACCTTGAAGGGCCAGAGCACCGGTGATTGTCTGCGATGCGAATCTTCTAATTTATGCCTATAACACTGGCTCGGCCCGTCACGCCAAGGCCCGCGCATGGCTGGAAAGAATCTTCTCCGGGAGCGAAGTGGTGGGACTTCCATGGCAGGCCGCTTCTGCTTTCTTGCGGGTCATGACGAACAGAAATTTGCCGGGAGAGCGCTTTGGCTCGGTGCAAGCGACGCAGATTGTTGATCTTTGGCTGGCCCGCTCCAACGTACGAGTGCTGATACCAGGAGACCACTATTGGCCGTTATTCCGACGGATGTTGATCGAAGGACAGGCCTCAGGGGCGCTGGTGAGCGATGCGGAGATTGCTGCGTTGACGCTTGAATACGGAGGCGTGCTGTATACGGCGGATCGGGACTTCACGCGGTTTCCGGAACTGCGGTGGAAAAACCCGCTAGGTTAGAACAATCGCTCCGGACCTAAATCTCCAAGATCACCGGCATAATCAGCGGCCGCTTTTGCGTCTGCTTCGAAATGTAGCGCTTCAAATCGGCGCGGATTTTTTCTTTAATCACTCCGTAATCCGCTTTTTCTTCTTCGCTGGAATGGGCCAGCGTGTCTTCGACGATGCGCCGGGCTCCGTCCATCAAGCCATCCTCGCCCGGATTAAATCCGCGGGTGACGATCTCCGGCGTAGTTTCCACGCGGCCTGTCAGTTTATTGATGGCGATGATGGGCAGCACGATGCCGTCTTCGCTCAAGTGCCGCCGGTCTTTAATAATTAAGTCTTCAACCACGTCCGTTCGCGATCCGGAATCGATGCAGACACGGCCCACGTTGACTTTTCCGGCTTTGCGGGCGTTGTGTTCGTCGAACTCGAGAATGTCGCCGCTTTCGATCAGAATTACTTTGCCCACGGAGCTATGCATGGCACCGGCCATTTCCGCGTGCAATTTCAACTGACGGTACTCGCCATGGATTGGAATGAAGTACTTCGGCCGTACCAGGTTGATAATCAGCTTCAATTCTTCCTGGCTAGCGTGCCCGCTGACATGAATCGGCGGCGTAGTACCGTCCTCGTAAATGACGTACGCCTCCCGGCGGAAGAGGTGATCGATCATGCGATAGATCGTCTTCTCGTTGCCGGGAATGATGCGAGAGGAGAGCACCACCGTATCGCCCTTCTCGATCTTGGCGTGCTTGTGGTTATCGACGGCTGCACGCGAGAGGGCGGACATGGGCTCGCCCTGAGTGCCGCTGATCATCACGCAAATTTTTTCCGGCGCGAAATTCTTCATCTCGCCGGGATTGATTAGGAGCCCGTCGGGAATTTCCAGATAGCCGAGATCTTCCGCGATTTCGGCGGAATTATTCATGGAGCGGCCGACGAATGCAACCTTGCGTCCATGCTGATGGGCCAGTTCCACCGCCAGCCGGATGCGGTGAATGGAAGAAGAAAAACATGAAATGAACAGGCGGCGTTGGGTGTGCGCGAAAACTTCGTCAAATTTGCGCCGCACCGCGCGCTCGCTGGGCGTGTATCCCTTGCGCTCAACGTTGGTCGAGTCCTGAAACAGCGCCAGCACGCCCTGCTTGCCGTATTCCGCAAAGGAATGCAGATCGAAGAGATGATTATCCGTGGGGGTGGGATCGACCTTGAAGTCGCCAGTGTGGATGATGACACCGAGGGGAGTATGAATCGCGAGCGCCACACAATCCACCAGACTGTGCGTCACGCGGATGGGATGAACGGTGAAGACGCCCGCTTTGAAGCGCTCACCGGCACGGATTTCACGCAGGTCCGCATCTTCCAGAAGCCCGTGCTCATCAAGTTTGTCTTCGACATAAGCCAGCGTGAACTCGGTGCCCCACACCGGCACGTTGAGTTCGGAAAGAATCCAGGGCAGAGCGCCAATATGGTCTTCATGGCCGTGGGTAAGAATGATTCCGCGCACTCGCTGGCGGTTCTCGATGAGGTATGAAATGTCGGGGACCACAATGTCCACGCCGAGCAATTCAGCTTCGGGGAACATCAAGCCCGCATCGATCACGATAATGTCGTCGCCCCAGCGGACCGCCATGCAGTTCATACCGAACTCGCCGAGGCCCCCTAGTGGGATGATCTGCAGTTTTCCAGTTGTCATGGGGTACCGTTGATGCTAGCAGACTGTGTCACAAACCGTACAGAGCGATTCTGCCATTTCTACGTGAATGCGGATGGCGTTCTCTCCGTTTCTGGGCTAAGGTTAGACGAATGGCAGATGGGGAATCCAAGTCGTGGCTGCGGCTTCGCGTGGAAAAGGCTGTTGCGAAGGGACTGACGCGGGCCTATTCCACAGTACAGGTAAATCCGCAAAAATTTCTGCTGCAGTTGCGTACGGCGTATCGACTGCCGGTCAGCGGATATCACGGAGTGTATTCGCTGGAAGTCGGAGAGGTCGATCAGGTTGCGGATGACCTGATTCGGGGTGGGATGAAGCTGGCCGCCGCGGAGGGCGCGGGATTCGGCTTGGGCGGATTGATCACGATTATTCCTGATCTTGGAATCCTTTCCGCCATCACGATGCGCACGATTCAGAAGCTCAGCCTGGTTTATGGCTTCCAGTTCAATACGGATAATGAGATTGCCGAGTTGTGGATCGCCGCTGCCAGCGCGGCCGGAGTCGACATCAGCCGCGAGTTGCTGGAGAAGGAAGTGGTCAACAAATTTGTCCCGCGCGTCATCCAGCGGATTGCCGCCCGCGCCAGCGCTGAGGTGGTGGAGAAGTGGGCGGGACGAATGATTCCTCTCGTTAGCTCAGCATTGGGCGCTGGTTTGAACTACTGGTTTGTGCGCGCATGGGGCGAGCGTGCCAAGGCTCACTTTCGGCAGAGATATTTACAGGTGCGGCAGCAATGTCGAGAGCAAGTTTTGGATGCGCTTGAGCCGCGGATTCTGCCCGCGCACACCGTTTAGCCGACAGCGGAGATTTGCTCGGGGCCTTTTTCTCGCACGTGTCTCGCGCTTGCCTGTTACTTTCGGTCGATGACATGTCCTGCTGGTGATTGGGTGATCCCGCCGCTGTGGTACAAAAATAGGAATGAATAAATTCTCCTGCGCTGCCCTTCTGTTTGACCTTGACGGGGTTCTCGTCGACTCCACAGGTTCGGTGGATCGGCAATGGCGAGCCTGGGCTCGAGAGCAGGGAATCGATGAAGAGACGGTGATCGCCATTGCTCATGGCGTTCGATCCATCGAAGTGATTCGTGCTGTTGCTCCTCTTCTTGACGCCGAAAGGGAAGCTCGCAAGCTGGAAAGTCGCGAGGCTGCGGATCCGGGCATTGCGGTGATGCCCGGCGCAATCGACCTTGTCCGCACGATTCCGGAAGATCAGTGGTGCGTGGTTACATCTGGAACTCGGCAACTGGCCAGCGCACGATTACAACGCGCGGGCATACCGCGGCCGAAGATCTTGGTCGCCGCTGACGACGTTGTCAACGGTAAGCCGCACCCAGAGCCATATCTGAAGGGTGCCGACCTGTTGGGAGTGAACCCGGCAGAGTGTCTGGTGATTGAAGATGCGCCTGCGGGAATTCGCTCGGCGCATGCGGGGGGAATGAAAGTGATCGGACTGACCAGCACTTATCCCGCGACCTCACTGGCAGAAGCTGATTTTGTCATTCCAAGGCTTGCGCACATTCAAGTTGGGCGGGATGGCACGCGGAAGCTGACGGTCACAGTCGCATAGATGCGCGGCGGGTTTTTCTATTCCGAATCAGCGCAGCCAGTCTTCCAGTTCAATTCCTTTGTCTGTCTTCTCGTCGCGGTACTTCACAATCACCGGTGTGTATAAAGAGATTCCCGACTCTGCCGCTGCACCCTTCTTGACCGCGCGCGACCCCGGGACCACGACCGCGCATTCCGGGACTTCGAGCGGCCCTTCCGATGTTGCGCGATAAATCTCTCCGCGCACCAAGTCGTAGAGTGGCGTGGATCGGGTTAAAATTGTGCCCGCGCCCAGCACCGCTCGGGTTCGCACCAGCGTACCTTCATAAATTCCGCAGTTGCCGCCGATCAGAACGTCGTCTTCAATAATGACGGGCGCGGCATTCACCGGTTCGAGCACTCCGCCGACCTGCGCGGCAGCGCTGATATGCACGCGCTTGCCGATCTGCGCGCACGATCCAACCAGCGCGTGAGAATCGACCATAGTGCCTTCGTCTACGTAAGCGCCCACGTTGATGAACATCGGCGGCATGCAGATTACAGATGGCGCCACATATGCTCCCAGGCGCACCGAAGAGCCTCCGGGCACGATGCGCACGCGATCTGCAACAGAAAATTGCCGGGCGGGGAAGGTGTCCTTATCGACAAATGTCAACGTGCCCGCGCCCGTCTCTGCCAGTTCGCCGAGCCGGAAGCCCAGCAGGATGCCGTGTTTCACCCAGGTGTTGACCACCCAGCGCCGGTCGATCTTCTCGGCGGCGCGGATCTTGCCCTGCGTGAGTGCGTCCCGGAATTCGAAAAATGCCGGGCGCGCTTCAGGATTATGCTCGACCTCGCCCAACGCGGCCAGGCGTTCGATAGAAAGTTTCAGGGATTGCATGCGGGGAAAGTATAAAGGAAATGCAGAAGTAAGAAGTCAGAAGGCAGAAGTAAAACCTTAAAGCTCCGGATTCCTACTTTACATTCTGACTTCTGCATTCTGCATTCACACGCACTTGCATTCGCTGCGAATGAGCACGCCAGTCATGCCATGAGCCGCCTCACGACCCAGGACCAGCGTGGAGTACGGTCCGTGCCAGCGCGCGTGGTTGGCATCGTGCCCCGCGGGACGGCCTTTGCCCTGGTTGCATTGGCTGCATGATCCGCGATGCAGCACGATTTTGTGCGGTCCCGCCACCCAGTTTTCATAGATATAAAATTCAGTCGCCTCCGGCCCCGGCGCTGCCGGCTTCGCGATCAGCCCAACTTCCATCACAACCCTTTGCAGCTTCGATCGCGTATCGCGGCGCATGGGCAACAGCGGCAGACGGTA
>PKVZ01000061.1:50030-94477 GCA_003131635.1 Acidobacteriaceae bacterium
ATAGCTTCAGCGATCTGCGTCATGTTGCCGCTGGCTTCCTTGACGCCGACGATATTCGGAATCTCTGCCAGCCGAGATAGCGTTGCGGGTTCGAGGTTCGCTCCGGTACGTCCGGGCACATTGTAGAGAATGATGGGCTTGTCGCCTACCGCCTCCGCAATCGCCTTGAAATGCCGATACTGGCCCTCCTGCGTGGGCTTGTTGTAGTAAGGAGAAGCGGTGAGAATGGCATCGACCCCAGGCCGCTCGGCAACTTCTTTGGCTTTTTCCACGGCATCGTGAGTGGAGTTCGATGTCGCGCCCGCCAAGATGGGTACGCGCCCCGCCACGACCTCGATAGTCGTGTCGATCACGTGCAGCCATTCATCGTGCATGAGAGTCGGCGTCTCGCCCGTGGTTCCGCAGGGAACCAGAAAATCTACGCCGGACTCCACCTGCCACGCCACCAGATTGCGCAGGGCAGCATCATCAATCGAGCCATCCTGATGAAACGGAGTGACCAGCGCGGTACCACAGCCACGGAGTTGCATGGTAATAAGATAGCGCGAATGGGCCTGCGTGGGAACGGCTGCCAGCGTCTAAAGCTCCCGCCACACATCCTTGAAATTGTAGAATCCCTTCTTGCCGGCGAGCCATTCGGCGGCGCGGAGTGCGCCGTCGGCGAAGCCCTGGCGTGACTTGGCGTCGTGACAGAGATAAATCCGGTCGGCGGCGGATTCTAGGACGACTTCGTGCATGCCTACGACTTCGCCTTCGCGAAAGGAAGTGATTTCGATTTCGTCTTGATTGCCGCTGGCTTGGTGGATCACGCGCTGGAGGGCGATGGCCGTGCCGGAGGGTGCATCTTGTTTTGTAGCGTGGTGGCGCTCGAAGATTTGTCCGGAGTAGCCGTGATGCAAGGCTGCGGCGGCGGATCGCGCGACGTCGAGAAACAGATTTACGCCGACCGAAAAGTTTGCGGCGTACACCAGGCCGGTGCCGTGGGTTTCAACCAAACGCTTGATGCGATCTATTTCTCTGTACCATCCGGTGGTGCCGACGACCATATTCTTGCCGGCTTTGGTGCAGGTTTCGATATGGTTGACGACGCAGTGGGGCGTGGTGAAATCGATAACTACATCAACCTCGCGAAGCTTTTCCGCGGTGAGGGCAGCGCCCTTTTCGTTTTCTGTGGATCCGGCGGTATGGACGTGGTGGCCGCGCTGGCGGGCGGCTTCCGCCACCAGCGATCCTGTCTTTCCACGGCCTAATAATAGGATGTTCATCGCGTCCAACATTGTAACCGCTGGTAGTGTCCTAAAATCATCAACCACAAAGGGCACGAAGGCACATGAAGAGGCGCATAGGCAAGCCTAGGCGAACACTTGCGGATCCAAATCCTGAAAAAATGTTGTATGCAGGCGCTTGATGACCTCGGGGACTTCGTCTTCTTCGATCACGAAGGTCAGATTAATTTCGGATGCGCCTTGCGAGATCATACGAATTTTCTTGTCTTTCAGTTCGCCGAAGACAAGCGCGGCGACACCTGGCTTATCCCGCAGGCTTTCGCCGACCAGGCAGACGATGGCTTTGCGGCCTTCATACTTCACATCCGCCAGCTTGGCGAGATCGGCTGCCAGCGCCGGAATTGCCTGATTCGAATCTACGGTCAGCGAAACGCTCACCTCCGACGTAGAGACTACATCGACCGCAACCTTGTGCCGGTCAAAGGCCTCGAAGATCGCACGCAGGAAGCCGTGGGCCAGCAGCATGCGCGGGGCAGCCACGTCCACAATGGTGATGCGCTTTTTCGCGGCGATGGCTTTGAAGATGTTTTTTATCTGCGGGGCGCGAGTGGTAATCTTCGTCCCCTCGCACGATGGGTTCATCGAGTTCAGCACGTAGACGGGAATATTTTTCTGGATCGCCGGCAGCACTGTGGCGGGATGCAGCACCTTGGCGCCGAAGTATGCCAACTCCGCAGCTTCGTCGAAGCTGATCACTTTTATGCGTCGCGCCTCCGGACAAATGCGGGGATCAGTGGTCAGAATCCCGTCTACGTCGGTCCAGATTTCTATCCGCTCTGCGCCCAAGCCAGCGCCCACGATGGCTGCGGAAAAATCTGAGCCGCCACGACCAATTGTCGTGGTAATTCCACCGCGGTTTGCACCTACAAATCCACCCATCACCGGAACCTGACCGGCGTCGAGCAGCGGCTTTACTTTGGTTTGCAGCCGTTCGTTGGTTTCTTCCTGCTGCGGGATGGCCTGCATGTAACTGCTGTCGGTGACCAGCACCTCGCGCGCATCGACAAATTCGCTGTTCAGGCCTTGCGCGGAAAATGCCGCCGCCACAATCTTGCTGGAAAGGATCTCACCGAACGCGGCAACGTGATCGGTGGTTCGCGGGGTCAACTCGCCGACCGCGGAAATGCCGCGCAGCAATTCATCGAGAGATTCGAAGTCACTTCCCAGTTCCGAGTGGAAGTCTGTAAACAACGCCGTGCCCAGCAGTTCGCTGGCGGTATTGTAGTGGCGCTCCTGCAGAGAGCGGCAAAGCTTCAGCGCGGTTTTGCGTTCGCTGGCTCCCGCCGCGCGAGCCATGGTGAGCAGCGTGTCGGTCACCTTGGCCATGGCGCTGACCACAACTACCGGCCTCTGGGGCAGGCGGTCTTTTACGATCGCGGCCACTCGCTCAATGGCCCGGGCATCTTCCACCGAGGTGCCGCCGAATTTCATCACGATCATCGGCGTGACTTCCCGGTGGAATTACTGCAGTAGGGCTCAGCTTTCATTCTATGAAATCGCCATTAAATCGCTACGAAATCGCGCTATGAAGTCGCGAGATAACCCTTGGCCTTGAGCAGTTCGGCATTCAGCACGGCCGCGCCTGCAGCTCCGCGGATGGTGTTGTGCGAGAGCACCGTGAACTTCCACTCCAGGACGCCGCATGGCCGCAATCGTCCGACGGCCGTAGTCATGCCCGCACCCATGTCCACATCGAAACGCGGCTGTGGACGATCCACCGCCTCCATATACACCACGGGACGCTCCGGCGCGCTGGGAAGTTTCAGCACCTGCGGCTCACTGCGGTAGTCGTTCCATACGGCAATAATCTCTTCCCGTTTGGCTTTGGTTTTCAAGCGCACAGAAATCGATTCCGTATGACCATCCTCCACTGCGACGCGGTTGCACTGCGCGCTCATGGCAAACGCGGCAGGAATCACTTTTGTTCCGTTCATTTGCCCGAGGAGTTTAAGAGTTTCCTCCTCCATTTTTTCTTCTTCGTTGCGAATGTAGGGAATTACATTTCCCAGGATGTCGAGCGATGCCACGCCCGGGTATCCCGCGCCGCTGACGGCCTGCATGGTTACGGCCATCACCGCTTCCAGTCCGAAGCGTTGCTGCAACGGCGCCAGTGCGAGCACCAGCCCGATCGCGGAACAGTTAGGATTGGTCACAACGTACCCGCCGGATTTCTTCCGCCAGGCCTGCCCATCAATCAGTTTGATGTGTCCGGCATTCACTTCGGGAATGACGAGAGGTACGTCAGACTGCATGCGCAGTGCGCTGGAATTCGAAACCACAGCACAGCCCGCCTCGGCGAAGCGCGGCTCCATCTCGGCAGCGATGGCGGCATCGAGCGCGGCGAAAATAATCTTCGGTGCGCCCTCGGGTGTGGCCGGGGAAACTTTCATCGCCGCCACATTCGCGGGAATTGGTGTTTTCAATCGCCAGCGCGCGGCGTCAGAGTAAGTCTTACCTTCAGAGCGATCGGAAGCGGCCAGCCACGCCACTTCGAACCAGGGATGGCGCTCCAGCATCTGGATGAACCTCTGCCCGACGACGCCGGTAGCGCCCAGAATTCCAATGGGAATTTTGCTGCTCATATTTTGCTGGTCATAAAAAAGAAGATACTTGGAATTCTACAACAGCCGCTGCTTCGGACTATTTGCCGAAAGTAACCAGGACGTTGCTCCCTGGTCCGGAGCCATTCCTGTTCCCGCTCCCATGAACGAAGCCGGCCATTAGTACTGCTAGTACTGGCTTGGTACCGCTTCTGGTACTTCCGTGGTACCGAATCTATTCCGTTGGGGTAGATCCTTTTTGAACCTTGTGGAGTTCGATGCCCAAAGCGATACTGTGCACGCGGCGTCCATCTGGGAGAGCTTTGTGAAGCGAGTGCGCGTGCTGGTCGCAAATCAGCCCCGTCTGATGCGGGAACTCGTGATGGCGACAATTTCCGACCAGCCCGACATCGAGTTGGTGGGCGAGGTGGTCGACGAAGGCGAACTTACCGAGGTGGTGGAACAGGTTCAACCCGATGTGCTCATTCTGGCGATGAACGAGACCCAGAAGAGTCTGGGCCAGTGCGGCTTTCTCCTGGGGCGCTATCCCCAGATGAGGATTCTGGCGCTGGCTCCGGAGCAGAACCGCGGAATCTTTTATTGGGCCATCGTGGATATCCGAACCAAGCCGCTGGAAAGCTCGGAGGCGGGAATTTTGAACGCGGTTCGAGAACGTCCGACACTGGTGGGAGCGATTCCGAACTGAGACACCAAAGGGATGCTGCAATTTAGTTTTGTACAGCATTGAAAAGGAATTAGTTAGATAGCAGTGGCTCCTGTAAGGCAGGGGGCGAAGCTGCATCTGCCGCGCCGTGAGATGGAAGCCCAGACAACAATTACCGATGAAGTCGCCGATATGGTAGATCGAGAGGAAGCGGATCCCAGCCAGTGGTACGCTCTGTACACCTGTCCGCGCCATGAAAAGGTCGTAGTTCAGCAGATCGAGGAGCGACGGATCTCCTGCTTCCTACCCCTATATCGTTCGGTCCGGCGCTGGAAGGATCGCCGCAAGGAATTAGAACTGGCCTTATTTCCCGGCTATGTCTTCGTCCGAATCGCCCTGAAGGATCGTTTGCGGGTACTGCAGTTGGCCAGCGTAGTGCGATTTGTGAGCTGTAACGGGCATCCCGTGCCGCTGCCTGAGAGCGAGATGGACTCACTGATGAACGGTCTATGCCGGGGAGTCCGCGCGGAGCCGCATCCCTATTTGATTGCAGGGCGCATGGTGCGGGTACGATCCGGTCCCCTTGCCGGAACCCAGGGCGTACTGGTGCGGAGAAAAGATAAATTTCGCGTCGTCCTTTCCCTGAATCTGATCATGCGCTCGGTTGCGGTCGAGGTCGATGAAGCGGACATCGAGCCTTGTTGAGATTCGTGCAACCCTCGTTGAGATTCACGCGAACTAGTAAGGACCACCCAGAGTTCGTCTCTCCAGAACATGGCTCAAAGGATAAAGGCCTTAATGACCAGAAGACTCTGTGACAGCTTCCGTTATAAGGCACGGATCTACAGGGCGGTGATCTATAGGGCGATGATCGTTCTGCTTAGCATGGAGCTGGGATATTCCGCAGCGGCCTTGGGTCAAGAACCTTCAGTCTATAACCGTAGCACTGCCATTGATCGAGCCGATTCCCGGGCAGAGCATGAAGCGGAGCAACTGGTCTCGCTTTCCGCGGACAAGATACTCTCCATCCTTCGCGAGGAACCCGGGTTGCTGCTGCAAGTGAAGAAAGCACTGGTCAGAAGCGCTTTCGAGCAAGGCCGCATCCTCGATCCCAAGGACCTCACGGACGATGCTGTGTTTCGATTGATTGTAGAAGACGACAACATTCGAATTATCGCGACTCAGGAAATTGAAGATCGATCCTATGTCCGGGCCAAGCCCACGCGGGAAGAGCTGGCGCGGAACTTGCCCTGCCGGCAGCCCCTGCTGGCCGGCAGCGAGGCGCTGACCATGCAACCCGATCAGTCGCAGGAATCGGTCTACTGGCTCAGACACTACAGCGACCTGGATTGCTATCTGACGCAGTATCTGCCGAATGGCGCGGCTCAATCTTTATACTGGCACCCGCAGGCTACGCAAGCGCCGCCGCAGTCCTATCCTCCATCGCAGTACCCGCAGCGACCAAACTCGCAGCAGCCCTTCGCGCAACCGCGGTTTCCTGACTCATCCTACCCGCCAGCCGAGGCTCCGCCGGCGGGGACTTCCCCCGACTACCGCCGTCAGCTTGACTTGACGCAGATGAAACCAGTTCAGGATTATTTTGGCGAGACCAGCGACGAAAGCGAAATGGCGAGCCTGCAGCCCGATGCGCTCCCCAGTCTATTGAACGCCAGC
This sequence comes from Acidobacteriaceae bacterium, assembly GCA_003131635.1. Lineage (GTDB taxonomy): Bacteria > Acidobacteriota > Terriglobia > Terriglobales > Acidobacteriaceae > Sulfotelmatobacter. The sequence continues at coordinate 56,195 of PKVZ01000061.1, forward strand.
GAGACCGGCAGTATTCCAGCAACGTCAGGAAACGAGATCGGAGCAAGTGTCGCCGGCACTTCGGGTTTGACATTGCCCCGCGAGTTGGGTCCGTCAAGCGGAAGCATGCCTCAAGGCCTAAGCCGAGCGCGCGGCTTGCCGCAAGAGGCTCGTCTGGAGAATCAGAGCCCACCTTCGCCGCGGACGTTTTTATCTCCGAAGACACCACAGCGGCCCATGCTCCGTCATCAGCCGAACCCCTATGCAGACGTTCCCTCCCTGTACGACTTGTACGCGCAATATGCCAAGCGTTCGCCCAGACTCGAGCGCTTTGGAGCGGATGTTTTCCGCAACGGCAGCGGAAATCTCGACCAGCTGCCCATGGATTTACCGGCAGGGCCCGACTATGTGGTAGGCCCCGGGGACGGGCTGACGATCAGCCTCTCGGGGGGAATCTCGCAGCGTCTGCGGCGCGTAGTTGATCGTGAAGGGCGCGTGGTTTTGCCCGAGGTGGGAGGGGTGCAGGTGTCCGGGCGCAGCTTGGGAGAGGTCCAGCATCTGGTCGAAACCGTCCTCCGCGGCCAGTTCCGCGGTGTTGATGCCGATGTTTCTCTTAGCCGCATCCGTACGGTCCGCGTCTATGTTGCCGGCGACGTGGAGCGTCCCGGAGCCTACGACGTGAGTTCGCTTTCCACTCCGCTCAATGCTCTTTACACCGCTGGCGGACCGACGGCGGGCGGTTCGTTGCGCATTCTCCGCCACTATCGAGGGCAGCAGCTGGTTCAGGAAGTCGACGAATACGATCTGCTGCTGCACGGTATTCGGGAGGACCTGCAAAGACTGCAGGCCGGCGACACGATTGAGGTCCCCCCGCTCAGCGGAGAAGTAACAGTCGAAGGGATGGTACGCCGCCCCGCCATCTATGAACTGCGCGGGGAAAAAAGCCTGGCCGAAGTTTTGGAGCTGGCGGGCGGGGTTTTGCCTTCGGGCACGTTGCGCCACGTGGATGTGGAGCGGGTGGAAAGCCACCAGGGCCGGACCATGCTGCGCCTCGATATTCCGGAGACCGACAGCGACGCAAACGTGGCCCAGGCGCTCGACGATTTTGCGGTGCAGGATGGAGACAAGATCAAGATCACTCCGATCCTGCCCTATGCGGACAAAACCGTTTACCTCGATGGCCATGTCTCCCGCCCCGGCAAGTTTGCTTATCGCGACGGCATGAAAGTGACGGATCTGATCAAGTCCTACAAGGACCTGTTGCCCGAGCCCTCGACCAATCACGCCGAGATCATCCGTTTATCCCAGCCCGGTTACACGCCCGTAGTGCTCGCCTTCAACTTAGGAGATGCGCTCGCCGGCCAAGATCAAAACCTGGCGCTGAAACCTTTTGACACGGTTCGCGTCTTCGGAAGATTCGACTTCGAAGATCCGCCCGTGATTACCGTCACCGGAGAGGTAAGAGATCCGGGAGATCATTTGACCAATGGCGTCGCCCACCTGCGGGACGCCGTTTACCTGGCTGGCGGAACCACGCCCGATGCTCTGCTCGAGGACGCCCAGGTCTTTCGCAAGTCGAGCGACGGCAAGCTGGAGGTGATCAGCGTAGATTTGGGGAAGGCGATCGCAGGAGACGCCAAAGAAAATATTGCTCTTGCGCCCAAAGACCGGGTTTTGGTTCACCGGGACCTCAACAAGCTGGACCCGCCCACCGTCACCGTGGAAGGGGAAGTGTCTCGTCCGGGAAAGTATCCTCTGGGCGAGGGGATGACGGCGGCCGGTCTGGTAAGGGTTGCAGGCGGCTTCAAACGGGGCGCCTATACCCAGGCAGCCGACCTGACCCGCTACGAACTGGAACAAGGCAGCAGGATGGTGAGCGACCACGTGAGCGTCCCCATCGCCGCCGCCCTGGCCGATCAACCCGACGCCGACGTGCGCCTGCGCGATGGCGATGTCCTCACCATCCAGCAGCTTTCCGGCTGGAAGGATGTGGGCGCGACCATCGCCGTTACCGGAGAGGTTCTCCACCCCGGCACCTACGGTATCCAGGAAGGCGAGCGCCTCAGTTCCGTCATTCAGCGCGCCGGCGGCTTCCGCAGTGACGCGTATCCCTACGCCGCCGTTTTTGAACGCCAGCAAATCAGAGAGCTGGAGTTAAAAAATCGTTCCGATCTGATCGATCGGGTGCAGGATGAGGCGGCCAATATCAAGAGCATCCCGGAGCTGAATGCGCAGGATGTTCTGGCCAAACAAGCCGCGGTGCAGCAATTCCAGGTGACGCTGCACAAGCTGCAGCATACCCCGCCGGAAGGGCGTCTGGTTCTGCATATTTCAAGCAATGTGCAGCGCTGGTCTAACACATCCTCCGATATCCAGGTGCGGGCGGGCGACACGATCTATGTTCCCAAGCGGCCCAGCGTCGTCCTGGTGGATGGCGCGGTTTACAACCCCACCGGGGTTAGTTTCAAACCCGGGAAAAGTGCAGGATGGTATCTGCGGCAGGCGGGCGGCCCTACCCAGACGGCCAACAAGAAGGGGATTTTCGTGATCCGGGCAGACGGCTCGGTTGTGGGTGGGTCGGGGGGGTTATTTAGCGGCGGAGTCGAAACCGCCGCCATGCTGCCAGGAGACATGGTGGTGGTTCCGGAAAAAATAATCAGCGTCAGCCGCACCTGGCAGAACACGGCGCAGACTGCCCAAGTCCTCTCGGCCGTTGCGCTCGCAGTTGAGGCAGCGCGCAGTTTCTAGGCTTGCCTCCGAGCCCGTATCAGGGGGTGCGGCAGTTTAAGATGTGGCGCTTGCAGCAAATCGCCAGTATCGCGTGGGTCGTGATTTTCTTGGTGATGAATCTCTCGAATAATTCGGCGGCCCAGTCGGGACCCGAGACTCGGGAACCCCCGCTCCTTCCGATGCCAGCTTCCCCGGGCACGTGGAACGCTCCCGGGGAGCGCGTCCTCGACCCGAGCTCTTCGGACCCACCTGCCAGCGGAGTTGGTTGGTTGAAGCGCTTGGCCGATGACCAGAAGGCGATCTGGAGCAGCCCGTTGCACCTTCGCCCGAGCGATGCAGAGTGGGCACTTCCGGCCCTCGGCGGCGCGGGAGTATTTCTGGCAAGCGATGCGTGGCTCTCCCGGCAGGTTCCTGCGGGCGAGATCGCGCGCAGCCGCCGTCTTTCGAATGAGGGCGCCTATTCTCTGGCGGGCGCTGCGGGTGGAATGTTCGTCTTCGGAAAGATCATGCATGACGACCACGCCGCCGAAACCGGATTCCTGGCCGGCGAGGCTGCGGTGAATGCGGCGGCTGTGGACTTCGCGCTCAAATCCATGTTCCAGAGGCAACGCCCTTACCAAGGTACGGGCGCGGGCCACTTTTTTTCCGGAGGCTCATCGTTTCCCTCCGAGCACGCCGCGGTTTCCTGGGCCATCGCGGGTGTGGTTGCGCACGAGTATTCCGGACCTCTAACCAAGCTGATTTCCTATGGACTCGCGACCGCGGTCACGGCGGCTCGGGTTACGGGCAAGGAACACTTTCCATCGGACGCCATCGTGGGCGGCGCGCTCGGCTATTTCATAGCGCAGCAGATTTACCTGCGGCGCCGCGATCCCGAGGTCAGCGAGGGCGCCTGGGGCGGTCTGCTCGAAACGAAACCAGACCAGGAAAAACTCCGGAACCCTCACGATATGGGATCGTCGTATGTCCCACTCGACAGCTGGGTGTATCCGTCGCTGGAGCGCTTGGCGGCTTTAGGCTACCTGTCCACCGCTTTTTTGGGAATTCGTCCCTGGACGCGCATGGAGTGCGCGCGTCTGCTCGAAGAGATGGATGAAGAGATGGATACGGATACGGATACGAATACGAATACGAATAAAGATGATCGCATGGGTTATCAGAACGATGGCCCCGGTAGAGAGGCGCAAAAGATCTATGCCGCTTTGCAGATTGAGTTCAGAGACGAGACCGCCCGCCTGAACGGGGCCGCCAATCTGGACCTGCGTCTGGACTCGATTTACACGCGTTCGGTGGGCATTTCGGGCAAGCCGCTGCGGGACGGATTCCACTTCGGACAAACCATCGTCAACGATTACGGACGGCCCTATGGCGAAGGATTCAATCAGGTAACCGGGCTGAGCGCGAGCGCCGTGGCCGGTGTGTTTTCGTTTTCCCTCCGTGGTGAGTATCAGCACGCTCCGGCAGTGCCTTCCGATCCACTCAGCGTGCTGCAAGCCACCGCCCAGGCGGACTACCTCGCCATCCCCGTTCCCGACGGATCCCCGACCATCAACCGGTTTCGTCTGATCGAGGGTTCCATCGGAGTTATCTTCCACGACCTCAAAGTATCGTTTGGCAGGCAGAATCTGTGGCTCGGTCCGGGGGAGAGCGGCCCTCTTCTTATGAGTGACAATGCCGAGCCCATCACCATGCTGCAGATCGACAACGTATCTCCATTCGAGTTTCCGCTGCTCTCCTATTTTCTAGGACCAGCCCGGATCGACTCCTTCATCGGGCAGCTTGCGGGACAGCTTTGGGTGTACAACCCATCGCCCGCAGTCGGACTTGATCCCACTACCGACCCGAGCTTTCTGCTAGGACCGGGTTTCCGTCCGCAGCCCTTCATTCATGGCAACAAGATCGGCTTCCGGCCCACTCCGAACCTGGAGTTTGGCATGGGGGTGACGGCGATCTTCGGCGGACCTGGACTTCCGTTCACCTGGCACGAGTTTTTCCGAAGTTATTACGGCCACAATGTAAGCACGGCAACCAATCCCGGCAAGCGGTTTTCGAGCGTCGATTTCACCTACCGGCTCCCCGGCTTGAGACGCTGGCTGACTTTCTACGCCGATTCGATGGTAGGGGATGAGATTTCACCGATCGGTTCGACCCGTCCCATGTTGAATCCCGGGTTGTACCTTCCGCAACTGCCCAAATTGCCCAAGCTGGAGTTGCGAGTGGAGGGATTCAAGGCCGAGCCCCGGCTGGGGACGATTTACTTCGACCGGCGGTATCGCTCCGGTTACACCAACGACGGAAATCTGATCGGCAGTTGGATCGGTCGGCAGGCGCAGGGCGGGCAAGCTTGGATCAAGTACTCGTTTACCGCGCGAAACAGCTTGCAACTCGGGTACCGGCACCAGGAAGTGGACAAGTTTCTGGCGGGCGGCGGACGCCTGAACGACTTCTCGGCAGAGGGCGAGTACAGAGTCGGTCCGCGAATGGCAGTTTCGGGGCGGGCGCAATATGAGCAGTGGGATTTTCCCGCGCTCTCCGGCCAGAAACAATCGAATCTAACGGCTGGAGTGCAGCTGACTTACTACCCCGGTTGGAAGTTGCGGAACTGAGGAATGGCTGCTCTCAAACCAGTGACTGCCAGAGCGCGAATTAGCGATTCATCCGCAGATCCGAAAATGCAGCAACCCAGAATGCCGGCGGGCATGAGAACAGGACGTCAGCCGTGAGCGCCACGGCCAGAATTCCGCTGCAGGAGAAGCCGGCTGAAGGGCAGGAGAGCGGCTCCCGCGAGGCGCCGATGTTGTGGGAGTCGGCGGATGCGGAACCGGGGGTGCTCTTCCATTTGCAGCTGCTCTGGCAACATCGGAGGGTCCTCTGGCGCGCAAGTATCTGCGCTCTGCTGGCCAGCACGCTGGTTGCATTCCTCGTTCCCGCCCGCTACGAATCAGTCACCCGGCTGATGCCGCCCGAGGGGCAGTCCGGTGCCGGCGCAGGGATGTTGGCCGCCATGGCGGGACGTGCCGGCGGGAACGCTCTCAGTGGAATTGCCGGCGATCTGCTGGGCGGATCGAATAGCGGAGCGCTTTTTGTGGGCATCCTGGGAAGCCAGACGGTCGAAGACCGCCTTATCCGGCAATTCAACCTGCGCCAGGTTTATTGGGTTTCAAAGATAGAAGACGCGCGGGAAAGACTGGCCCAGCATACTTCGGTCTCCGAGGATCGCAAGAGCGGCATCATCACCATCGGATTCACCGATCACGACCCGCAGCGCGCCTCGGCCATCGCTCGCGCCTATGTGACCGAGCTGGACCGTGTGGTGGCGGAGGTCAGCACATCGTCGGCCCGCCGGGAACGCATTTTCCTCGAGGGGCGTTTGCATGCCGTGAAGGCGGACCTGGACGTAGCGGCTGGGAAATTCAGCGATTTTGCCAGCCAGAACTCGGCGATCGATATCCCGGCCCAGGGTAAAGCGATGGTGGAGGCCGCCGCCACGCTGCAAGGGCATCTCATCGCGGCCGAGTCCGAGCTTAGCGGACTGCAGCAGATGTACACAGCAAACAATGTGCGGGTTCGCTCCCTGCAAGCGCGGGTCAACGAGCTGCGCCAGCAATTGGACAAACTGGGCGGCGACCTCTCCGCTGACGCCCAGAGTGAAGACGCGCTTTATCCATCGATTCGCAAGCTGCCCATTCTTGGCGTGACCTACGCTGACCTGTATCGCCAGACAAAGATCGAGGAGACCGTGTACGAGCTTCTAACCCAGCAGTACGAACTGGCCAAGGTGCAGGAAGCCAAAGAGATTCCAGCGGTGAAGGTTCTGGACGCAGCCGTTGTGCCCACCAAAAAGTCGTTTCCGCCGCGCCTGCTAATCGTTTTCTTAGGAGCGGCTTTGGGCACGGCCATGGCCGTGGTCTGGGTTTATGGGGAGGTGTCGTGGCAGAACGTGGATGCCGCCGATCCCCGAAAAGTTTTTGCTGCGGAAGTCTTCACGACGGTGACGGCACGGCTCCACTGGTTCTCTCGCCGGCGCTCCGGCGCTCTTCCCGGAAGTAAATCAGTTTGGAGTTGGAGACACAGGAATGAAGGGCTTTAGGTCGCAAACTCATGGGGTGTGTCCCTCTATTGAATACTGACGAGTTATTGCGTGTGCCGGCTGCCTTCGAAAATGGACTGCGGCAGGCCAAGCGCTGGCCGCGATCTGCAGTTGCGGCGTTGCCGGGAATCTCCCGGCACATGCCGGTTGTAGCTTACAGCATGGCCGATCAGGCCTTGGCTGTCGGAGGCGGGTTCCTGGTCAACATTGTACTGGCCCGCACCCAGACCAAAGAAGAATATGGCATGTTCGCGCTTTCCTACTCGGTGTTTACATTCCTCTTGGGTTTGTACTACGCCGCAATTCTCGAGCCTTGCACCGTATACGGTTCCGGTCGATACCGTCATCTCTTCTCCGAATACTTACGGCTGATAGTCCGCTGCAACGCGGTTGTCGGTGTTTCGCTAACCGGAATTCTGCTGCTTGCCTGTCTATCGCTCTCTTGGGTCGTACCACATTCGATGTTGCGGCCTTTCCTCGGTCTCGCACTCACTGCGGCCGTTCTTTTGTCGGGTTATCTTCTGCGCCGCCTGTTCTATGTGCAACGGCGGCCTGATCTTGCTGCCAAGAGTTCTCTGGTGTTCTTCATCGCGGTCTGCGCCGGCCTCTGGTTCCTGGGGAAGATGCACCAGATCGATAACTTCACCGTTTTTCTTGTGCTGGCACTGGGGTGGATCGCAGCCGGGGCAGCCTGTGGACGAAAGCTACAATTCGGAAGGCCAATACGACCCTTCCTCGCGCTGGAACCGCAATACAGGAGGGAACATTGGAAGTACATGAAATGGGTTCTCGCAACCGCGTTCGTGTTCCAGTTCACGCATCAGGGATATTACTGGCTTGTAGGAGAATTTCTTTCCGCAAGAGAAGTGGCCGATCTCAGGGCCATGTACCTGCTCGTCGCTCCCGTGGAGCAGGTCTTCATCGCTTTGTCTTACCTGATGGTCCCGGCGCTGTCGGCGCATTACGCCGCGAAAAGAATGGGGGCCTTCCTCTCGCTGTGGAAACGATACACCTTGATTACCGTAGGATTGTCGAGCGTCTACGCGCTCGGCGTCCGCATTGCGGGAAAAACCGCGGTGCATATCCTATACGCGGGGAAGTACGACGGGTTGGCTCCTTATCTCTTCGTGTTGGCCCTGGCGCCGCTGCTGCTATGGATTGGCAGCACCATGGGTCACGCGTTGAATGCGGCGGAAAAACCCACCTTCTTGTTTTGGGCTTACGTCAGCAGCGCCGCGGCGACGCTACTGGTGGGAATTCCGCTAGTGCTTTACTTGGGCCTGTGGGGCGCGGTTTACGGAATGCTCCTTTCCAGCGCGACGTATACCTTAGCCCTTTCGTTAAGCTTCTCGCGTACGTTCCGTAGTGTAGGGCGCGGACGGATCCAGTATGTCGGTGAAGCCATTGCAGTCAAACCGATGACGGACCGGCGGGTGCAGTGAGCAGGTGATCACGAAACGGGCCTCGCTCCGCGCCGTTCCCGTTCTCAACTGTCATGAGGCAGGCAAGAATGAAAGAACTGTTGTACTTGATCACACTCCTCCTGCCTTGGGGGATTCGACGCCGGTTACTGGTGTTTGCCTTTGGGTATAGGATTCATCCCACGAGTCGCATTGGCTTGGCGTGGGTGATGCCCGAACAGCTAATTATGGATGCCTATTCGAGCATTGGAACACTGACATTGTGCAGGGGTCTGAAGCTGTTGCATCTAAAACAGAGTGCTTCGATTGGCAGAGCCAATTGGATAGGTGGTTTCCCTGCCGGCCGCAAAGAACACTATGCACACCAGCAGGACCGACAGCCTGACCTCATCGTCGGAGAGCACGCCGCGATCACCAACCGTCATCTCATCGACTGCACGAACCGCGTCACCATCGGAGCTTTCTGCACCTTCGCGGGCTCCCGATCCCAGATTCTGTCGCATAGTATTGACCTGGTAAGCTGCCGCCAGTCCTCCGCTCCCATCACCATCGGGGATTACACCTTCATCGGCACGGATTGCGTGATCCTGGGCGGCAGTTCCTTGCCTGACCACTCCATCCTCGGAGCGAAGTCGCTGTTAAACAAGTGGTATTCCGAGCCCTATTGTCTCTACGCTGGGAATCCGGCTCGTCCGGTGAAACATCTTGCGGAAGACATGGGGTATTTCAACCGGCAAACCGGCTTCGTTGCTTAGTGCGGGCTGTTCGTTCGGTGCCCGGAGCGTACCCGTCGGAATTGGCGGCCAGAACGAATACGGTAATGACGCGCCTGTACGCGGGAAGCGAACAGAGTTCAGGTTCAATGCGGATTCTTCAGGTGGTGGGGACACTGGCGCCGTGTTATGGCGGGCCGTCGATCGCCTGTCCGGAACTTTCCCGCGAACTGGTGCGGCAGGGACACCGAGTTTCCATTTACGGCAGCGCCGTGGCGGGCAGGGAATACCTGGAAGTTCCGCTGGATCGTCCGGTGATCGAGCAAGGGGTTGAGATCCGGTACTTCTCAGCTCTGGCCCGGCCGGACAAGTACATGTTTTCCCCCAAACTTTGGTCGGCCCTCGGCGAGACGGTGGGGCAATTCGACGTCGTCCACATCTGGTCGGTGTACGGTTTTTTCAATGTGGCCGCAGCCTATTGGTGCCGCAAGCGCCAGGTGCCGCACATCCTCTTTCCGCACGGCTCGCTCGATCCCTATCTGCGGCGCCGCAACCGCCCGCGAAAGTGGATCTATACCAAGCTTTTTGCCGAGCGCGAGTACCGCAAGGCTTCGGCGATTATGTTCAATACCAGCGAAGAAATGCGTCTGGCTTCGGATTGGTCGGGCTTGCAACCGGCGCCGGGGGGCAACGGTTCTCTACCCAAGCGGTATGTGGTTCCGATCGGTCTTGACCCCGGCTGGTTCCGGGAGCCGGACTCCGCCGCTGGCCAAAGATTCCGGCAGCGGTTTCCGGCGCTGCAGGGACGCCGCCTGGTGGTTTGTTTCGGGCGGCTCAACTTCAAGAAGGGGCTCGACCTTCTGGTCCCTGCCTTTGCCCAGATCGCGGGCGACTACGACGACGTGCATTTGGTTCTCGCCGGACCGGGCGATGAAGATTACGTCCGCAAGGTGAAGCGCTGGCTGGAGCAGGGCGCAGTGCTTGAAAGAACCACCCTCACCGGCCCGCTTTCCGGCGAAGACCGTTTTACGGTATTGCAGCAGGCGGAACTCTTTGCGCTGCCTTCCTACACGGAAAACTTCGGCCAGGTCGTCTGCGAGGCCATGGCGAGTGGCGTGCCCGTCGTAATTTCCGATCAGGTGAACATCTGGCCGGAAGTGTCGCGGGCGAAGGCCGGGCTGGTGGTGCCCTGCGCTGTGAGTGCGACCGCGCAGGCGCTGCGCCAACTGCTCGACGATCCGCCCCGAGCCCGGCAAATGGGACGCAACGGGCGCGCCTGGGTGGCCGAGCATCTGCCTTGGAATGTCGTCGGGGCGCAAATGATCCGCGTCTACGAGGAAATTGTTCGGAACTCCGCAAGGCGATCTCTGTCTCCCGCCGAAGTGGAGGTTGCGGGTTGAAAGTGGACGTTCCGGAGCGATGGCTGCGTTGCGGCCTGCGGCAAGCACCCGTCGCGGCGCGTGACCAATGAGGCTCTTGCTGACACTCTTGATCGTGGCCAATATCGCGCTGGCCGCCTGGTACACGGTCCGAAAATGCTGGTCGCGGCAGGGGATCGAGTTCAATCACGTCCTCGCCTTCACCGTTGGATTCCTGTTTTACTGGATATGCCCCGTCGCCCTGGGCGTTTGGCGGTTCTTCGACGAAATGCCGGCCATGTCGGTCTGGTACGGGATTTTTGACGGTATCGGGGATGCGAAACTGGCCGCATATCTTTCGGTTTCGTTGCTGGCTTACCTGTCCTTTGTGTTCGGAACGGAGCGGGGCGAAAGCCGCCGCCCCAGGACGGCGGGACCAGGCCGGAAACGTATCCTCAATATCAGGCTGATGAACGGTTACCTGGTGCTGGTGGGGGGCATGTTTGTGCCCGCCGCCATAGGGATACGTAGCGAGTTCTTTAAGGGATATACGAACATCCGCGGGGTCCAGGACTTGTATAGCAGAAGCCAATTCGGCGCGGTGACCGTATTCTCGATTTTGCTGTGGATGCTTTACAGCTCGATGCACCATCAGAAATTGAACCTGGCGGCCGCGACCTATGGGGTGTTCGCTAACCGTTTTTTGGCGCTCTACGCGGTCGAGGCCGTCCTGGCCATTTCGATGGGCTCAAGGTACATCGAACTTTCTAGCGCGTTCATGTTTGCGACCTACTGCTCCGTCTACTTCAGGCGATGGTCGGCCCGCACGATGGGCTCGTTTCTGGCGCTGCTTTTGGTCTTTGCGCTTGCCGTCGGGGCGGTCCGGACGGATCTCAGCGTGACCAAGTCCCTGGGGGAGATCGCGTTTGAGGGCCTGGGGGAGACCGTCAACGGCGCGCTCTCTCTGACTTATTTTCTGCGGGAATATTCTTTCGGAGTTCTGCGCTGGCCGGCTTTCCTGCTATCCGACTACGTCTACCTCGTCCCCCGGATCCTGCTTCCCATGAAGGATTCGATGATTCTGAGTCCCGAGGACCTGGGCTTCCATGTGGAAAATCCCGTGGGAGGGATGCATTCTTTCTTTTCCTTCATGATTAATTTCGGAGCTCTGGGCACCATGCTTTTCCTGTTCGCGTTCGGCTATGGCATGGGATCGCTGAAATCGTGGAGGCGAAGCATTCTGCCGCGAACCGTCTACGCCATGCTCTCCGGCTGGACGCTCATCTCTTTTTTCCGTAATCCTTTTGAGGTGTCGCTGGTCAAGGACATGTTTCAAATGTCCATCGTGATGCCGGCTTTCGTCTTAGGTAGCGTTTACTTCTTTTCCGACATCCTGCGCGCCCGACGGCTGTCCACCGAAGTACCCGTTGCTTCGTAAGTCGGATGATTCCCTCTGCCTAGGGCGATCCGATTCGCGACAGAATTTGCTCGGGTGCCACCGGCGGCTTCATTTCTAGTAGGACCAGTCTGGGAGGAGCAGGCCTATGGGCGAGGATGCCGCGATGGCTGCGCGCCAATTTGAGGTCGATGTAAGCGAGGACTTGCTGGGGTGCAAAATTTCATCCCCAGCCCGTCGGACCATGGCTGCTCCGGCCCGTTGCAGGACCTGCCAGGGGGTTACCGAGGCGTCGGTCAACCGGTTGTTTGACACGCGTTTTGGAATTCCCGGCCGTTTCGAAGTGCAAAGATGCCGCCAGTGCGGCCTGGAGCAGATTTTCCCGGTTCCGACGCCGGCTCAACTGAAAGAATTGTATGAGCGCTTTTACAACTTCGGAGGAGAGCGCGGGACGGTCTACACCACCCTGCGGGAGTGGTTTTTCTGCTCCCCGCTCTATCGTCTGTGGATTCTGCTCGACGAAGATATTTCCTTTCACACCCGGCAGGGCCAGGGGCGTCTGTTGGACATTGGCTGCAACGAAGGGAGAACTCTGAAGAATTATGCCCGCAATGGTTTTCAGGCGGAAGGCGCAGAACTGAACGAAACCGCAGCGGCGGTCGCCCGTTCCGCCGGGTTCACGGTTTTCACCGGTCCACTTGACGATTTTATCCTTGTGACTCCCTTCGATGTCGTGGTGCTGTCCAATGTCCTTGAACACGCGCTGGACCCGAAGGCAATGTTAATGTCGGTGCGCCGCTTGCTCAAGCCCGAAGGCCAAGTCTGGATCAGCTGTCCCAACAGTGAGAGCTGGCTGCGGCCGGTTTTTGGCCTCTCCTGGATCAACTGGCACGTACCCTTCCACATCTCGCACTTTTCGGCGAACACGCTGCGAAGCCTGCTGGAGGAATGCGGATTCACGTTGCGGGAAACCCGGCAGATGACTCCCGCGCTCTGGGTCGCTCATTCCCTTGTGGCGCGGCTGTTTGCCGAGGAGGGGAAGCCCACCCGGCAGCTGCGGAATCCGCTATTGATGTTCGCTCTGGTAGGGCTGTGCCGGGCTCTGCTGTTTCCCGCGCTCGCCCTCGGAAACCGGTGGGGCCGGGGAGACTGCCTGGCCGTGGTGGCGACGAGGGGCGGAGATCCAGCGGTTCGCGGCTGAGCCTGCGACCCGTGGCATGGCGAAGCGGGTTTCGCAGGCCTCAGGTTGACTCCTGGTAAGAATCGTATACATCGCGGGATGTGGCCGCAGTGGCACTACTCTGCTGGCACGGTTGTTGGGAGAAATACCCAACTTCGTGTCGGTGGGCGAAGCCGGCTGGTGTTTCTTGGGGCTCAGGCATTCGAGCGCGCTGACCGTCCCTTGCGGCTGTGGCGCCCACATGTCGGAATGTTCCCTGTGGGGCAAGTTAGCGCTTGATCCGGAGGCGCGGATCCTGGCTGACCGGCTGATTCGCGCCCGCTACCTCCATCGCATCTTGTGGTGGCGGCCGGAAGCGCACCCCGACTTGCGCCGCTTCCTATCCGCCGCCAGCGAGTTCTACCATGCGGTGGCTGCGCAGACGGGGGCCGCGGTGATTGTGGACTCGTCCAAGAGTTCGTTGTTTGCCGCTGTGCTGGCCCGGGCTCCGGGGATCCGGGTGCACCTGATCCACATGATTCGTGACCTGCGGGGCGTGGTGAGCAGTGGGCAGCGCCCAAAAGCCTACACTCCCGTAATGTCGCCCCGGTTCTGCATCCAGCACTGGTGCCGGGCGAATGTGGGGGCCGAGCTGCTGCAGAACCGCGCTGCAGGATTCTCGCGAGTGCGATACGAGGATTTTGTCGCCCATCCCAAGCCCATGCTCGAGCAGCTGGCTTCCGACATTCGCGGATTCCCGGTCTCCTGCCCCTTCCTGCGCGACGGGTCGGCGAATATTCAGCCGCAGCATCTCGTGGGAAGCAATCCCGACAAATTTCAGTGCGGAGAAATCCCGCTGCGCGAACGCCCGCCTGAACTCGGCCCGGTCATGAAGAAGGTTGTATCTCTGGCGGGCGCGCCCCTGCTGCTGCGTTACGGATATCTTTCGAAGCGGCGCAGCGGGGTGATCGCCGCCGATGATCGTCTGACGGGGAGCGTGGCAGAGTCCACTGCATTGGCTTTGGCACCCGTTTCAGACCACAAACTGGAGAGCGATAGGATATGAAGCAACCGAAGCGGATATTGGTAACGGGGGCCGGAGGTTTCATCGGACATCATCTGGTGAAGCGGCTGAAGGCGGACCGGCACTGGGTGCGGGGGGCTGACATCAAGTATCCGGACTATGAATCGAGTCCGGCCGATCAGTTCGAAATTCTCGATCTGCGAAAATTCGAGAACTGCCTGCTGGCCACGCGCGGGGCGGTCGAGGAAGTTTATAACCTCGCCGCCGATATGGGCGGTATCGGTTATATCACCGCTTTCCATGCCGATATCAGCCACAACAATATTCTTATCAACGCCCACATGCTCGAAGCCGCCCGGCAAAACGCGGTGCAGCGCCTTCTTTTCTCATCCTCCGCCTGCGTCTACAACCAGGCCAAACAGAAGGAGGCGGAGGTCAAGCCGCTGGCGGAGGAAGATGCCTATCCCGCAGACCCGGAGCCGGGTTACGGCTGGGAAAAACTCTTTGCCGAACAGCTCTGCCACTACTACTACCGGGACTACGGCTTGGAAACCCGCATCGTGCGTTTCCACAATGTTTACGGCCCGCTCGGTACGTATGAAGGGGGAAAAGAAAAAGCCCCCGCAGCCCTCAGCCGCAAAGTCGCGCTGGCGGAAAACGGATCTGAGATTGAGGTTTGGGGAGACGGCGAGCAGACGCGCTCGTTTATGTATGTGAACGACTGTGTGGAAGGGCTGATCCGGATCATGGCCTCCGAATACCACGATGCGCTCAACTTGGGGACGGAGGAACTGGTCACGATCAACCGGCTGGTGGATCTGGTCGCGGGCGTTGCCGGCAAACAAATCAAGAAGCGTCATAACTTAGACGGCCCGCAGGGGGTGCGCGGCCGCAACAGCGAGAACACGCGGCTGCGCCAGGTCCTCGGCTGGGAGCCGTCCATCCGTCTGGAGCAGGGCCTGGCCATCACCTATCCCTGGATCGCTTCGCGGGTGGTCCGGCAAGCCGCTTCCGAAATGGCCGCTGACTAGTTTCTTCCCCCTGGTGGAGAAATCTGTCCGGCCGCCAGGGGGGTGAGTGGACCCTATGCGCATACTGATTCACGGCCTTAATTTTGCGCCGGAACTCGTGGGTTGCGGCAAGACCACCGGCGAGATGGCGGACTGGCTGGCCGCCCAAGGCCACGAGGTGCGGGTTGTCACCGCTCCTCCCTTCAACCCGGAGTGGAGGGTGGCGCCAGGGTTTTCCCCGTGGCGATACTCTCGCGAGGATTCCGTTCGGCACAGCCAGCCGCGAAAAGCCTTCCGGGAACTCGTAGCCACAGATTCGCGAAGCGGCTTGCGCCGTTCCTCCGAAGCCAGCGGCCAGCTGGCCGATCTGCCGGATTCGACGTGCGAAACCACGACCGGACGCCTGACCGTGCTCCGCTGCCCGCTGTGGGTTCCTCGGCAGCCCTCAGCCGCGAAGCGCATATTGCACCTGGTCAGCTTTGCCCTGGCGAGTTTTCCCGTAATGTTGCGGCAGATCCGCTGGCAGCCCGAGGTGGTGCTGGTTATGGAGCCTACGCTGTTTTGCGTGCCGGCGGCCTTGCTCACCGGCCGGCTTTGCGGGGCCAAGAGATGGCTGCACGTTCTGGATTTCGAAGTGGACGCGGGTTTCGAGCTGGGTCTTCTGAAGTCGAGGAGCCTGAGGCGTGCGCTCGGGTGGGCGGAAAAAAAATCCATGTCTAGTTTCGATCGGGTTTCGACGATCTCCGAGAAGATGCTGGCTAAGCTGGTACAAAAAGGGGTTGCGCCCTCCGCTTGTCTTTTTTTCCCGAACTGGGTGGATACGGACGCGATTTTCCCCCTGGAGAAGCCGAGCAGGTTCCGTACGGAACTGGATATTTCCCCAAACGATACAGTTGCCTTGTACGCCGGAACCATGGCCCGCAAGCAAGGGCTCGAAGTGTTGGCGGAAGCGGCTTGCCAGTTGGGTGGGCGCGCGAATTTGCGCTTCGTTTTTTGTGGCGACGGCCCAGGCAAGTCGATGCTCGCCAGGCTTACCAGCCATCTGCCCTATGTCCAGTGGATTCCGTTGCAACCTTTTGCCCGCCTCAACGACTTGCTCAATCTGGCCGATATTCATCTTTTGCCGCAGAAAGCGGATGCCGCCGACCTGGTCATGCCTTCCAAGCTGACCGGCATGCTGGCCAGCGGACGGCCGGTGGTAGCTACATCCCCGCCGGGCACTCAGCTTGCCCAGGCGGTCGAGGGCAGGGGACTGGTGGTCGCGCCGGGGAACGCTCGAGCCTTTGCCCGGGCGATCGAACAGCTGGCGGAGGACTCTGGGTTGCGGGAAAAGCTGGGAAGAAATGCCCGGCAATATGCGCTTTCTGTTTTGGAAAAAGAGAGTGTCTTGTCCCGCCTTGACCGGGAGTTACTCTTTTTCGCAGCGGCGGGTTGATGGCGGGGAGAAATCACGGCCGGCTCGCGCCGGGTGCAACCGAACGAAATTCTTGTCAAGACGAAATCTTTACCATGATGCTTTGCAGATTAGAAGCGCGCTTGTCCACCGTCCCGCAGGCAGTCGATGACTCGACCGTGATTTTTTCCCCTTATTGGAAAAGCGCATTTCGTCCCGCAGTCAAGCGCGGGATCGATCTGGTTTGCGCCGGCTCGCTTCTGATCTTACTTTCTCCGCTCTTTGTGGCTCTGGCGATCGCCATCAAAGCCAGTTCGCCGGGAGATTTATTTTACCGGTGGCGCGTGGTGGGACAGGGAGGCAGACCCCTCCTCAGCTACAAATTCAGGTCGATGGTCAGCAATGCCGATGAGCTGAAGGGGCAACTGGAGCCGGCCAACGAGATGCGTGGGCCCGTCTTCAAAATGACCCGCGACCCGCGGGTGACCGCGGCGGGAAAATGGATGCGGCGCTACAGCCTGGACGAACTGCCGCAACTTTACAGCGTGCTCAAGGGGGAGATGAGCCTGGTAGGCCCCCGTCCGCCGCTGCTCAGCGAATACCAGCACTTCACCGCCTATCAAAAGCAGAAGGTGTCGGTAAAACCTGGAATGACCGGTTTGTGGCAGGTCCAGGGCCGCAACCGGATCAACGATCTGGATGATTGGGTGCGCCTCGATCTCGAATATATCCGCCGCTGGTCGCTGTGGCTGGACACCAAGATTCTGTGGCGCACTTTGGGGGTGGTGTTCACAGGTTCCGGCAAATAGATTGCACCCAGTAAATTCGCAATCGAACAGGGAGCATTTTGAAATCATGCGCGTTCTCATAACCGGTGGTGCGGGGTTCATTGGCGGGCACTTAGCCGACCGCTTTATTCGAGAGGGTTTCCGGGTGCGGATCCTCGACAGTCTCGAGCCCAGGGTCCATCCCCACGGCCGGCCTAACTACCTGCCGGCGGGGGCGGAGTTTGTTGAGGGCGACGTTACCGACCGCAGTGTTCTGCTGGGCGCCCTGCAGGGAGTCGACATCGTCTCCCACCAGGCGGCTTATCAGGACTACATGCCCGATTTTTCCCGCTTCCTGCAAGTCAACGCCGTGTCTACGGCGCTCTTGTTCGAACTCATCATCGGGCACCGCTTGCCGGTGAAAAAAGTCATCGTAGCCTCATCGCAGGCGGTGTATGGCGAAGGCCAGTACCGCTGTCTGGATCACGGCGACTTTCAGCCGCTGCCGCGTTCTCCCGGGCAATTGCAGCGCGGGAACTGGGAAGTTTCGTGTCCCTTATGCCCAGGTCCGGTTCAGGCTCTGGCACTCGAGGAGCGATGGCATAATCCCTATAACCAGTACGCTGTCTCCAAATTGGCGCAAGAGAAAACCGCTCTGGGACTGGGCTGGTTGCACGGCATTCCAACCGTGGCGCTGCGCTACTCCATCACCCAAGGCCGGAGGCAATCGCTGTACAACCACTACTCCGGAGTGTGCCGCATCTTCTGCACTCGCGCCCTGCAGCATCTTCCCCTGATGCTCTACGAAGATGGACGGCAGACCCGCGACTTCGTGCATGTGGACGATGTGGTCGAGGCCAACATGCTGGTGCTCGAGAAAGAAGAGGCGAATGGCCAGGCGTTCAACGTCGGCGGCGGGTGCGCCACCACAATTCTCGAATATGCCCACCGCGTGCTTGGCCTGATTCCAAGCCTCGCGGGGATCGATATCTCATCCCAATACCGCCGCGGCGACAACCGCCACAGCGTTTCGAGTATCGACAAATTGAAGCGTCTGGGCTGGAAACCCCAACGCGGCATGGATGACATTCTCGGCGATTTTCTGGAGTGGGTGGAAAGCTCCGGCGGCATCCCTGCGAGCCTGTCAGACCCGGCCGATGAAATGCGGGCCGCCGGGGTTCTGCTCAGTGCGACGAATTAGTTCTGGTTGCAATTCTCCATCGCTGAAACTGGCACAACCGTATCCGGCTCAACCGGGAGAAAAAACGAGAAACTCATGACCAACACATTCGACGTTTCCTCCTATCTTGAAGAGTTATCCGCCACTATCCATCTTCTTCCGCTGCCGGCCATCGACCGGCTCGTCGGAATGTTCCTTCAGGTCTATCACAGCGGCCGGACCATCTTTTTTTTTGGCAATGGAGGCAGCGCGTCTCTGGCCTCGCACATGACCTGCGACCTTGGCAAGGGCACCGCGCCGGCCGCCGGCAAGCGGCTGCGCGCGGTCGCTCTTACCGACAATGTGGCTTTGATCACGGCTTGGGCGAACGATACCCGCTATGATCGCATCTTCGTCGAACAACTCGAAAATCTGCTCGCAGCCGGCGACGTCGCCTTCGCCATCAGCGCCAGCGGCAACTCCCCCAACATACTCGCCGCTCTGAGTTTTGCCCGCCAGGCCGGGGCGGTTACCGCCGGCATGACGGGCTTCCAGGGAGGACAAATGAAGTCGCTTTGCGATCTCTGTGTGGTGGTTCCCTCCGACAACATGCAGATCATCGAAGATCTTCATCTTTCGATCGCCCACTCCGTATTTCGCGTGCTGCGGCACGAGATTCAAGCGATGGACCACTCCCGCGCCACCATCGCTCTAGCCCAGCCCGTTTCCGGACACGCGCCCAGTTGCCTTCCAAGGTTAGCCGCGCAATAAAGAAGGAACCATCCGGGAAATTTAGAAAAAAAGAACGGAACAGAGAACCGAGCAAAGAATGAAATCACAGCAACTTCGTAACCGGATCCTGGCCGCAGATCTGGCCTGGATTCCAGTGGCGCTGGCCGCCGAGCAAGCCTTGTGCTCCGGACGGCACTGCAGCCACCTTCCGCTGGGGCCGTCCAATTTTGTGGTTTATGTCGGCTGCACGGTCTTCGTCTGGGTGCTGCTCTCGGAAAACCTGCATCTGGATGGGTTCCGCAGCGGCTGGCGGTTGCCCGCTCTGGTCTCGCATCTTCTGCTGGCGGTCGGCGTGCTGATGGTGCTTCTGCTCGCGGTCGGGAATGTCTCGGAGAGGTACGTGGGAAAGCTGACCCTGAGTGTCTTTTCCCTGTTTCTGCTGATTGGCTTCCTCGGCATTCGCGGGTTCGCCCTGCGCCGGGTATTGCAGCGCTACCGGACTGGACAGGTCCACCGCGTTGTTATCCTGGGTTCTGACCGTTTGGCCACCGAACTGGCGGTGAAATTCACCCATCATCCTGAACTCTTGTGCCGGGTGATTGGCTTCTTGTGTCCGGGAGCGGATGTTCCAGCCACAGCACCCAATCGAGCCACGACTGCCGGTCCAGCCACCGTTTCCACGACGGACGTCATCGGCCTGTTACGCCGGCACCAGGTGGACGAACTGGTGATGGCCCATACTCCGGCTTCGAGCGAAATACTGAATCTCGTCGCGCTCTGCCGTCAACATGCCATCCGCGTCAGCCTGGTTCCCCAACCTTACGAACTTTATCTATCCCGTCCCAGCCTGCTGGACCTCGGCGGCCTGCCTTTACTCCAACTCGGAGAGATGCCGCCGGCTTCGGGGGGGCCCGGCAAACGCCTGCTGGATCTGGCGCTGGGTTCGTTTCTCGCCCTGGCCACGCTGCCCTTCCTTCTGGCCTGCGCCGCGGCTCTCCGCTGCACCGCCGGACACGGCTTTCGTTGGGAAAGACGCATCGGCTGGCAAGGCGCGCAGTTTTCCATGCTGCGGCTCAACGTGGATCACAATCCGCGAAATGGTTCAGGTTTTGAGCGGATGCTGGTCCGGTTCAGCATTGCCGAACTGCCCCAACTTTGGAATGTGCTGCGCGGGGAAATGAGCCTGGTGGGTCCACGGCCGGAAGGACCGGAACGCGCCCAGCAGTATTCCGCCTGGCAGCAACAACGGCTCTCGGTAAAGCCGGGTATGACCGGGTTGGCCCAAGTGCACGGGCTGCGAGAGGAGCACGCCTCCGAGGACAAAACCCGGCACGATCTGCAATACATGTTGCATCCTTCTTTGTTGAAGGATCTCTCGCTTCTGATTGAGACGATCTGGACGCTGCTGCTTCGCTTGATAAAGCTGCCGAAGGGCGTCTTGGCCGGCGGTGACTACGAGGGCGCCGCGGCCCCTTCCATTTCATACTCTTCCTATTCCTCTACTCAGGCTTTCCCGGAGATGTTACCGCATGCTCATCGGACGCAGTCCGGTTCGGATTAGTTTTGGCGGAGGCGGCACCGATCTCCCTTCCTACTACGAGCAGTTTGGGGGCGCCGTTCTCAGCACTGCCATTGACAAGTACTTCTACACCATTCTGGGAAACCGTAGCGATGGCCGCATCCAGGTCATCTCTTCCGATCTTCGCCTGTTTGGCAACTGGAGTGACCTCACCGCCCTGCCCGCTCTGCCCGATAAAAGCAGTGGCCTGGAGATTCCTCTCGCGGTGCTCAAGGATCTCGGCGCTGACCTTGCCGCCGACCTCTTCCTGGCTTCCGAAATCCCTCCCGGCACCGGATTGGGATCCTCCGCCAGCGTTTGTGTGAATCTGTTGAAAGTGCTTACCACCCATTTGCGTTGTCCATTGTCAAAGTACGATCTCGCGGAGCGGGCCTTCAACATCACGCGCTTTGGCCTGAAACGCCACGTGGGCAAGCAGGACGAATATGCCGCTGCCTTCGGCGGCCTCAACTACATCCGCTTTAGCCGGGATGGAGCCACCCAAGTCGAGCCGCTGCAACTCGATCCCGGCGTGCTTTCCGCTCTGCAGTCCAATCTCATGCTGTTTTTTACCGGAGCTGCCCACCATTCCTGGGACATCCTTGCCGATCAGGAGAAATCCACTCGGCTGCCGGACGGACCCGCCGTGGAGGCGTTGCACCAGGTGAAAGAGGCTGCAGCCCTGATGAAAGAGGCTCTTCTCTGCGGCGATTTGGAACACTTCGGCCATCTCCTCGACGAGGCCTGGCAAGCAAAAAAACGCATATCCCAGCGCATTTCGAGCCCGCGCATCGACCAGCTCTACGACGTGGCGCGGGAGCACGGCGCGCTGGGCGGCAAAATTACCGGCGCCGGCGGCGGAGGATTTCTGCTGCTTTATTGCGAGCCTTCATTCCGGGCGGCGGTGCGCTCCGCGCTGCAGCGCGAGGGTGTGCAGGAGATGGCTTTTGCCTTCGACGGTCAGGGGGCTCATGTCATCGTCAACGATCCCTTTATCGATCACGACGAACACGCCGGCACGCGATGGACCTTTCTGCCTCTGTCATCGGCGGCAACGGTTTGATTTCCCTTCTGCCATTCGATCGCGGGAGCTCACCTTGAAAGCCTTTTTGCTGGCTGGAGGACACGGCACGCGCTTGCGGCCTCTGACTGACTCCATCGCCAAGTGCCTGGTGCCGATCCAGGGCAGGCCTCTGCTCGATATCTGGCTTGATCTGTGCGCTCACTCCGGGATTACAGACGTCCTCATTAACCTGCACGCTCGCTCGCAAGACATCGAGCGGCATCTCCAGCGTAAGAGCTCGCCGGTGAGCGTTCGTCTAGTCCATGAAGAACAATTGCTCGGCTCGGCGGGCACGCTCGCCGCCAACCGGAGCTGGATCGGTTCTGATCCCGCGTTCTGGATCCTTTATTCCGACGTTCTCACCAACACGAATTTGCGGCGCATGAGCGAATTCCATTCCGCTCACCGCGCCTTGGCGACCCTTGGTCTTTACCAGGTGCCCGATCCTTCGCGCTGCGGCGTCGCCATCACAGACCACCGCGGGGTCATCGTCGACTTCGAAGAAAAGCCGCAAACCCCGCGCAGTAATTGGGTCTTCTCCGGGCTCATGGTGGCGGGTCCCGGTCTTTTCGATTTGATCCCACCCTGCATTCCCGCCGATATCGCATTCCACGTGCTGCCGCGGCTGCTCGGAAAAATGCGCGCCTTTCCGATCACAGACTACTTACTCGACATCGGTACTCTGCCGAACTACGAAAGGGCGCAGATCACATGGCCCGGCACAGAAGGCAGTTTGTGTGTACCGGAGTTGAACGCAAATCCGGTCCCGAGGCTTCTTCGAGAGTCTGGCCGTCAAGCACGCGGCGTCTCACGCGGAGAAGATTCATGAGTCTCGGACAATTGCGTGGCGTCATCTTCGACATGGATGGCGTCCTGGTGGACAGTCATGCCGTGCATCGCAAGGCTTGGAGTCTGTTTTTCCAGACGCTGGCACGCGAAGTGTCCGAATCCGAGCTGGATTTCATTCTGGACGGGCGCAAACGCAGCGAGATCCTGCGGCACTTTCTGGGAGATTATCCCGACCCGGAACTCGAGGAATTCGGCAGGCGCAAGGATTGCATCTTCCGGCGAATGCGGCTCGATGTGGCCGCGGTTCCGGGGGCGGTCCGTATCGTGCGCCACCTTTATCGCGATGGCATCGCTTTAGCTCTGGCTACTTCCGCCGGCCGCAGTCGTGCCCGCTCGACCTTGCTCGATCTGGGATTGCTGGATTGCTTCCAACAGATCGTGACCGGAGAAGATGTGCTTTTGGGCAAACCGGACGCCGCGATTTACCGGCTGGCCTACAGCCGCATGGGGATTGAGCCTGAGCACCTGTTGGCGGTGGAAGATGCGATTTCAGGAATTCGGGCGGCGGTGGGTGCTGGCTTGAGTTGTGTGGGAGTAGCCTCGCACGAGACGCCCGAGAATCTTATCGCCGCCGGCGCGTCTCACGTGGTGCGGAACTTCGAGGCTGTTACCACCCACCAACTGAAACGCATCTTGCCGGAACGTGATCGCGATCTTGGGTCTCGCCCGGCTGCCGCCGCGTCGGCTAAAGCCTAACCCTTCCGTTTGCGGCTCTCGTCTTGCACAACATGCGATGCACGTGGTTCTTCGTCCTTCTGCGACGGAATGCGCCGTAAGGCTTCACGCAGCAGCCGATTCAGCAGCAAGAAAGTGGCTGCAGTTCCCGAAAATCCCGATCCCATCTCCTCGATAAACCGCGTCTCTTCCTCTTCGCCCTGCCTCAAGCAATCCCTGCGCTAGTTGCTCCATTCCATTTTCCCGCTTACTTTCAACGTTTTCTCACTCTCAAATGTCAGGTTAAAGAGAAAACCTCGTTCGGACCGCTTTAAGAATCCAGAACTTACAGGCAGCGCTCAACGATCCCGCCGAACCTCCGCCACATAAAAGCTACAGCATCCGTCTTTCAGGTCATCCAACGGGATTTACCTTTTCGACCCCCAGATCAAGATCGTTGCACTATATTGCAGGGAGAGGTCTATACTAAGTTCCATTTTGGATGTCAAGAAAGGAGATTCCTGGTGGCTGCGCGAATACCTTATCAGAGTGCGGCATTCGTTTTCATTTCGAGCCATCTGAAAGCACCTGAAAGCATTGCTTGACAGATGGTTCTCCTGGGAGCACAATCCCCAGCAGTTTTGGGTTCGCGCATCGTTTTTTTCTTCTTGTGATTCAACTGCACGGAATACACGAACCCCGATTAGAGTTCGCTGCCCACCGGCAAGAAAAGGAGATTCCATGTCCGATCTTTTTAGAATCATCTGGTCTGAAGAGGGACAGGACATTGCAGAGTATGCGGTTATGCTGGCAGTGATCCTGGTTCTCGTGGTTGGTACCATTCGGCTCATCGGTTCCAATGCAAACAACGTTTTTTCCAATACCGCAAGCTCGATTCAATAGCCCCTTGCCTGGCAGCGGCGGTGGGGACGATTCGCCTAATGCGCGCGATCGCGAACGAGCCGTTTTCCGTCGCCGCCGGTTCAACTCAGAGGGCGTTGCTCGATTGAGCAATAGATACGCTCCCGGTCGTTCGCCGCCCGTGCTGCACGGCCGCAGTCGACTTCAGGTCGATAATCGCCGACAAGAAAAGGGCGGATCCTCTGCCGCCACTTCGCCAACTGGGCACAAGCAGCGTGCCCGACTTCAGGTGCACCTGCCGCATGTGCCTGAGATGCAATGAGCAGCGGGGGAGGAGCCCGCATCCGATGGATACTATTGTGATGATCATGTTTGGATCGGTGTTGTGTTCGGTGACCGGACTGTGTTTCATGGAATTGCGCCGTATCCGCAAGAAGCTGGAATCAAAATAACGGAAGCGCGATGTTAACCAAAGCGTTGGGAAGCCGTTCTGACGAACTGCTCACGATTTCAGTTGCGCGAGTGACATCCTCGTCCGTCGCTTCCCACGAACGAGATGGAATCGTGAGCCGCAGCAAGCGAACCCTGCGTTCGCTTTCGTACGCGGCCGCCAGCCTGGAAGATCCTGCAAGCGCATTGGTCTCAAAGAGCCGACTACCTCTTTGCCAATGCTTCGTCCTATAATCCGGAGCACTCAATCCAGACAAGCAAATGACTACCGGAGGAGGTTCTTTGACTTCACTACGCTCTTTTCTCGTACATGTTGCCATCACAATACTTGGCGCTGTTCCGCTCACGCTTGCGCAATCGGCGCAGACCTCGACTCCCGAGCCGGCCCGGCTCGCGGGCTACTCGTCGCAATCCAACAGGACGGAGCGGGATTGGGAGAAGAAACTACAGGCTGGCATCGTGCCGGATAATTTGCGCGAGAACATGCAGCGTTTGAGCGCGCGCCCGCACCACGTAGGTTCTCCGTATGACAAGGAGAATGCGGAGTGGATTCTCGCCAAGTTCAAGGAATGGGGATTCGACGCGCATATCGAGACCTTTACGGTGCTGTTCCCCACGCCCAAAGAGCGCACTGTGGAGATGATCGAGCCGACGAAGTTTCGAGCCAAGTTACAGGAACCGCCGGTCCCAGGCGATCCGACTTCGAGTCAAACCGCGGAGCAGTTGCCTACCTACAACGCCTACTCCATCGACGGAGACGTGACCGCGCCGCTGGTCTATGTGAACTACGGCAACCGTGAAGATTACGAGCAACTGGACCGCCTGGGGATTTCCGTGAAGGGTGCGATCGTGATCGCGCGCTACGGCGAAGGCTGGCGAGGAATCAAGCCCAAGGTGGCAGCCGAGCATGAGGCGATTGGCTGCATCATTTACTCCGATCCCAGAGACGATGGCTTTTTCAATGGCGACGACTATCCCAAGGGTGGCTGGCGGCCGCGCGAAGGCGTGCAGCGCGGCAGCGTGATGGATACGGATTATCCCGGTGATCCTCTCACGCCTGGAGTCGGAGCCACTGCCGATGCCAAGCGGATCGAGATTAAGGACGCGAAGACCATCACCAAGATTCCGGTGCTGCCAATTTCCTGGGGCGATGCGTTGCCGCTGCTTTCGGCGTTGCAGGGGCCGGTAGCGCCCGAGGGTTGGCGAGGTGCGTTGCCCATCACCTATCACATTGGGCCGGGCCCGGCGAAGGTTCATCTGAAAGTGGCTTCGAACTGGGACTTGAAACCGGTGAATGACGTAATTGCGACCATGCGCGGCTCGGATGCGGCTGATGAATGGGTGATTCGAGGAAATCATTTCGATGCCTGGGTGAATGGTGCGGATGATCCGATCTCAGGAATGGTAACGGTTTTAGAAGAAGCTCGCATGCTCGGCGAACTGCGCAAGCAGGGATGGAGGCCAAAGCGGACGATCATTCTCTGCGCGTGGGATGGCGAAGAGCCGGGGTTACTGGGTTCCACCGAGTGGGTTGAGACGCATGGCGACGAGCTTCAGAAGCATGCGGTCGCTTACATCAACTCAGATAGCAATGGACGGGGATTCTTTCGTGCCGGAGGTACGCATGACTTACAGCACCTTATTAACGACGTAACTCGCGACATTCAAGATCCGGAGAAGCATATTCCGGTGCAGCAACGGGCGCGTCTGCAGCAGATTGCCAGGGCACACAACGCGGAGGAGCGGACGGAGATCAGAAAAAGCAGCGATGTGCGGATCAATGCGCTGGGAGACGGTTCGGACTATACGGCTTTTATGGATCACGCGGGAATCTCCGCCCTTAACATCGGTTATGGCGGAGAGAACGATGCCGACTCCTATCATTCCATCTATGACGATTTTTATTGGTATACCAAGTTTGTGGATACCGATTTTTCTTACGGCCGCGCGCTGGCTCAGACAGGTGGAACTGCAGTGATGCGGCTGGCGGATGCCGACGTGATTCCTTACGAGTACAACGCCGAAGCGGAGACGATCGAACGTTATGTGAAAGACCTGGAAAAGCTGCTCAAAGACAAGCAGGATGAAATCACCGAACGAAATCTGGAACTGAAAGAAGGGGTGTTCTCGGCGACATCGGATCCGCGAAAGACTTTTGTGCCCCCTCCCGCCAAGCAAGTTCCTCCGTTTATGAATTTTGCTCCCTTGAAAAACGGAGTTGAGGCGATCAAGAAAAGCGCAGAGCGTTACCAGGCGGCATTCGCAAAATGGCAGGCCAGTGGAACCGAATTGCCGGCGCAGACTGCTGCTGCCTTGAATTCAGAACTGATACAGATTCAGCGAGCCTTTCTAACCGACGACGGTTTGCCGGAACGGCCATGGTTCAGGCATCAGGTGTACGCTCCAGGGGCATACACCGGTTACGGGGCTAAGCCGATTGCGGCGGTTCGTGAATATATGGATCAGGAAAAATGGAAGGAAGCGGATGGCCAAGTCCCTATGGTTGGCCGGGTGCTGGAAAAGGTTGCGGCCACGCTCGGCAAGGCCGCAGATGATCTGGAAAAGGCGGTGGCGCAGCCACAGTGAGTTTTGGGGTTACTCGTTTAACAATCGGCTAGGCAGTCCACATTACCCGATCGTTGAGACGTTCGGCGGAGGTGAGTAGTGTTCTCTATCGGGCTAAGCATATAGCTATGCATCTTCTTCACGTGGTTGGGGCTCGACCAAACTTTATGAAGGCAGCTCCTGTTTTGCGCGCGGCCGGCAATAGGTCGCGAGTAGAGCAGACCTTAGTGCACACTGGACAGCACTATGACGCCAACATGTCAGAAGTCTTTTTCTCGCAACTAGAGATTCCATCACCGGACTTCAACCTGGGCGTCGGCTCGAGTAGCCATGCGCAGCAAACCGCGGAGATCATGAGTAAGTTCGAACCAATCGTGTTAAAGCGGAAACCTGACGTCGTACTGGTTTATGGCGACGTCAACTCCACCGTGGCAGCTGCTCTAGTCTGTGCGAAATTAGGCATCCGGGTGGGACATGTAGAAGCCGGACTCCGTTCGTTTGACTGGAATATGCCGGAAGAAATCAACCGCGTCATCACCGACCGGCTGGCTGATTTCCTGTTCACTCCATCCGAAGATGGCGATGTAAATCTGGGGCACGAAGGCATTCCGGCCGAAAAGATATACCGCGTCGGCAATGTCATGATCGATTCTTTGGTGCGTCTATTGCCGGCCGCTAACCAGTGCACGAGGAACGGCTTCCCCGAACGTTATGCTCTTGTTACCCTTCATCGACCGTCCAACGTTGACGACTCCCAAAGCCTGAAGAGCATTCTGCAAGCGCTATTGGAAATTAACGAAGATTTGCCGGTGATCTTTCCCGTACACCCCAGAACTCGCGAGCGCATAGAAAAGTTTGCGCTCAACGCCGGGAAACTGCACTTATTGGAACCCCTCCCTTATGTGGAATTCCTGGCCCTGCAGCGCCGCGCGGTTGTTGTCATTACCGATTCGGGAGGAATCCAGGAAGAAACAACCTACTTGGGAGTGCCTTGCTTAACTCTGCGGAACAGTACGGAACGTCCGGTGACTGTCACCTTGGGTACTAACGTGGTTGTTGGACAGGAAAGAGATAAACTTAGTTTCGAGTTATCGAAGATCGTTGCAGGAAAAGCCAAGAAAGGAACTGTACCGCCGCTATGGGACGGGCATGCCGGTGAACGTATAGCCGACGTTCTACAGACTCTCCGACTTCACTGAAGGCAAGCGATGATGCGGGCGCGGCCGGAGCCGGCAGCCATCTGGTGACGGGAACGGATGCTCGGCGATGACGGACGGTTGACGATCCCTAGCGATGGGCAAGATCAAACGTCACAGCCCCGGCCGAGGATCCGATGTTCAGCAGGGAGACCATGCGTTCGAGTTTGTGGTGTCCGGTCTTGTGGAAGAAATAACTGAGACCGACCACACCGGCCATCTCGCCGGCGAAGTTCACAGCCAAGGCGGTTGTGCTGCCGGAGAATAGGCGCGTAACGGGATTGAGTTCTTGGCCACCTCCGCGTAGATTGTCTCGGGTAATAACGAAGTCGGCTGCGCTGAAGGCAGCACTGGTCGCAAACAGAAGGCTGTTCTCACGGTCCCAGAATCGATGGCGGGGCACTTCCGGCGATGTGACTGTGGGGGCCGAGGTTACCATTGGTGCAGGTTCGATCACTCCCGGTTGAAGCAGCGCGTAAGAGATCTGCTGGCCAAGTCCCGGTCGGCTGAGGGCCAGGACCGCCAGCCCCAGAAAAATTGCGGCTTTCGGTTTCAGCATGAAGCCCAACCCGTTCGTCGGCATAATTCTAGTGAATCTCCAGCATTAGCTATCCGTACACGTGCTAGCGCATGTGCCGGGCCAAGTCGAATGGCTTTGAGGTACCGCTAAGGCCTTTAGAATTAATACGTTGGTTGCGTGGATTAGTGCGATAACTTCATCGTGCGCAAGCACTTGCACACTGTTGCAGAAGGGGAATGATCTTCGAGTCTTGAACGAACTCCTTAATTAAGTTGCGGCATCAGCCTAGCTTGTCTTCGCGGGATTGTCTGAGATCTGAATCGAAAAATTGACGGTAATTCTTGCTTTGGTTTCGACGGGCTGACCGTTCTGAAGATAGGGCTTGAAGCGCCACTGGCGTACCGCCTGCTGCGCCGCCGTGGTCAGGATGGCGGGGCCGCTAACTATGCGAAGGCTCTCGATGGAGCCGTCGGTGCCGACCACTGCTTGCAACACTACGGAACCCTGCACCCGGGCGTGCTGTCCCAGTAAGGGATAGGTCGCCTCGACGGTTTGCCGCAGTTCGGGAACGCTCGCAGGAGAAAGA
Source organism: Acidobacteriaceae bacterium (assembly GCA_003131635.1). GTDB lineage: Bacteria > Acidobacteriota > Terriglobia > Terriglobales > Acidobacteriaceae > Sulfotelmatobacter. Next base: position 85,428 of record PKVZ01000061.1, read on the forward strand.
CGCTCGCGCTCGGCGGCATTCGCGGGCAGAGCCGCCACTGAAGCGGTGACGGCTGTTGATACACGGTTTGAATCCTTGGGGATCTCTACTTGGGTGACGTTGCTTTCGGGATGAACCGTGCGGTGTGTGTCGCCTGCAACCACTTCTACCTCCAGCGGAGGAAGGACGGTTCGATTGGTCGCCACCACTGGCGAGTGGAGGCTGGCAGAATCGTTGGGAGTCGGCGCTGTGACAGTTGGTTCGGTGGAAGTCTTCCGAGCGATGTGGCTCTTTGGCGTGATAGCGGGGGCCGCTGGCGCTTGGCTGGTCTTCGCTGGCACAGCCACCGAGTTCGGTTTCGAGACGTTTTCCGAGCTCGCGGCATCGGATTCCAGCGCTTCGTCCGAGCCAAACCAGAAATCGCGGTTCTTCCCGATCACAACGGCGAGGGCAACCAGCAGTAGAAAAAGCGCGATCAGCAACTGGCGAGGCTGCTTATTTGCAAGACCAGCCTGAGGACCAGCAAACTCCGTTCTCGGATTCCGCTCCAGCGTTTCGTGTCTTTCGATCCGCATCCTGCCCCCGTTTGAAATAGGCCTCGATCAAGAGCGCCATTTTCCAGGCACGAGTATCCTGAGGCCGTGAGCGCATTAGGACAATGGCACGATCCGGGAACCGTGTAGCCTGACAGTGCCATGCTTCGCGCCTTATTTTTTCTGCGCCACTACCATCGTTGGTTTAGAACTATCTGTCGATTAATTTTGCGCCGGGAGAGAACGCTTGGTGATTGTGATGATGGGCGTGGCGGGAGCAGGGAAGACAACGGTCGGAAGACTGCTGGCTTCCCAGCTGGGATGGGATTTTAAAGATGCGGACGATTACCACTCGGCAGCCAATGTGGAGAAGATGCGCAGCGGGATTCCCCTGACTGATGCCGATCGCGACCCCTGGTTATCGACGCTGCGGGCGCTGATTGGCGACTGGATTAAAGCCGGAAAAAACGCAGTACTTGCCTGTTCGGCCTTGAAGCGAGGGTACCGAGCTCCCTTGCGGGTCGGGCCTGAAGTGAAATTCGTCTATCTCAAGGTCGCGAAAGAGGTCCTGCGGCAGCGACTGAAGGCCCGCCACGGTCACTACATGACGGAATCGATGCTCGCCAGTCAGCTGGAAACGCTGGAAGAGCCGGAGCATGCCACGGTGATCGAGGCGGGCGCTACTCCCGAAGAGATTGTGGACGGAATCCGGACCCAGCTGGGTGTGACAGCGAAATCTGAATCCCCATAATCCAAAATATTTACCCATTTTTAACCTGTTTTGATATTACCGGTCTTGAACCTGAACCATTACGTTTGCTATAACGGCGGGTCATTCTAAAGGAGGGTCCTAACGTGATCTCCCGTCGTCGGTCGTCTGCCCTATCCGTTACGACGTTTTTCTGTCGAGCGCTATTCACTGCAGTCCTCACTCTCATCGTTTCATCGCACTTCGCTCCGGCCCAGCAAACTTTGGGCGCCATCACCGGCACGGTGACTGATCCCTCGGGAGCTGTCGTGTCCGACGCCACTGTGAAAGCGGTCAATATCGCGACCAACCTCGAAGTTGTTGCTCATACCAAGAACGGCGCTTTCCAGATTCCGGATCTTCCCGTCGGAACCTATCGAGTCACCGTCACGAAAGACGGTTTCAAAACGGAAACACACACGAAAATCCTGGTGTCCGGTAGCCGTACAACGACAGTGGACACGTCTCTGGTGGTGGGCTCGATCGGCACCACCGTGGAAGTGAACGCCGTGCCCTTGATGAACCAGGTGGACACCACGATCGGCTATGTGGTCGATAGCAACACCATCGAAACGACCCCGCTGGGCACTGGCAGCTTCACGCAACTGGCGATTCTTAGCCCTGGTGTTCATGCGGACTTCCTTGGTGGAGGCGGCGCCAACACGGGCCTTGGCAATCAGGCCATCTTCGCTAACGGAAACCGGGACACCAGCAATAGCTTTTCCTTAAACGGTGTCAGCACCAACAACCTCTTTAACGGCAATTCCACCAGCCAGGTAGGTGAAAACCGCTTCGTGCTCAATACAGGTGAGAACTTCGGTGCGGGCGGTACTATCCAAACCAGCACATCGGTGTATGGCGCGATTGGCCAGGCTCTTCCCACCCCGCCGCCGGATGCCATTCAGGAGATCGCCGTCAACTCCTCGCAATACGACGCCACCCAGGGCAACAACAGCGGCGCGCACATCAGCGTACTGACTAAGTCTGGTACGAACGCTCTGCATGGTTCACTATGGGAACAGTGGCAGAACAGCGATATGAATGCCACACCGTACTTCTACAACGCTGCCGGCATCAATCCTGTCACCAATCAGCCTTATCTGCCTCGTCCTTTCCTGAACCGGAACGCTTTTGGCGGGACCATCGGCGGGCCGATCATCAAAGACAAGTTGTTCTTCTTTGGGTCTTATCAGGGAGTCCGCATTGCCGATGCGCAGTCTTCCACCAAAGATGTGACCGTGCCTCTGGGTTTGACGGATGACCGCAGTACGCAGGGAATCATTAACATGATCCAGGCGACCTACGGCAGCACCATTACCTCGAGCCAGATCAATAGCGCGGCCGCGGCCATCCTGAATGCAAAACTTCCCAACGGACAGTATCTGGTACCGAGCGCGCAGTACACTTCGACGCAGGGCGTCGCGCTCGGCTACGATGCCATCGTGCAAGGCCCCAATACGCAAGCCACCGTAAGCCAAGGGATCGCCAGCATCGACTATGTTGTAAGCTCCAAGGATCGCTTGTCCGGGCGATATTACATTCAGAGCAATCCCACCAACAATCCTTTTGGCTCGGTCGGTTCGCTGCTGGGATTTCCACAGCAGCTTTCCGCCGGCAGCCAGGTATTTTCCCTCGCGAACTCCGTCGTGCTCTCTCCTAACCTCACTTGGGAGCAGCATGTGGGGTTCACTCGCCTGCGAGCTTATGCCAGTACAACCAACGGATTTGCCCCGGGTTCGGTGGGCATCAGCCTGCCGGGCGCGGCGACTTTTCCTCAGTTCGAAATCTCTACCTCGGACCCTACGGTCAGTGCTGGTTTGGAGTTTGGTCCCAGCCCCAGCTTTGGCAATGGTGGCATGATCCAGAATCAATGGGAGTATGGGACCTCCGCGAGTTGGGTGAAAGGAAAACATATCCTGAGCGCGGGGACGACGTGGGACCACACCCAACTCAATATCCTCAATAACAACACAAATACCGATACGCTCGACTTCGAGACCTTCCTGGATTTCGTAGAAGGCACCTTGCACGGGGGCAATGAGTTCGCTGGTTCGGCTCACCGTTATTACCGCTCCGATACCGTGGGCACCTACATTAACGACAACTATAAGATGAGGAGAAACCTCACGGTAACAGCCGGGTTGCGTTGGGATATCGACGGGCCGCTCTCGGAGAAATACGGCCTGCTTACCGGCTTTGACCCCTCTAAATACAGTTACACACAATGCACCGTTGGTGGGTTGCCGGCGGACCCAGCTTTGACCGAGTACAACTACGGCACTTGTGACGCAGGGACTGACGTCATCACCGGCTCTGGACTGGAAATCGCTGGGAATAACAAGACTGGCGCGACGCCCGGAGCCAGCAATTCGCTTATGAAAAATCATCAGTGGGGTTTCGCGCCGCGCATCGGCATCGCGTGGTCTCCAATGTCTAAGTTGACCGTGCGCGCAGGCTACGGTATCTACTACGATCGCGGCGAGCTATTCAGCTACCTGTCGCCGAGCGCAGGATCCGGATTTAACGGCCCATTCGGCGTCACTCTCGCGCCTCCATTCGTCCAACCGATCTCTGTTGCGAAGGGCGCGACGCTCTCTCAGCCGTTCGGCACGACTTTGCCGGCGGCACCGCCAGCCACGGGTGCAGCTTTCCTCGCCTACCTGCCGAACCTCGAGCAGACTGCTTGCGGTTACCCGGGATGCTGGCCGACCAACAATCTTTACGGTCCTTTCCTGTTTGGCGGTTACGATATCAACAACAAACTGCCTTACACGCAGAACTGGACACTCGACTTTCAATATCAGCCCTCCAGCAGCTGGATGTTCGAGGCCGGTTATGTCGGCAATCACGGCACGCATTTGGTGCTGCCCATTCCCTTCAACCAACCGCTCATCGCCACACCGACGAATGTGGTGAACGGGCAAACCAGTTCCTACGGGGGTACCAGCCCGGCGGCTAACCAGAACGTGTACTACACTGGGCTAACCCCGCTGGATACCGAGCCCATCTATACGAATGAATACGCTGGCAATGCGCCGATCCGCGTACCCTATCCCGGTTACGACATGAACGCGGTGTTGTATAAGGCGGAGGGCACATCGAACTTCGATGCATTGCAACTGCAGGTTCACAAGCGCCTGACCAACGGCCTGCAATTCACTTCGTCTTACACCTGGTCTCATTCGCTGGACGAGCAGAGCGGCCTGGGACTCTTTTTTACCGGAAATAATCCGGCCAATCCCCGCGCCAACTATGCCTCCTCGGATTTCGATCAGACCCACGTTTTTCTGATCAACTACAGCTATACCACTCCTAAGCTCGTGGACAGAGGGGCGTGGGGAAACGTGGTCAATGGCTGGATCATTGGTGGCCAGACTGTGGCGCAAAGCGGGCAGCCCTACAGCGTCTACGACTATTCGGGCTCAGTAGCGAGTCTGTACTACGGCACCACCAACTATATTGGGAACCCCATTGTGCCGCTGTTGCCTGGCATAACGGCCAAGCAGGCATCTCACCCTGGCGCCAATTGTGCGGGAATTTCGACAGAACTTTGTAAGCTCAATTCCGCTGATTTCGGACCCCAGTTCGTGGCTCCGGGGACCAACGGAGTTCCTGCTTGCGACGCTACCGGGTGCGATAACTATGAGTCCTTGTATGGAACTACCGGCCGCAACACTTTTCGAGGCCCATTCCAGGTGCGCTTCGATACAAGCCTGGCCAAGCAGTTCCTAATCAAAGAGCGCTACCAGCTGAGGTTTGAAGCCGATGCGTTCAATATTTTCAACCATCCCGATTTCGACACGCCAAACAACGACGTAACCTTCTTTCCCAATTACTACGGTCCGCCATCGATTCCCCCGCAAGGGAGTTTGGGCGTCATCCAGCACACGATTGGCAGCCCACGCTTCCTGCAGCTCTCGCTGCATTTGGCGTTCTGATTTGAGGTGAGAGGAGTGGACGAATTCTGCATCGTGAAATGAAAATTGCGCGATTTAGACGGGGGCTGGTCAGCCTGGCGCTGATCGCCCTCGTTCTTTTGCAGAGCGTGGGGGCAGGCGCGTGGGGGAACGAGGGGCATACTTTAATCAACCGCGTTGCGGCGGAGAAAATTCCCGCCAGCATGCCGCGGTTTTTCCGGCGCGCGGGCGCTGAGATTGCTTATCTCGGGCCTGAGCCCGATCGGTGGCGCAGTCCCACCGAATTTGCGCTGAAAAATGCGCAGGAGCCGGATCACTTCATCGATCTGGAGAGAGTCGACTGGCTCGATCCGCTGCCTCGCGGGCGCTATGAATTTTATCGAAAGCTTTACGAGAAACGTGCTGCGACTACCGACCACCCTGACGATTATCTTCCCGAGCATGTTGGCTTGCAGCCTTACATCACGATGGAAGTGTATGGACGGTTGAAGGCTGCATTTCGGGAGTATCGAAAACTGAAGGCCGATCATCAGCCGACGGCGCCAGTTGAGCAGGCCATCATTTTCTATGCAGGCTGGCTGGGTCACTACGTTGCTGACGGGGCGCAGCCGCTGCATACGACAATCAAATACAACGGCTGGGTGGGGCCGAATCCGAACGGGTATACGACGCTGCATGACATCCATGCTCAGTTCGAGACAGCCTATGTTGGAGCGAACATCGCGGCAAAGAGTTTTTCTAGATTAGTGCACGCTCCGGAGAAGCTGGATGATCCCTTCGCAAGCTACGTCGCGTATCTCAGGCAGTCCAATGGACTGGTGGAAAAAGTTTATGCACTTGAAAAAGCAGGCGGCTTTCGCGACAAAGGTTCGCCCGAGGCGTTCGAATTCACGGCTCGTCGCCTAGCCGCAGGATCGCAGATGCTTTTGGATCTCTGGTACACCGCCTGGCTGGAGAGCGCGGTGGCCTTACCTTCTCCGGAGCGTTCCGCACCACCTCTTACTAAATAGGGCAGCGCGTCTTGTCTAAACTGATTTAACGCAAGGACAAAAAAGCCGCGCTGCTTTGGGCAGCGCGGTAAGGGTTCAGCGTCGAGAAGGGTGAAGCGACGCTGTTCATTAAGGAAAATGATTTGCGCCGAACTATGCCTTGAGCAATTTTCGTCGCAGCGTACCGGCAAGACCGATCAGGCCAGTTCCCATCAGCATAAGGCTGCCGGGTTCAGGAACAGCGTTGTAGCCGAGAAACTCCTGCGGCAAACCAGCGCCACCCGACTGCGTGCCGGCGATCGGAGTGTAGAGGATCAATCCGTTGAATGCGCTGTTCTTGGCTGTTCCTGCCAGAATCAGGAATTCCGCCTCCACTGCTGCGCCGCCGCTGGTCACGAACATAGGGTTGTTGGCCGCATTCTGCGAGAACAGGCCCCAGATGGCCCATTGTCCGGCTCCCGCGCCGGTGGTACCCCCGAGGATGCTCTTGAAGATCAATCCAGCAGCTTTGTAATCGAGAGACGCACCCGAGCCAAATAAGCCGATGGCCTGCAGCAGCGGCGCGGCCGTCGCCTGCCAGCTCTCCCCAACATAATTGTAGTTGTCATAGGCGTCGCAAATCAGCGTGGTGTAGGGCTGCCCGCTGCCGTTGATGGAGAACAGCCAGGGATAACTTGTGTTGTTTCCTGCACCGTGTCCCTCGTAGGTCAGGGTGACGGTGTTGGCAAAGGCGGGGCTAGCCAGAAGCAGCGAGAAAACCAAAACTGTAAGTACCACGTGCAGACGATTCAGGCGCATAGATTTGCCTCCCAGCAAACGACAGATAGATGTCACAAACGGCGACAATGTTTACTTCGCCTACTTCTTTCCTTCGTTCGGGGGAGATCGGCCAGCAAACCAACGGAGGAATTGAATCCTCACTACTGGCTATGCCGCGAAGGACGGCTCATCTCGTTAATCAGAGAAAACTGACTCCGGTAACAGTAGCGAGAGTACCAGCGTGTGCGCCGCGTGGAAATGGCCCGTTCGTGGTGTTACCAGGGTCACCTTGGGCGCGTCGTCTCCATCCTGCGAGACCGAGAGCGCGGGGAGCGAACCTGGGAGACACTGAGAAATCCACAGCGTATTTTATGCAAACTATTGCGCTGTCTGCTAACATGGTCCCCAAACAAACGCGGATCTTCTTGAGTTTGTATGGGTCCGCGGGTTGCGGTGTGGCACTTGAACTGCCGCTATGTTTACGGTGGAGTGCCTCCAGTCCGGATCCCAGGACGGCCGCGCAGGTAGGAGTAGTTTGTGAGCGATCCCGCAGGGGGGAACGTCAAGCGCCGGCGAAGCCGCCGGCATAGCCGCAATCGGCGAATTCGCCGCTGGCTGGCGGCTGCGAGCATAGTATTTTGCGCTGCCGTTCTCTCGACGTTTGCCTTGCAGTATCTCAGCCCGTCTTTGTTTCACGCGCAAGAGTCCGCTCCTCCCAGCTTTCAACAAGCGGAACTAAGCCGCAACCGCCTCGTCACGCTGAACCAGGTCCTCTCGCAGGCACAGCCCGCCACTGATCGACCCGTGTATCCGTATTCGGTTGTGCCGGGTGGGGTGGAGGATGCGAAAGAATTGAAGTGGGTGGCGGAACACGACCCCATCGTGGCGGCGCATTATGCTGGTTTCGATTACGATCACGCGCGCGTAGTGCGGCTCACGCTGGCTCGGACGGCGTACCTGTCTTACCGGATTGGAAACCGCGTTTACTGGACTCGTCATCGTGTGACTCTTCATAAAGGGGAAAAAATAATTACTGATGGGCGGATAGCGGCTCGCACCCGGTGCGCCAACCGAGTGGAAGAAGTGCCGCAACAGGCAACCTCGCGCGGCGAGCCTCCAGTGGAGAAATTCGATAAACCTATCGGCGCGGGCGATGGCACTGCGATGCGGTCTCCTCCAGTGCCGTTCCAATCGGCGCTACTGGAGCGGCCGCAAGCCCCGGGGCTCGGGCCCGCGGGCCCGCTGAGTTTGTACGATCCGTTTGTCGGCGGCAGTTGGATCCCCATCGCACCTCCACCAATTCCCGCAGGGCTATGCGGGCCAGTCAAGAAAAACAGTACGGTCGATGCCGGCTGTTGTGTGGGAGGCGAGATCGAAGGCAAGACGAAAAAGGGAGGGCCCTGTGGCGCTCCGGGAGTTGTGCCCGAGCCTGGAACGTGGCTGTTGTTCGTCTCCGGGTTAGCCGCCATCTACTGGCAGGCTCGCCGAAAGCTGACACGGGCTTAGGGCCGCGAGGCACGACGATGACCCAAAGTTGTAATCCTTCCGTAAGCCTGCTTCCTCCCGGCCGCTGCTAGAATCGCGGTAGCGCGCCGCTCACCAATCGATAAGGATATCTATGAATCGCTCTGTCAGGGCAGCAGCCTGTATTCTCGCATGGGCCGCTGTATATGTTTCCGTGCCGGTTGTGGGGCAGGCGGGACAGGCGCAAGAGGTGCCTTCCGTGCGCCGCGTGCAGGTGCTGGGCACGCAGAATCCAGTGGAGATCGAGATCGAAGGCAGCGATCGACTCGTTCCGCAAGCGCAAGTCCTAACCCATCCGGACCGCCTGGTCGTCGACTTCGCCAATGCCGTTCCCGGGGCGCAGTTGCGCAATCAAACCCTGAATCGCGGAGAAGTAAAGAGCGTTCGCGCGGGATTGTTCACCTCGAAGCCTCCAGTAACGCGCATTGTGTTTGATTTGAATGGTCCGCAGGCTTACCAGGTTTTTCCCGCTGGCAGAACTGTGATCATTAAACTTGGGAGTGCGGGCGCACAAGCAGCTCACCTGGTTACCTCCTCGCCTTCCGGGGGGAAGCTGGTGACCTCAAGTTATACCGTGCAGTCGGTGCAGATCACGCCGCCG
>PKVZ01000074.1:0-5556 GCA_003131635.1 Acidobacteriaceae bacterium
GAGTCGCTCAGCGAATGTGTATCGACGATCATGAATGCGATTCGCGTGGCTTTGGAGCGAACGCCGCCGGAGCTTTCGGCAGACATCAGCGACCGCGGCATTGTGCTGACCGGCGGCGGAGCGCTGCTCAAGAATCTGGATAAGCGCATCCGCGAAGAAACGGGATTGCCGGTTTCCATCGCCGACGATCCGTTGTGCAGCGTGGTGCTGGGCACGGGCAAGATGCTCAGCGACTTCAAGCTGCTCAGAAAAATTTCGATTGAGTAAATCGCGTAGCGCCGGCGTCCCGCCGGCAAGCCGCCGGGACGGCGGCGCTACCAAGATCTTGTTTTTATGGAATCCGTACTCGGCCGTTACCGTAATCTGACGATTCTGGTGGGAGTGTTATTTCTGCAGGTGCTGGGACTGGCGGTACAGGTCAAGCGCAGCGGGGACGCGGAAAGCACTCGCCTGATCCGCATCTGGGCGGTAGATTCAATTACTCCTTTTGAGCGCGTGCTGGTCTGGGCGCAAAACGGCAGCAGCAGTCTCTGGCACAACTATTTCTTCCTGCGCGGAGTGCGGGCGGAAAACCGCCAACTCAAACAGCAGATTGAGCAAATGCGCCTCGATCAAGTGCGTTTGAGCGAAGATGCCGAGCAGGCGCACCGGCTGCAGCGGTTGCTGGCGTTCAAAGAGCAAACCATCGCCAAGACCGTGCCGGCGCAGGTGATTGGATCGAGCGGCAGCGATCTCTCGCGCTCAATTTATATCGATAAAGGTTCGAATGAAGGAATCGCTCCCGACATGGCGGTGATTACGGCAGGTGGAATTGTGGGCAAAGTGCTGCGCGTATTTCCTGCTACCTCCCTGGTGTTGATGATCAATGACCAGACCAGCGGCGTGGGTGCGATGCTGGAGAAGTCACGATTGCAGGGGGTGCTGAAAGGAACGCCTGATGGGGCGGTGATTTTGGAGCGGGTGATGAGCGACGAGAAAGTCTCGCCTGGTGACACCGTGCTGAGCAGCGGAGGCGATCAGATTTTTCCCAAGGGACTGCCGGTGGGCGCGGTGAGCGAGGTGAGCCCGGGCAGGGAAATGTTTTTGAATATTCGAGTCCGGCCTGCGGCCGATCTTAGCCGGCTGGAGGAAGTTTTGGTGGTTACGGAAAAGCAGGAGCAGACGGCGGTGGTTGACAGCGGAGCACGGGTGCGCGCCGCCGATATTCTGGCGCAACGGTTGCCGTCAGTGCCCGACAAGCCGGTAGCGGCTGCGGTTGGTGCGCCGGGAAGCAAGGTTGCTGCACCTGGCCAAAGTACGAGCCCAGTTGCGAAGACGCAGACTCCGGTACGATCCGCGAAGCCGGGCGCTGTCGGTGTGCAGCAGGTTGCGGCTTCGTCGACCGCGGCTGCATCGACCGCTAAAGTAGCGAGCGGTGCGGCGACTGTTGCTCCCGCAGGTGCAAACGCTGCGAGCACGAGTAGAGCACCGGGGGTTGACGGTAGCGGACAGCCGAAGGCGAGCCAGGCTTCAAAGAAAACTGTTCTTTCGGGCGAGCCCGCAGCGAGTGGCGGCTCTCCAAACGCGGCGGGATCGAACGCCGCAAGTTTGCCAGCGAAGCCTTCCACTGTGCAGCCCAAGCCTCCCGTGTCACAGCCGAATCCTCAGCCGCCTGCAGCGGACGAAGATCCCCACTAGCGTGCCCATCACTTACACTTCGGGCGAGCAGATTGAGGTCTACCGATTCAGTATTCCGGTGACGGTGGGGGTGCCGTTGCTGGCGCTGTTTTTGCAGGCGTTCGTGCCCAGACGGTTTCCGTTCTTCTCCATTTTCGACCTGCCGTTGCTGGTGACGATCTTTTTCGGCATGGCGCGGCGGAATCCGATTTCCGGACTATTCACCGGGGCAGCGATCGGCTTGGCGCAAGATATGCTGGGCGCCTATCCCATCGGAATTTACGGCATCGCCAAGACCGTGGTGGGTTACTTTGCGTCGTCACTGGGAGCGAAGCTGGATGTGGAAAATGCCGGGGCGCGGTTTCTGGTGACGCTGGGATTTTATCTGGTGCACGCGGCTGTTTATTTCACCGTGGCCCGTGGCATGGTGAATATGACGCTGAACTGGAGCTGGAGCCGCGGCATTATCGCCGGCTTGGCGAACGCGTTTCTTGGAGTAGGGCTTTACTTCTTGCTGGATAAATTCAAGCAGAGAACGTGAAGCGGGCTTCGGGCTTCGGGCTTCGGCACTGAACGTGAAGCGGGCTTCGGCTTTCGGGCTTCGGCACAGGTTAGAACGAGCTTGCCAGTGACCTTCGTTATCCGGCCTGCCTCCGCTGATGCGAGCCACGCATTACAATTAGAGATAATTCCCCTGAGAGGATGAAGAGGCATCTGCTTCTGGGCCAGGCCTGCTCGCGCGCCTGAGGCCCAAATGCTGAAGCCCGAAGCCCGATGTTTGGTCGCGACGAAAAAGTATCGGCAATCCGCTTGACCGCGGCGCAGTACGCGATCCTCGCCATTTTTCTTGTGCTGGCGTATGGATTGTGGCGGCTGCAGGTGATGCAGAGCGGCTACTACGCGTCGGCTGCGGAAAAAAACCGCATTCGAAATGTGCCGATTCTCGCGCCCCGCGGGAAGATTCTGGACCGCGAAGGGCGCATCATCGTCGACAACTACCCATCGTTCTCGGCGCTGGTGTTGCGCGATACTTCTCGTGATCTAAACGTCGATGCGGATCTGATTGCGCAAGGGCTGCATCTGGATGCGGACGATGTGCGGACGCGCATCCGCCATTTCGCTGCCATGCCGCAGTATCAGCCGATCTTTTTGAAAGAAGACATCACCCCGGACGAGCAGGCCTTCATCGAAGCGCATCGCAACGAACTGCCGGAACTGGATACGATCCGGGCCGACCGGCGACTGTATCCGCGCAATGGTTTCATGGCGCACCTGATCGGCTACGTGGGCGAAGTGACGGAAGACATGCTCAACCAGCCGCAGTTCGAGCTTTATAACCCGGGCGATGTGGTGGGAGTTTCCGGCGTCGAGCGGCAATACAACGATGCGCTGATGGGAAAGAACGGGGCGCGGCAGGAGTTGGTCAACAGTCATGGCCGCGAAGTGGGGCTGCTCGGAGAAACGGAAGCAATCCCCGGAAAACCGCTGAAGCTGACCGTAGACATCGACTTGCAGATCGCCGCCGAGGAAGCGCTGGAAGGCAAGAACGGCGCGATTGTGGCGATGGACCCGCACACCGGGGAAATCCTGGCGATGGTGAGCCGGCCGACGTTCGATCCCAACGATTTCGCGGTGCGGGTGTCGCGCGACGAATGGAACAAACTGGTGACTGACCCTGACAAGCCACTGCTAAACAAGGCGATTCAGGCGCAACTTGCCCCGGGATCGACGTTCAAAATCATCATGTCGGTCGCGGGCTGGCAGGAAGGAATTGCGCAGGATCTGCACGTCAACTGCACCGGAGGCGCGGAGTTCTACGGTCGCCGGTTTGGCTGCTGGGTGAAAGGTGGTCATGGCCCCGTCAGTCTGGAGAAGGCCATCTACCAGTCTTGCGACGTTTTCTTCTATACGCTGGCGGAAAAGTTAGGCATCGACCGCATTGCTAAATATGCCACTGCGTTTGGCCTGGGGCAGAAAACCGGAATCGACCTGCCCAATGAAGTGAGCGGTGTGATGCCGTCGGAAGAATGGAAGATCAGGAACTTCAAGCAGAAGTGGTTCGCCGGGGAAACAATTTCGGTTGGCATTGGCCAGGGTGCAGTGGCGATCACGCCGGTGCAGTTGCTGCGCGCTATTTCAGCAATCTCCATGGGTGGCCGCTTGGTGGTGCCGCACGTGGTTGATCCGCAAGGGCTGCCTAGCGGATACGTCGAGACGAGTCACGTTACGCAAACGACGAACGTTCCCATCGACCCCAACGGGTGGACTTTTATTACCGATGCGATGTCGCGGGTTCTGCTGCCGGAGGGAACGGCTCCCTCGGCGCACATTGCGGGCATTGATATAGCCGGCAAGACGGGATCGGCGCAGATTGTTTCGCTGGCCACGCGCGCCAAGTTCAAAAACAGTGAAGCGCTCAATCAGAATGGATGGTTCGTAGGATTCACGCCGCGGCGCAATCCTGACATCGTGATCTGCGTCTTGTTCGAAGGCGGGGAGCACGGCAGGCTGGCAGCGCGTCTGGCGACGCAGGTGCTCAAGGCCTACGTCGATAAGCAGAAGCGGATACCGAACAAGATGGTGGAGAAGCCGAAGAGCGACGGCACAGTTGACATGGGTGCTCTGTGGACCGCGCCCGAGGGCGACAAGTTGGAAGGTGGAAGCTTCGTGTTGGAGTTGCCGAAGAAAGCAGCGGCACTGGCGACTGCTGCGCAGGGGATGGTCAGTACCGAGTACCTAGTACCGAGTACTGGGAAAGTGCAGTGACGATGCAAGACGAAAAACATCTGCAGATGGAGGGTATTACTCGGTACTCGGTACTGGGTACTCGGCACTCATGAGCCGTTACGTCTCATTTCGCGATTTCGACTGGCTGTTGCTGGTGTTTGTGCTCATGATCTGCGGCCTGGGGGTCATGGAGATTCGCAGCGCCACCATGCACACCAAGTTCGCGGGTTCGCACGTCAAGCAGATTTACTGGGTTGTGGCCGGCGTGGGGATGATGTTTCTGATCAGCCTGGTCAATTACCAGGCGCTGCTGGATAGAATCCACTGGTTCTACATTGCGGCGATCGCGTCGTTGATGGCGGTGATGATCTTTGGGCAAAAGTACCTGGGTGCGAAGCGCTGGATCAAGATGCCGGGGGGCAACCACTTCCAGCCTTCGGAATGGGTGAAGCTGATCCTGATATTGGCGATGGCCAAGTTTTTCGCGGATTTGCGCAATCGCGAACTTTCCTGGGAGGATTTTATGAAAGCCGGAGCCATCGTAGTTATTCCCATGCTGCTGGTCTTGAAGCAGCCTGACCTGGGAACGGCTCTGACTTATATTCCTATCGCCATCATGGGAGTCTTCCTGGGCGGGATGCAGTGGAAGCAAGGGTTGTTGGTGGCCGTGCTTGCCGGGATCGGAGTAGGCGCGGTATTTTTCGTTCCCCGGGTTCACGTTCTTAAGACTTACCAGAAGCAGCGGCTGACCAGCTTTCTGGAACCGGATGCCGATCCTCAGGGGTCGGGGTACCAAGTTGAACAATCCCTGATTGCCGTGGGTTCGGGAGGGTTATGGGGCGGAAAAGGCTCGCAAACACATGGGGCTTTCCTGCCAGTTCCCCAAACGGACTTTATTTTCGCGGCATTTTCCGAGGAGCATGGATTCGTGGGCGCGCTGGGGGTTCTACTGCTATACTTCATTGTGCTGATGCGTTTGACGCAGAACGCGCAAACAGCGCCCGACCGCGCTGGCACGTTCGTGGTGATGGGTGTGGTGGCTGTGCTTAGCTTCCATATCCTGGTCAATGTCGGCATGGTGGTCGGTTTTATGCCGGTCACTGGAATACCTCTGCCGCTGATGAGTTACGGTGGGTCTTCGGTTCTGTTCATGTTCCTGGCGCTGGGGATGGT
>PKVZ01000074.1:5569-18265 GCA_003131635.1 Acidobacteriaceae bacterium
TCAGGCGCAGCCCCAAAAATATCGATCGCCCTCGCGTAAAGGGGGCATTTCACCGGCTAGTCGCGCAGTAGAAGGCCGGGCAGGATTGAAGCAATAAAGCTGCTGGCAGGGAAACGGCCCCCCGACCGGAGACGGTCTGAGAGTGCGGTCACAAACCCGGCAGACGAAAGCGAAATAGTGCAGAAGATACCCAAGCTTGTGCAACGGACGCGGTCAGGGAGCAACCTCCCGGGCCCCAGCCGTCCCCGATTCGGGGCCAGCATCGCGACGCTCGATCCTCCCGTTTCCTTCCTCGCTTCGCCCCGGTGAAACCCGCTCATTAAGGCGGGACCGGAGTGTCCATGAATAAAGAGTTGTTTGTTTCCTCCACCCCTCACGAGACCAAGGTGGGGATGGTGGAAGACGATTTGCTCGCGGAGATCTACCTCGAGCGCGAGAATGAATACACGCTAGCGGGATCGATTTACAAAGGCCGGGTGACCCGCGTGCTGCCTGGCATGCAATCCGCCTTTGTCGACATCGGCTTGGAGCGCGACGCCTTCCTGTACGTTTCCGACTTTATGGAGTTGGAAGAGCACGATGAAGATGTGACCGACATCGTACCGGCGGGCCGCGGCGTGCAGGATATGCGCCAGCAACCGGCGCAGGCATCGGGCGCGCACGAGATTGAAGGAACAGATGTGGCAGAAACGGCTGGAACGCCTGATGCCGCATCCAGCCATGAGTTTGAAGAGGTTGACGAGACTGCTGGCAACCAACCAACGCTAGCGACTGCTGGTTCTTCCGAACCTGCTTCCGGCAGAGATTCCCAAGACCGCGAACGCGGAGGCTGGCGCGGACGCCGCCGCCGCCGTGGCGGACGTCGGGATGGACGCGGGGATAATCGTGACCGGGCTGCCGAGCCGCGTGTGGCTGCGCCGGTGATCGAGAGTGTTCCTGAACCCCCGCCTGCAATTACCCGTCCCACGGAATCACGGAGAACCCAGCAGTTCGGACCTCCCGCTGGATACCAGCCGATTATCCTTCCTGGAGAATCGATTTCCAAATACCGGGGATTAACTCCGGCTGTGCCGCAGTCGCCCCAAGGGCACGAAGATCGCACCTTTGAGGACCGAAAATCCGCGCACGAGGATCGCATTGAAGCGGCGGAGCCCGTTGCCGCCACTTTCCCGGACGATGAACCTATCTTTGCCAGTCCAGTCGTTGGGGGCCGCGCTGAAAGTCCCGCAGCAGTTTCTCAACCGCAGTTTGAGCAGCGTGAGGATGCGCAGCCGGTCCAGGAAAAATCAGTAGAGTCGGCTGCAACTTCGGTGGACTGGAACCGTGAATTTCATCGGCGGGACGCAGAAGGTTCCGTGGCCGCGCCTCCGCAGGCGAGTCGGATGGTTGAAGTCGAAGAGGTGATCGAGGAGCGTGTTAACGAAAACGAGACGGCTGTCTCGCAGCATTCGGCTCCTGCGGCTCCTGAACGGGTTGCGGCTTTCGCCGCTCCCGGGACGCTGGAAGAAGAAGTCATCGACGACGAAGAAGCCGACACCGTTAGCTACGAACAATCGTCCGATGAGGGCTACGACGAATTTGAGGAAGAGACGCGAGCGGCAGGCCAGCAAGGTTCGGAGACGGGGCCGGGCGAGTTTTCCGATGTTCGCGATACGGTAGCTGAGATCCACATGACGTCTTTGGCGGAGTCGGGTGTGGCGCCCGCGGAAGGTGCTGCGGCAGAGACCGAGGAAGACACCGAGGAATTGGAACTGGAAGAAGCGCAGGCGCAAGCGGAGGCATTGCTCGACGCCGAAGCGCGGGGAACCGGCGCGGTGGATGCGCGGGCGGAGGTTCGTGCTCCGGCGGGAACGGCAGGATACACGCAGCGTGCGCCGCGTCCGCGGCCAGGTTTCGACCGCCAGCGTGGAGGACGCCGGGCAGGTGGCCGGCGCTTTCCGCGGCGCGAACAGCAAGAGGTGCCGAAGATCAGCGATCTGCTGAAAGAAGGCCAGGAAATTCTGGTGCAGATTGCCAAGGAGCCCATCGGCAAGAAAGGCGCGCGCATTACCAGCCATATCGCGCTGCCGGGAAGGTTCCTGGTGTACATGCCGACGGTGAACCACACCGGAGTTTCGCGCAAGATCGCGTCCGACGAAGAGCGCCAGCGCCTCAAGCGCATCGTCATGAGCGAGCGCGACAACGGTCACGGAGGCTTCATCGTCCGCACCGCTGCGCAGAGTGCCAGCGAAGAAGAGCTGCGGGCTGACATTCGTTTCCTGAAAGGCCTGTGGAACGACATCAAGACGCGCGCCGAAGCGTCCAAACCTCCGGCGCTGATTTATCACGATCTCAACGTGGTGGAGCGCGTGCTGCGCGACCAGGTTACGTCCGATTTCTCCGTGATCTGGGTCGATACCGAGCCAGAGTACGAACGCATTCTGCGTTTCTTCAATCGCTTCCAGCCTGGGTTGGTGAAGCGCGTGAAGCTCTACACCAAGGAGACGCCGCTGTTCGAGCAATTCGGCCTGAAAGAAGAGATGGACAAGGCGCTCAAGTCGAAAGTCTGGCTGAAGAGCGGTGGCTACATCGTCATCAACCAGACCGAGGCGCTGGTCGCGATCGATATCAACACCGGCAAGTACGTGGGCAAGACCTCGCGCCTGGAAGACACGATCGTCAAGACCAACGTGGATGCGATCAAGGAGATTGTGCGGCAGATCCGGCTGCGCGATCTGGGCGGCATCATCATCATCGATTTCATCGATATGGACGAGCGCCGCAACCGCCAGCGCGTGATGCAGGCCCTTGAAGAAGAACTCCGGCATGACCGCGCGCCATCGAAGGTGCTGCAGTTCAACGATTTTGGTCTGGTCGCGATTACCCGCAAGCGCGTGAAGCAATCGCTGGAACGCACGATTGGCGCGCCTTGTCCGTATTGCCAGTCCACCGGCTACGTGAAGTCGCTGACCACGGTTGCCAACGAGATTTACGTGGAGATGCGCAAGATGGCCAAGCATCTGGAGCAGGAAGACGTAATGCTGCGCGTGCATCCGGATGTGGCCAAAGAGTTGAAATCGAACAACGGCCGTCTGCTGAACGAGATGGAAGAACTGACCAAGCGCACCATCATCGTGAAGAGCGATCCGGCGGTGCATCAGGAGCAGTTCGATATTAACTAGCGGTCAGCTGTCGGCCGTCAGCCTTCAGCTATCCATGCCCATGTGGGGACAGCCGCCCTCGGCTGTCCGCCGGGCGGAGCCCGGCAGATGCCTGTGCCACGGCAACCCTGGACCTGCGACTCGCTTAGCTGCATGAATGGTTCGGGAGGGGCGCGGCTTCAGCCGCGCCACCCAGAGCCAATAAAGACGCGGGCTTTAGCCACTGAGGGGCTTTTGGCATTCTCCGCAATGACCGACGAGGGACCCAAACCGAATGCAAGCTCCTCAACGCGGATACTAAAGAAACACACGATGAAAAAAGGCGACGTTTTCAAGCGAACCTGTCACGGCCTACTTAGTGCATACTGGCCCAAAAGTGTCGAGGTGCCGATGAAGTCGAAGACAGAGGCGAAGAATACGGCCAAGAAGAAGCCGACAACGAGACCCCCAGTTCCACCGAAAGCTCTCCCATCTGGCCTTCGCAAGAAGCAAGGCGTCTGGTTTTTTTCCACGGGGCAACCCACCACGGCCGCACACTTGGAAAGACTCCGTCAGTCGATATATCGCGAACGAGAAAATAGATTCCTGGGCTTGGCGAAACCAAGGCTCAAGCCGAAAGCAAAAACAAACCGACGTGTGTTGACTAAGGGCCCATACCTATAGCACACTCTATATGCACACTATGCCTCGTCGCGCCCACATTCTCCTGCCCGAAGACCTGCTGCGGGAGATTGACGCTATAGTCGGTCCGCGGGGGCGCAGCGCCTTTCTAGTAGAAACGGCTCGCAATGAAGTGCGCCGTCACCGGCTGCTTCAATTCTTGGAGAGCAAAGACCCGGCGTGGAAGGACGAGCATCATCCCGAGCTGGCCGGCGGAGCCGGCAACTGGGTCCGCAAACTGAGAACCGAAGGCGAAGTTTTCGTAGGCGAAAGAGCGGGCGGCAAGAGGGTCGCAAAAACGCCCGTCAAAAAACGAAAGTCGCCGGCAAACTAATGCAGCTGCTGCTCGACACATCCGTGCTGATTGATGCCCTTCGTCTCCGCCATGGCCGCCGCGAACTGCTCGCCGAACTCGTGCAGGCAGGACACACGCTGGCCACCACAGCCTTGAATGTCGCCGAGGTCTACGCAGGGATGCTGCCGAATGAGGCACGGAGGACCGAGGCTCTGCTTGGCGTGCTTGATTGCTACGACTTGACGGGAAGCTCGGGGCGGCAAGCGGGAGCGCTCAAACAACAATGGAGCAGGAAAGGCCGCACGCTGGCGCTGGCCGACACGATAGTTGCCGCCATTGCGTTAGAGCGTAGCTGCACCTTGATGACGGACAATCTCAAAGATTTTCCGATGGAAGAATTAGACATATTTGATTTGCCAAGACGGTAGGCAGCGCAGAACTGAGAACTGCTTCTAGCTCCCTGGGTGCGCCAG
This sequence comes from Acidobacteriaceae bacterium, assembly GCA_003131635.1. Taxonomy (GTDB): domain Bacteria; phylum Acidobacteriota; class Terriglobia; order Terriglobales; family Acidobacteriaceae; genus Sulfotelmatobacter. The sequence goes on from PKVZ01000074.1 coordinate 10,138, forward strand.
CGCCTTCACGGCAAGATCGGAGCGGTCGCGCAGTTTCTGCACGGTTTCCTGAATCGCCTTTGCTGACGGGCCGGAGCCATCGGCTTCGGCCATCTTGGCAATCCCTACCGCTTCCTCTGTGGCAGTGCTCGCAACATCGAGCAAAACGACCAGCGCATCCGCATGCAGCTTCCACAGCGACGACATACTTTGGCTGCGTTTGAGTTCTTCAAGCTCGGTGTTGATTCTGGCCACGCACGAGACCAGGCGAATCAGCGTGCGAGCGATATCCGCGCGAAGGCTCTTTTCCTCGAGGAATCCGGCGTTATAGGCGTCGGCCTCAGGCGCGGTCAGCGTCAGATTGAAGAAACGCATGGGCACGATCTGGCGATACTTAGGATCGGCCACGCGCACGAAGACGCGAATGGATTCCTCCACGCGGCGTAACTTGCCTTCCTCCACTGAGATTTGCTGGGCGGTGATGGCGGGTGGCTGGAATGCCTGAGCCGGAGCGGGTACTTTTGCGGCGGCAACTCGCGCGGTTTTGGCGGCAGCGGCCGCGCCTCCGGATGCGGGCATGCCACGTCCGGCGCTGGGTGCAAGCAATGACTTGCGAATCGGAGGGCGCCGGTCGAGTTCCTTTTTCAACTTGGAAACACGGCGGAATTTTTCCAGCGCGCCGCCATAATCGGCCTGCAGCATTTCTTTCTGCTCGATCGCAGCTACGTGTTCGACCGTGACTTCCACACCGTCGACCGTACTCAGGATGCTGCCGCCCATCTCGTCGAGGGCTTGGGCGAACTGTTTGATTTCTCCCAGAGCCTTTTCGAAGAGTTCGTCAAACCTGGCGCCAAATGCGGCATTGTGGGCAGCGACCGTAGCCAGTACGCCAGGATGATAGAAGGAAGAATCCAGCCAGCGTTTCAACTCGCGCACCCGTGAAACGATTCCGGAATCCATCAGCGAATTGAAATCACGGTAGCGGGCAATCTCCTCGCGCAAGGGATCGAAGTTCCGCAGCAGTTGCACATGCTCTTCCGGGAGCGAAGGCACGTCGGTATCGGCCAGAATTTCGATCAGAGCAATTTCGAAGGGAGAAAGCGGCAGCGATCCGTCCAGTCCGTAGCCTTGCTGTTGCCATTGACCCTGAACGCGGGGATGGCGGTAGAGAAAAGTTGAAATTAGGTCAGTCTTATCGCGATTAATCTCGCTGGGTTCACGGCGGCGCACAAAGTAGCGAAGCAGGGCCTCGGCCACTTCCGAATCCGTGTCTGGCGTCAGCGCTTGCCGCAACATGGCGGGGCTAATGGCCATGTCGAGCACGTGCAGCCAGCGATACATGCGCGAAAGAGTCTCCGGCAGATCGCGGTCAATGTGGCGGAGCGCAGATTCGTCGAGCCCGCCCGGAAGAGGAATCTCGCCTCCGAGCAGGTCGCGCAGTAGCTTCTGATAAAACCCCTGGACAGTCGCCAGGATTGCCAACTCAAATTTAAGATCCTCGGCCAAGAAACGCTCCGCGAGCGAGATTCTCCCCGTCGGTTGAGGGAATTCTTTACTGCTGTCTAAGTAAAGACGAAAGTCACCGCTGCCGCAAGTTACCACCGGAGCGACACTGTTAAGCGGCGGCTTGCGCTTCCCGGAAGTGCATGGACTTCCGCGCGCGGCAAAAAGAGGGCTCGGGGAAATTCTGTTCGATTTAGAAGACCGCCGTTTTGTTGCCGTAAAGCAGAATCCGGTTTTCCACGTGCCAGCGTACCGCGCGGGAGAGTACGACTTTTTCCAGGTCGCGGCCCTTGCGGATGAGATCGTCGACGGTGTCGCGGTGCGACACGCGGACTACGTCCTGTTCGATGATGGGACCGTCGTCCAGCACTTCGGTGACGTAGTGGCTGGTTGCCCCGATCAGCTTTACACCGCGCTCGAAAGCTTGATGGTAGGGCCGGGCGCCGATGAAAGCGGGCAGAAAGGAATGGTGAATGTTGATGATGCACTGCGGATATCGATTGACGAAAACGTTCGAGAGAATCTGCATGTAGCGAGCCAACACCATGAAGTCGGCTTTGTGGTCTTCGATCAGCGATTGGATTTGTTCTTCCGCTTGCCGCTTGTTGTCTTTTGTGATCGAGATGACGGTGTAAGGGATTTTGTAGAAGTCGGCGATGGGCTGATTGTCGGGATGGTTCGAGATGATCAGCGGAATTTCGCAAGCAAGTTCGCCGCTCTGGTGACGGTAGAGCAGATCGACGAGGCAGTGATCGTATTTCGAAACCAGAATGATCATGCGCGGGCGATGCGAGGACTGCGCCAGACGCCAGTTCATCTGGAACTTTTCGGCGATGGGAGTGAAATGTTTGGTGAAATCGGCGAGGTCTTTATCAGTGAGATCGATGTCGAAATCTTTGGGATCGAACTCGACGCGCATCAAGAAGAGGCCGGATTCTTCATCGGCGTGTTCGTCGGCGTGGAGGATGTTGCCGCAGCGGCGGTAGACGAAGTCGGCGATGGTGGCGACTTCGCCTTTCTGGTCGGGGCAGGAGACGAGGAGGATGGCGGAGTTCTTCATTTTGTAGCGCCGCCGTCCCGGCGGCCCGTTTGCCGGCGAGACGCCGGCGCTACTTTTTCAGGCACTTCAATATCTCCCTCGCGGCATTCGCTCCCGAGCCTCCCGTCAACCCCGCCCCCGGATGCGTCCCGCTTCCGCAAAGATATAAATTCTGAATCGGAGTGCGGTAGCGCGCCCAATCCAGCAATGGACGCATGGTGAAGAACTGGTCGAGCGCTAGATCACCATGGAAAATCTGGCCGCCGGTTAATCCGTAGACCTCTTCGAGATCAAGCGGCGTGATGATCTGGTGCGTCAGGATCATCTCCGGCAAATTCGGCGCGTATTGCGCGAGCGTTTGCACTACCGTTTGGCCTAGAGCTTTGCGCTGATCTTCCCAGTCACCTTTCAGCTTGTAGGGAGCGTACTGCATGTAGATCGACATCACGTGCTTGCCATCGGGCGCAAGCGTGGGATCGGTTAACGATGGAATGGTGGCTTCGAGATAAGGCTGGCGTGAGAAGTTGCCGTATTTGGATTCGTCGAAAGCGCGCTCGAGATAATCGATTTCGGGGCCGATATGAATGCGGCCTTTCAGCGCAGCGTCGTCGTCATTTTTCAGTGCGTTGAAGGTTGGCAGGGCCGAGAGTGCGAGGTTGACTTTTGCGACGGTGCCGTTGCCGCGGTAGTGTTGCAGCTTCTGTACGAAATCGGGAGAAAGATGTGTGGGATCGGTGAGCTTGAGCAGGGTGCGTTTGGGGTCGGCGTTGGAGATGACGGCCTTGGCGCTGATTTCTTCGCCGGTGCCGAGGAGCACGCCGGTGGCCGCGCCATCTTTGACGCGAATCTCGATGACTTCGGCTGAGGTGCGAATCTCGACGCCGGCGGCTTTTGCGGCTGATGACATGGCTTGGGTGAGTGATCCCATGCCGCCAGCGGCAAAGAACGCCGAGCCGGCTTGATGAGAATCACCGGCAGCACGGATCAGCAACTGCAGAGCGCTGCCTGCCGACCACGGTCCGAGGAAGGTCCCGAAAATTCCGCGAGCGGCGATGACGGCGCGCAATAATTCGGTCTCGAAATATTCCCCCACCAGATCGGCGACAGCCATCGGGCCCCAGCGCAGGACGCGGTACAAATCTCTCTTGCCGAGATGGCGGAGGGCGCGGCCGGTCTGCAGCATGCTCCAGAGATCCCCGCTGCTGGGGTGGTCGATATCGGGTGGCGTGGTCGCGAGAACTTCCGCGATTACTTTGCTGATCTTAGCCAGCGATTGCTGGAGCTCGGAATATTTCGCGGCATCTTTTTGCGAGAAGGCGGCGATGGACGGCGCGGATTTGTTTTCGTCTTGGTAGAGCGAAAGCGCGCGTCCGTCGGGCGAGAGCGCGGTGACACAGGTCTCGGGTGTGATGTACCGCAGGCCATGTTTTTCAAGTTGCATGTCGCGGACAATGTCTGGACGAATCGGACCAGCGGTGTGCGCCAGCGTGGAACAGCGGAAGCCGGGATGAAATTCATCGGTGATGGCGGCGCCGCCGACTTGCGGCCGGCGCTCGAGGGCGAGAGGCTTGAATCCGGCTTTGGCGAGGTAGAAGGCGGTTACCAGCCCGTTGTGGCCGCCGCCGATGATGAGGATGTCGCGGGTTGTGCTCATAGGGTGTATTCCCTGGATATTCGGGAAGAACGCTTTACAGCGGGTGAGAGTCGAGCCGGGAGTAGGGATCCTTCGACTGCGGTTGTTCTTCGCGCTTGGGGCGCGAAGAACAATCTTCGCTCAGGATGACAAGGGGTAAACATGCTAAGCAGCTCCTGCCAGGTCCTTCAGCATTTCCAGCGCGGCGAGGCGTCCGGGAGCACCCATGATGCCACCGCCGGGATGAGTGGCCGAGCCGCACATGTAGAGATTCTGGATAGGCGTGCGAAAGCGCGCGTATCCCGGCGCGGGACGCAGGAAGAAAAGTTGTTCGAGCGAAAGCTCGCCTTGAAAAATATTTCCTTCGCTCAGGCCCCACTCACGTTCGAGATCGAGCGGTGTGATGACTTGCCGGTGCAGGATGATGTCTTTGATATTGGGCGCGTACTCGGCGATGGTGTTGACGACCGTATCGCCGAAAGCTTCCTTCTGATCGTCCCAGTTCAAGCCGGGGCGCAGCTTGTAAGGCGCGTACTGCACGAAGCAGGAGAGCACGTGCTTGCCGGGCGGCGCGACCGAGGGATCGGTGAGCGAGGGGATGACCATATCAATGTAAGGACGGCGCGAGAAGTTGCCGTACTTGGCGTCGTCGTAGGCGCGCTCCATGTATTCGACTGAGGGCGAAATCGACATCGCACCGCGCAGGTGCGGGCCGGGGCCAGGCATGCACTTGAAATTCGGAAGACCATCGAGCGCCATGTTTACTTTGCCGGATGAGCCGCGGTATTTGAAGCGGTTGATGTCTTCGAGAAAATCGGCGGGAAGATGTTCGGCTTCGATGAACTTGTTGAACGTTAGCCGCGGATCGACGCTGGAGGAAATTGTTTCGGCATAGATTTCATCGCCGTTGGCGAGGACGACGCCGCGAGCCTTGCCGTCCTTCACAATGATTTTGGCGATGGCAGCCTGCGTGCGAATCTCGGCGCCGGCTTCGCGGGCCGCATCCGCGATGGCGTTTGAAATTGCGCCGGTGCCGCCGCGCGCGAAGCCCCAGGCGCGGAACGCGCCATCGATTTCTCCCATGTAGTGATGGAGCAGAACGTAGGCGGTGCCGGGCGAGCGCACGCCGAGAAACGTGCCGATGATGCCGGAGGCTGACATGGTGGCTTTGAGGACATCGGTCTCGAACCATTGATCGAGAAAATCAATGGCGCTCATGGTCATGAGTTGGACCTGGTTGTATTTGTCATTGCTCGACATGCCCTGGAAGCGGCGTCCGATGAAGAGGAGCTTCATCAGTTCGCGCGGGTTGAGCGTGTTGGGGTCGGGCGGCACCATGCTGAGAATCGGCTTCACGAAGCGGCACATGGCTTGCATAGCTTTGCCGAATTCGTCGTAGGCTTCGGCGTCGACGCGGGAGTGGCGAGCGATCTCGCGGTGAGTTTTGCCGTGGTCGTTCACGCGCCACAGGTAATCGCCGCTGGGCATGGGCGTGAACGTGCCATCGAGCGGGAGAATCTCGAGGCCGTGGCGCGGGAGATCGAGGTCGCGAATGATTTCCGGCCGCAAGAGCGAGACGACGTACGAGCAGACAGAAAATTTGAATCCGGGAAAAATTTCTTCGGTGCAGGCCGCGCCGCCGAGGATGTGGCGGCGCTCGAGCACCAGAACTTTCTTTCCAGCGCGCGCGAGGTAGCCTGCGTTGACGAGGCCGTTGTGGCCGCCGCCGATCACGATTACGTCGTATGAAGTAGCCATAAGCCTTAGCCTCGGGAAAAGAGTAGCGCCGGCGTCCCGCCGGCAAGGCCGCCGAGACGGCGGCGCTACGATCAGAGACCGCTGGGAAGGACACTCCAGCTGCGGAGGACATTCGAAAAGATTGGCATCAATGAGCGCATGGCCGGAGTCGAAGGGTCATTCTATCGGGAACGGCGCCGTTTGTCTGCAATATTAGTGGACTTTCCGACGACGCGTTTCGGGAGTAGCTCAGAGGTATAATTCGCTTTCGACTATTTTTTTTCTTGAGGCCACTTCTTTGCCCATTGGAACCGCGTTTCACGAACGAACTTTTCCCCTTTGCCACAGCTTGAATTACCGCGAGTGGTCGGGATACTACACGGTCAGCGTGTACGAGGTGCATCACGAGCACGAATACAACGCCATCCGCAATGCGGCGGCGCTGATCGATATTTCGCCGCTGTACAAGTATCTGGTCACGGGCAAAGACGCGACGCGACTGGTGAATCGCGTGATCACGCGCGACATTAATAAAGTGAAAGTGGGACAGGTGATTTACTGCTGCTGGTGCGATGAAGAGGGCAAGGTCATCGACGATGGGACGATTTCGCGGCTGGCGGAAAATGTTTATCGCTGGACGGCTGCTGACCCGAGCCTGCGGTGGTTCCGGCAGAACGGGCTGAATATGGATGTGCAGGTCGAGGACATTTCCGAAAAGGTCGCGGCGCTGGCGCTGCAGGGGCCGACTTCAGCGAAGTTGCTGAAGACCGTGGCCGAGGCCGACATCGCGAACCTCAAATATTTTCGCGTGACACGCGGCAAGATTGCGGGCGTGCCGGTGGATATTTCGCGGACGGGGTACACCGGGGATCTGGGATATGAGATCTGGGTGCCATTAAAAGAAGCCAATGATGCGGTGAAAGTGTGGGACGCCTTAGCGGAAAAGGGCAAGCAGTTCGATCTGCACGCGGCTGGCATGTTGGCGCTCGACGTGGCGCGTGTAGAGGCTGGCCTGCTTTTGATCGAAGTCGATTACGCGAGTTCGAAGAAAGCGCTGATTCCGTCGCAGAAGTATTCGCCTTACGAGTTGGGATTCGCCAAGATGGTGCATTTGGAAAAAGAAAACTTCATTGGCAAACGTGCGCTGGAGCAGGACTTGAAGAATGGAGTTCCGCGGCAGCTTGTTGGCGTCGAAGTGGATTGGACGGACGTTGAGGCACTTTATGAACGCTACGGCCTCACGCCGGCCGCCCCCAGTCAGGCTTCGCGCGTGGCGGTGCCTTTGTACTCCGGGGAAAAGCAAGTTGGCAAGGCGACGACTACCAGTTGGTCGCCGATTCTGAAGAAGATGATTGCGCTGGCCAGCGTGGAGACCGAGCACTCGAAGCTGGGGACGCAATTGCAGATGGAGATTACGATCGAGGCCATCCGGCTGAAGACGAATGTGAAGGTGACGGGGCTGCCGTTCTTTAATCCGGCGAGGAAGACGGCGACGCCGGTGTAGTGAGTACAGAAAGAGCCGGGCTTCGCCCGGCGGACAGCCGAGGGCGGATGTCCCCACATTTTGATATCAGCGCCGAAGAAAATAAATTCTGTTCGTCCAATCCCACCTGCCAGTTTCCCTTGCCAGGCTGGTCAAGGCCCAAACCAAAGCCCCGATGTCGGCGGGCGAAATTGTTTTCTCATCCACAAAGATCACACCGCCGTGGGGTCGGCTTTCTTCAGCCCAGGTCTTGAGCAGGGGAGGAATCGTCTTCCGGTCGTAGGTAACAAGCGTCAATCCTTGCGCGGCGGCCTCTCGCAAACAAGCGTGGTCGTCCTGTCCCAGGAAGCGGCCATCATCCCATTCCACCATGTAGCGAATTCGTATTGCGCGATTGCGGCGGCGCAGGCCGTTTGCCACACGCGGCGAGATATGCTCATCGAGAAGAAGCTTGAGCATTTCTTTTCCTTCCGGCTCGCTTGGGAACGAATTCGGCCGCCTGAGGCAGCATGTGCTTCAGCGCTTCAAAATCCGTCGTCTCATTCTCGGCGATCGCTCCATTGATTTCTTCGGGAAACGCCGCCGCGTAGTTGAAAGCTGCCTGGACCTTCACTTGGGGCCACTTAAGATGCCTCGCCACTGCGGCCACGTCTTTCTTATAGCTGTCGAGGAGCAGCATGACCTCCCAGACGGCGAGCGTGCTGCCTTGAAGGCAAGCTTGCCGGCCCGCGGGCGAATCGCGAAAGTCAATGAA
>PKVZ01000051.1:0-15719 GCA_003131635.1 Acidobacteriaceae bacterium
TGTACTGATGACGGCAGTGGGGAGATAGACTCAGTGGGTTGGATGGTGGGGAGTGGGGTGGTGGTTGCCGGGAATTTCTTGGAGGCGCGTTCCTGACCCTGCATTCGGCAGACGGCAATGCGCTAATCCTTAACTTAAGCGCTTGAACGTCCGGTAGGAGTGAGCCTCTGCATGGGCTGCCGAACTAACATGACGACCACGGAATCGATGGTGGAAGAGAGACGCGGCAGATACTCATAGTACCAGACGAGTTGCCAGTCGCCCCAGTCATTAATGTGCTGGCAAATACAAATTCCTTCGCGCTCATCCCGTTCGAATACGAAGTTGTCGTCGTCGGGCTTAAAGAACTTGTCCTGCTCTAATTCATGTACGATGGCCAGGATCTGCTTACGAACGCGCGTGTCAAAATGATCAATATTCTTCACGAAGCAGTCGTGCCATTTGACGTGGTGCGCCATTAAGGCTTCCTACTCTATCATTCCGTCGAGCCAGCGCGGGCAACTTTTCTTCGAGAGGGCACCTCTGTGGCGGCTTCGGCCTCGGGTGTCTTCGCGGCTTTCTCCGCTTTTTCCGCACGAGCTTCGCCGACCAGCTTCCGGACTATAGGCGATAGTAATTGCGCGCGCTTGGGCAACAGGACAATCTGGGAGCTGCTCTCATCGAAATCCCATTGAAGCAGGTCCCCTTCGCGAAGGTCGAAAAGATTGCGGATTTCGGGCGGCACGGTTACTTGGAACTTGGCTACGATTTTAGTGACTATTGGTCGGAACATTGGATTCCCCCCTCTGAAAAAGCTATTATCCGAAATTCAGAATTTCTTGTCAAGGGAATAATGCTCTGTGATCTGGGGAGGGTCATGGGCTTCCTTTTATCTCCACGGCGTGATAGGCCGCCAAACAGAGGAACCCAGCCATTAAAAGACCGACCCCCAAGTAGGCCCAGCGCGTGGCGGAACGCTGCAAAACGAGGAGAGGGAAGTCAGGGGATGTAACCGGAATACCTCTGTAGAAGGTTGAATTTAGCTCCGCTTCCCTCGCGTCAGCGCTCAATTGGCTAAGACTTACCGCAAGCTCGTGCTCTTTTCGACGTAGGAATATGTCGAACGCAAGAACCACTGCGCCCGCCAAATTTAGCCCTTCGCCGAGAAGGCCGATCCAATGAGCAAGCTCTGAGTTTCCCATAGCAGCTCCGCGGAAATCATATCAGATCGTCTGACTTTCAGAAAGGAGGAATTACCTGTCGCAAAGACCATCGGTTGGGACACAACGTGGCGGAGTCCTTGGAAATTTGCGGCCGCAGGCATTTAAGTATGAGAGACGGGATTAGTTGGCTTGTGGGCCTAACACTTCGCGGACTTTGCGGGAGAGGTTCTGCAGGGTGAAGGGCTTTTGCAGAAAGGCTTTGGGACCTTGGGGGGCGAGCGGACCCGCGACGGTTTCCTCGGCGTGGCCGGAGAGGTAGAGGACTTTAATGGCGGGGCGGGCACCGAGAAGTTGTTGCACGAGTTCGTGGCCGCTGAGGCCGGGCATGACAACGTCAGTGATGACCAGGTGAATGGTTTCTGAGCGACTGGCGGCGAGTGCGAGGGCGGCGCGGCCGTCGCCGGCTTCGAGCACGTGATAGCCGCGGGATTCGAGAGTTTCGCGGATGAGCTGGCGAACCGATCCCTCGTCTTCGACCAGCAGGATGGTTTCGGATCCGCCGGTCGCGGCGAGGGCTGCCGGAACGGTGCCGAGAGCTTCCGTCGGTTCGTCAACGCGCGGGAAATAAATGGTGAACACAGTGCCGCGGCCGATCTCGCTCTGCACGAAAACATAGCCGCCGCTTTGCTTGATGATTCCGTAAACCGTCGACAGACCGAGGCCGGTGCCTTTGCCTTTTTCTTTGGTGGTGAAGAAAGGCTCGAAGATGCGGGCCTGGGTTTCGCGGTCCATGCCCTGTCCGGTGTCGGAGACAGAAATCATGACGTAGGGCCCGTGTTTGATGAAAGTATTCTCCGCCCGATCGGAATCGTCCAGGATGACGCTGGCGGTGCTGATGCGGATCTTGCCGCCGCGAGGCATGGCGTCCTTGGCGTTGACCACCAGATTCATGATGACTTGTTCGAGTTGTCCGGCATCGGCGCGCGTGCAGCCGATCGAGGGCTCGAGCTGAGTGATCAGCTCGATATCTTCGCCGATGAGCGGCCGAAGCAGACGCTCCATGTCTTCGACGATGGCGTTGACATCGACAACCTTGAGTTGAAGAAGCTGTTTGCGGCTGAACGCCAAAAGCTGACGGGTCAGCGTGGTGGCGCGATCGGAAGCTTGTTGAATGGATTCGGCTTTGGCACGGAGCGGGTGCGCGGGAGTGAGCTGGTCGAGGAGAACCTCCGTGTAGCCGCTGACCACGGTGAGCAGATTATTGAAATCGTGAGCGATTCCTCCGGCGAGACGGCCGACCGCTTCCATTTTCTGCGACTGACGAAACTGGTCTTCGAGAACGCGGCGTTCTGTGATGTCTTCGGCGATGGCTTCGAGAACGTCGGAGGGCTCATCTTCGCTGGCTACGGCGCGGCCGCTGATGCGCACGGTGATGGCCGCTCCCTCCTTGCGCTTCCAGCGAACTTCGAAACCGTCAACCCGTCCGGTGCGGCGGAATTCGTCGATCAAGCGGGTGTATTCGCCTGGATCGGCGAAGACATCCCTTTTCGGATCGAGAGCCAGCACTTCGACAGCGGAGCTGTATCCCAACATTCCGATGAGGGCTGGGTTCACGTCGAGAAAATGACCTTCGCGGCTGGAGCGATAAATTCCGTAAACGGCGGTTTGGACGAGCGAGCGGTAGCACAGCTCGGAGCGCCGCAGTGCCTGTTCGTTGCGTTTCCGGTCGATGGCGGCGGCCAGTTGCTGCGAGACCAAAGTGAGAACATCCTTGTCGCGTTCGCGGAAGCGGACGCTTTCGGAATAACTTTTGACGATGACCGCACCCAGAATATGTTGGTTAACTTTGAGCGGAACGCCCAGCCAGCCGATTGGAGGCCGGCCGGAGAGTTCGATCTCGCCACGGCACTGCAATTGCTCCGCGAGTTCCGGAGTACAGAGCAGCGGCTCGCCGGTGCGGAGGACGTATTCGATGAGGCCATGGGCGAGTTTGGCGGGCGCGGGAGCGGAATCGCGCGCATCGACGAAGTAAGGGTAACTAAGCAGTTGCGATTCGGGATCGTGGATGGCGATGGAGAAATTGCGCGCGCACACGAGTTCGTCGACGATGCCGTGAATGGCGGCGAAGAACTGCTGCAGATCGAGCACGGAGCCGGCTTTTTCCGCAATGCGATAGAGAGCCGAGCTGAGAGCTTCGGCGCGCTTGCGCTCGGAGATGTCGCGATAGACGGCGTAGAAGGCGACGGTGCGGCCGTCCACGATAAGCGGCGAGGTGGATACGCAAACGTCGAGCAGGGTGCCATCCTGACAGCGGCGCTGGGTTTCCAGAGTGATGTGTTCGCCACGTTGCAGGCACTGGACGATCCATTGGGCTTCGAGAGCGCGATCGGGCGGGAAGACGAGCGCGTCGATGGGCTGGTCCATAAGCTGCGCGGTGGTGTAACCGAACATGCGTTGAAATTCCCGGTTCACGCACTGCGTGCGGAACGACGCGTCGACGATGAGAATTGGGTCGGGTGAGTTCTGAAAGAGCTGTTCGAGGCACTGCCGGCGGATCTCGAGAGCATCTTGCTGATTGGTTGCGGCAGTATCGGATTCGACAGGATTCCACGACAAAGACAAAGAAGATGGCGGCTTAGCGGCGGGAACGCCTGCCGCAATAAATGAGGGTGAGGCTCCGCACTCGAGCGCCTGGCGCAACGTTTTGGCCCGCAGCAGCTCCTTGGACTGCCCTGACCGGGTGACACGTCCACCCATTGGAGGCTCCCCCTCTGAAGCCCAGCAAAGGGCATAGTAAAACGGGAAAGCGTTTACTCCAAAGTTACTCAGGTAATGGCAGGAATTTAGTAATGGGAAATTTTGTATTCTTGGTAATTCTGAAGCCTCAGACGCCTGACGCTCTGCTGGCGAGCATTTCGCAGACCCGCCGGATGGTTTCGCGCTGCGCTTCGCTGAGCGTGAGGAACTCAAATCCATAGCGCAGGCCTTGGCGGTAGCGGACGATGGCGCGAACTTTTAAGGGAAAGGGGCTGAGCGGCAAAGGAATGTCGAGAGAAACAATTTCGCCGGCTTCCAGCTCCCCCGTGAGTGTAGCTCCGATTCCGTCCTGCCCGAGTTCGGTCGAGTGTCCCCAGCAAGTGCGGAATTCGCCGTCCTGGAACATGCGGACTTGCAGCCGCACGTCGACGGCAAACCGCGGATACCGCCGGACGTAGGCCGGGGCGGGCGGGGCGGACTCACGTTTCTTGCCTGGAGCTGCCATAAAATCAGTGGCCGGTGGTCAGTGGCCAGTTAAACCCCATCTCCTAATCGCTCATCACTGTCCACTTCTAATTTCCTGCACCGCGTAGTCTGGTTAACCCACTGATCACGATTCGCAATTAATCACTAATGACGGATATCGCCGGTCACGGCCCACTTTGCTAATTGCCGTGCAGCAGGTAGCCGGGTTCCAGTGGAAGTTTGCCGCCAATTTTGACCACAGCCACACTGCTGTTGATGGAGTAGACGTCCACCACTCCAACCGCCCCCGGGGTTGACGCCACTTGATTGACCAGGTCTTCATCCGTGGCCACCACCATGATGGCGGGATGGTTGGTGCGTCCGTGATTGGCGCTGACGATGAGAGTGGTGACCTCGCTCTGCGACATGCCATAGACCTTGTCGAGGACCATCTTCATTTCAGGCGAGGTCGGCAGGCGCATCACGAAAGTGACCGGCTTGCCATCAGGCCAGTGAGCCGTCTGCGCTTTGCACAGCTTGATCAGATCGGGGATTGCTATGGCGCTCACGGCATTGGATTTGTTGGAAACCACCGCAATGTCGCGTGCCCCCGCCAGCGAAGCGCCGAGCATGACGAAAATAAGAATTCGTAAAAAGCGTTCGCCGAGCAATCTTGTTCTCCCCGCAGATGCGGAACCGGAACTTAGCCGGAACTTAGAGTGATTGTGCTTGAAGAGGGGCGATTCGTTAAAGGTAACTAAGGTCATGAGACCCTGAACGCCTTGAGTTTAAGAGGACAAAAAAAAGGGCGCGGCTGGGAAGCCGCGCCCGGGTTGTTTGCGCGATTATTTGGTCTTCTTCTGTCGCGAGCGGAACAAAGGCCGCGGGACGAACATGTGGGAATGTAGAGCTGCCGCACCCGCTGCTGCGGTGGGATTCTGCTGCACGAAAACGCCGGTCGCGACCTGGCCGCCGTCCGTTTCTATAAACGGGAAGGTTGTGCCATCCACGGTGTAGTAGTTGAGAAGGAGTCCGCCATTGATAGTGTCAGCAGTGGCTGAGATCTGGCCGCGGCCGTTGGTGTCGGGCAAAGTGTAGGTGCCTTCGGTCAGCGCGAGGCCATAGGTCGGGCCATTGCCGGCCTCAGTGTTTTCGTCAATGATGCCCGTGATGGTATCGCCAGAGCTACTGGTGGAGAATTCGGCGATATCGTCCACCTCGCCGACGTTCGCGTTCTCGCCCGTGAGGTTGAACCCATAGCCTTGGGATGATGCGAGCGTCGCGCCCGGAGTCTGCAGGGATGCGGCGCCGGTCGTGATTCCGAGACTATCGACCTCCAACAGCAGCACTCCTCCGCTGGACGGATAGGCGGCATAGGTTACGCCCGTGGGGGCGAAGCCAGAGAAGTTGTTCAGAACGTATCGGCCAGAGCCGGCGGCCGTGTAATTGGCGGTGAACGACGGTGCCGACGCAACGGTTGTACCGTCGACTATATCCTCGCTGGACGCGGAAGTGATGTTCCCCGCGCCGTCAGTAACCATGAACCCACCAGCCGCAAACTCACTGTCACTGCTTAATAGGAACCCCTCCATCGTGAAGGCAAGCGTACCGGTGGGCATCGCGGTGCTAGCTTGAGAGAACGCGTCCCCGGAGAGAGTCGCGAACGTGTCCATCTCAATAAACTTCAAGTGCGTGGCATCGATCGGGAGCACGTCAAACGTGAGAGTGCCGAACTGCGGGAAGGTTAGCGTCGTCGAGGGCGCGGTAGAAGATAAGACTACGCTGCCTGTGAGCGGACCCTCAAGGTTGGGGATGAGGCCACCCTCGTTGGAATCTACGGTACCGGAAGCCGTTGTGCCGCTAAGAGTAAAGTTGCCGACCGCGGCATACGGGGCGGGGCTGCTGGCAAAGGAAGCTCCGGAAACGCTGAAGGCGTAGGCGCCAGCGGGTGTTGTGCCGGCCGACTGCAGGTCAATGGTTCCGCTGCCCGTGCCATTGGCGTCGAACTCCGTGACGAGTCCGTGAGAACTGGAACTTAAGACGAAATCGAGCGTTACGGTAGGGAATACGGCGTTGGAGGTAGTGAAGGTGATCTTCCCCCGTCCGTCAACGCTAACGCCGTAGGAGGCGTTGCCAATCGGAAGATCGGCAGCCGTTATCGCGGGGGAATAAACGACTGCGAACGCCACATCATTAATGTCGACGGTGCCGCCCGTGATCCCACCACTGCCATTTGCCGTCAACGTACCCACCATCGCATAGGGCATGCTGTAAGTGGTGTCAGTGCCGGAAACCGAGAAAACATATGTGCCATTCAGATTGCTGGTGCTGAAACCGCCACTGGGTGGAGCTACGGGATTGTTCAGGCTGCCGCTGCTGCCGCAGGCGGCCAGAAATAGGAGTCCAGAAATTGCGAGGAGCAGAGCGAGTCCATTGCGTACTGACATAACTTCCCCCTGGGATTGAATCTACTTGGATCTGGTGACCTTTGATTTTGAGGTTAGCACAGTCGAATTCACTTGCTTCAACCCGAACCACAGAAATAAGTAGCGGTCGGCGGAAGAAAAATTCGCCGGCAAGTGCAAGAAATACATATCTTTACATTCGGAGAAGATTTTCCGGATTCCGCTTTTTGCATCTCAGTTCAACGATAATTATTTTGAATGCGGCGGAATTGTCAGGAGACGCTCCGGAATTCCGGTAGCATGGTGGGGCCGGGAACCGCTTTCAGCGGAGCCAAGCGCAGTGATTATCGGCAAGATTGGGGACGACAAGAGCAGAGGATTTTGATTTGATAACAACGACGACAAAGTTCGCGGGCTGCCTTCTTGCGTGCCTGTTGGTGATGGGGATGAGTGCAGGGGCGCTGGGGCAGGCGGCGCCGGCGCAACCGAACGTGTCCCCCGACGCGGCGGCGCCGGCGCAAGGCAAAGACGATGGCCTGGTGATCGAGCCCGAGGAGCTGCCGGCGACGTATCCGCGCGGGCCGTATGAGGTGCGATTTCATGGCCGCGGCAACTACGTGCCGGTGCTGCGCTGGCGGCTGCAAAGTGGCACGTTGCCGCCGGGGATCATACTTGAGGATAACGGAGAGCTGCACGGTGCGGCGGAGCGCGCCGGTGAATTTCAGTTTGTGGTGTCAGTAAAGGATGGCGGGCAACCGCAGCAGGCCGTGCAACGGGGATTCAGCATCAAAGTGGTGGAGGCGATCACGCTGGCGTGGAAAGTTCCGGCGCATGTGGCGGGAAACCGCATTGAAGGAAGTGTCGAGGTGTCGAACACCACGGCGGACGATATGGATTTGACGTTTGATGTGAAAGCGGTTGCCGAGAATGGACGTGCCACCGAAATTGGATATCAGCGGTTTCCGCTGAAGCGGGGCACGGTCGCGATGGCGCTGCCCTTTGGCGAGAGTCTGCCGCACGGTGCTTACGTGGTATATGTCAACGTGAATGGCGAGGTGGCGAAGCGCAACGCAATCTACAAACAACAGCTGCAGACTCCTGCGCCCTTGCAGGTGGTGGTCGGGCCATAGCTGTGGCCAGTGGTCAGTGATCGGTGGCAAGTGAAAACCGATTTTGCTGGTCACTGACTACTGACCACTGCTCACTTCTAGTACGATGGTCATGTTGACTTGAATTTAAGGTTTCTGAAAAACTAGTGGCTACATTTGCGGTGTCGTTATTCCGGTATGGAATTGCTGCTTAATCTCGCGTGGGTGTTGATGGCGCTGCCGTCTTACTGGCTGTGGCGACAGTGCGCGGGGGCGCGGGCATTGCGCAGCGTGAGTGCATTGCAGTGCCTGCTGGCGCTGGGCTGCGTACTCGTACTGCTGTTTCCGGTGATCTCGGCGACGGACGATCTGCATGCCATGCGCACTGAGATGGAAGAGTCCTCCACCAGCAAGCGCGCCGTGCGGCAGACGGGTGGAGATAAGCAGTCGGCCTGGGTCAACCGCCTGCAAGGGCCACCGGCGTTGGCGGCGCATATCGACTGGCCGCCCGCTCCGCAAGCTGGACTGCTGGAAGTTCCTGCTTTATGTTTGCCAACTCTGGCCAGGCCCTGCGCTTTGCATGCCGGGCGCGCTCCTCCGCGTTCCCTCCTCGGCTAGTTCGCCGAATCATCCTGATTGAATCATCGTTTGCCGAATCGCTGATCGGAAGCAGCAATAATTCCGCAGCACTCGTCTCTCATCTTTAGGAAATCCTTACGGTGGAAATTGGATACTCCTGAGATAGATGCATTGCGAGAGATGCATTTCGAAATGCGATGGTTCCCTGAATCTCCAGCCTAAGCGTGAAGGCGTTCTGGTTCGCGCCGTAAGCGGCATCGCGTAGGTGGTTCAGGACACGCTGCTGAAGAGATGTCCGGATGCGGATCAGCAGCCGTATCAGAACACGGCACTATCAGGCGCGACTCTGCCCTCAGACTTGGCAGGCTATGTCTTTACGCTCGGGAAGGCGAAGAGTTTCGATGGAGTTATTGATGGGAAGAATAATTTGGAGAAAATGCGGCGCGGCGCTTGTGCTGGGCGCGGTGGTGAGGCTGGCTGCGGCGCAGGCAGCGCTTCCAAATCAGCCGGCTCCGCAGGCTTGGACGTGGGAGCAGGTGAAGGATCGGCTGGAGTTGAATAATCCCACGCTGCTGGCGGGGAAATTAAATATCAGCGAAATGCAGGCGGATGAGATTACCGCGCATCTGCGGCCGAATCCTAATTTAGGGCTGCTTTCGGATCAGATTGCTCCTATTAATCTTGGGCCGGAGCACGGGCCGTTTGCTTACCTTCTGCCATCCGCGACCGTGAGTTATTTGTATGAGCGGGCGCACAAGCGCGAGTTGCGGACGGAAAGCGCGAAGAAGGGAACGGCGATTGCAGTTTCGCAGCAGGACGATCTGGAGCGCGGCCTACTGTTCAACTTGCGCAGCGCATTTGTACAGACGCTGCAGGCCAAAGCGGTTCTGCAGGTTTCGAAGGACAATCTGGAATATTACGACCGCGTGCTGAAGATCAGCAGCGACCGATATCAAGCGGGGGACATCGCGCAGATCGATCTCGATCGATTGGAGTTGCAGAGGGTGCAGTACGAATCCGACGTTCAGACGGCGATCGTGAATTTGCGGACAGCGAAAATCCAGATGCTGATGCTGTTGAATGATCGCACTCCAGTGGAGCAGTTCGATCTGGTGGGCGTGTTCGATTTCAACGATCAGGTCGATGCGCTCGATGCTTACCGCCAGATCGCCCTGGATAATCGTCCGGATTTGAAGGCGGCGATACAGGCCGTGGACAAGGCGCACACCGACTACAAGCTGGCGGTGGCGAACGGATCGACCGATCCCACGTTCAGCGTTGATGTGGGGCGAAATCCTCCGATCGATTTTTACTTTGGCGTGGGCGTGGAGTTTCCGCTGCGCATTTTTGATCGCAACCAGGGCAACAAACTGCATACCAAGCTGGACATTACGCGCAACGAAAAGTTGAAGGATGCGGCCGAGGCGCAAGTATTCAGCGATGTGGATTCGGCATACGCGACGCTGGCCAGCAATCTGACCCTGCTGCGGCCTTACAAGCAGAAGTATCTGGCGCAGGCGGTGCGGGTGCGGGACACGATTTTATTTTCCTATCAGCACGGTGGGGCTTCGCTTTTGGATTTCCTTAACGCCGAGAGCGATTACCGCAGCGTGCAACTGAACTATGTGAATCTGGTGGGTTCCTATTTGACGTCGGCGGCGCAGTTGAATCAGGCCGTGGGCAAAGAGGTAATGCCATGAAGCAACGTTACTTTAAGTTTGGCGGAGTTGGGCTGGCGCTGACTCTCACTCTCGCTTTGGCCGGATGCAACGAAGGCAAGGCTGATCCCAAGGCCGAAGCTCCGCCTCCGGCAAACGTCCAGGCCGATTTGGACGCGAACAATTTCAAGGCCGACCATCCCGAGCAATTTCCGTTGGCGACGGCGGTTGAATATAAGGCTGCGCCCTCGCTGAATGTAACGGGCGTGGTACAGCCCGATATTGCGCGCTCGGTGCCGGTGATTTCGGTGGCGGCGGGACGCGTGGTGGAGGTGAAAGCGCGGCTGGGCGACACCGTAAAAAAAGGCCAGCTGCTCCTGAAGGTACAGAGCAACGATGTTGCCGGCGCTTACCAGACCTACCGCAAGGCGCTGAACGACGAACTGCTGGCGCGATTGAATCTGCAGCGGCAAACGATTCTTTATGACAAAGGAGCGGTCGCCAAGAGCGCGCTGGAACAGGCTGAAGATGTAGCAAAGAACGCACAAGCGGATCTGGACGCAGCAATTGAACAGTTACGGACGCTCGGCATCGACAAGGATCATCCTTCGGGCATTGTCAATATTGTGGCGCCAATCTCGGGAATCATTACCGACCAGCAAATCACGAATGCGTCGGGTGTGCAGGGGCTGGGATCGCCGAATCCTTTCACCATCTCCGATCTTTCTTATGTGTGGATTATCTGCGACGTTTACGAGAACGATCTCGATGCGGTCCGAGTCGGCGAGTTTGCCGATATTCACCTCAGCGCGTATCCCAACCAGGTATTGAAGGGGCGAATCGACAACATCCTGCCGGTTCTCGATCCCAACATCCGCACCGCAAAGGTTCGGCTCGAAGTGGCGAATCCCGGAATGATGCGGGTGGGAATGTTTGTAACCGCGACGTTTTATGGTAAGCAGACGCAAACCTATGCGGCGGTTCCGGCGGCGGCGATTTTGCATTTGCATGATCGCGAGTGGGTGTATGCGCCGCTGGGCAACGGGCATTTCAAGCGGATGGAAGTGGTGACGGGAAAGATGCTCCCGAACAATATGCAGGCCGTGGTTTCTGGGATGAAACCGGGAGATCAGGTGGTATCGAACGCGCTGGCGCTGCAAAACACGGTGGAGCAATAGATGATCCGCCGCGTCGTCGATTTCGCGCTGAACAACCGGCTGCTGGTGCTGGGGCTGGCACTGCTGCTGTTTGCGGGAGGAATTGTTTCGTTTAAGCGGCTGCCGATTGAAGCGTATCCCGATGTGGCGGACAACTACGTTGAAATCATTACGCAATGGCCAGGAATTTCGGCGGAGCAGGTCGAACAGCAGGTAACCATTCCGCTGGAAGTGGTGATGAACGGGATTCCGCACGTGGTGCATTTGCGCTCGTTCTCGTTATTCGGGCTTTCGGATTTAAAACTGATTTTCGACGACGAATCGGATAACGACTGGAACCGGGAGCGCGTGCTCGAGCGGCTGAGCCAGGTGACGCTGCCGACCGGCGTGACGCCACAGATGGGCACCGACTGGAGCCCGGTGGGGCAGATTTATTTTTTCACGTTACGCAGCACGAATCCGGCGTATGACGCGATGGAATTGAAGTCCATTGAAGACTGGGTCGTCGAGAAAAATTTTAAGGCCGTGCCGGATATTGTGGATGTTTCAAGCTTTGGCGGGCCGACGCGCGAATATCAGGTCAGAGTGGATCCCAACAAGCTGGTGGCTTACGGATTGAGTCTGGCGCAAGTGGAGCAGCAGCTCACTAACAACAACACCAATGCGGGTGGAAGCTTTATTCAAGAGGGTTTGCAGCAGATCAATGTGCGTTCGGTGGGATTGGTGGACCGGGTGCACGACATTGAGCAAACCGTGATTCTGACGAAGAATGGAACCCCGCTCCGAGTCAAGGATATTGCGGTGGTGGCGCAGGGGCCCAAAATCCGGCTGGGGCAGTTTGCCAAAGCTGTGCATCGGGAAGATGGGAAGATTGTCGATAACGACGATGTGGTGTCGGGCATCGTTCTTTTGCGCAAAGGCGCCGCAGCGGATACGGCACTGCAGGGAATTCACCAGAAGGTAGAAGAGTTGAACGATCACATCCTGCCGCCGGGAGTGAAGATCGTCCCCTTCATCGACCGCAGCGACCTGGTTCACTTCACCAGCCATACGGTGCTGCACAATCTGACGGAAGGAATGATTCTGGTCTCGATCATTCTGTTTTTGTTTCTAGGCAATATCCGTGGCGCTCTCATTGTTGCGGCAACCATTCCATTTTCGCTATTGTTCGCGTCCATCTGTCTGGACTTGCGGCATATTCCGGCGAATTTATTATCCCTGGGCGCGCTGGATTTCGGCATGGTGGTGGATGGCGCAGTGGTGATGGTGGAAAACATTGTTCGCCACCTGGGGCACAAGAACGGCGTCAAGACACCGAAGGAACAAATCAGCGAGGCTTCGCACGAAGTGCAGCGCCCGGTGTTCTACGCCATAGCCATCATTATCACGGCTTATTTGCCCATCTTCACGCTACAGCGAGTAGAAGGAAGGTTGTTTCATCCCATGGCGTGGACGGTAGCGTTTGCCCTGCTGGGTGCGTTGCTGTTTTCCATTGTGATTGCGCCGGTCCTGGCAAGTTTCGCCTTCGCGAAGGGAGCGAGCGAATGGCACAACCCAGTGATGGAATTTTTGGTGAGGCACTACCGGAGGGCGGTGCGGTGGGCGATTCGGCGCCGCGTGCTGGTTATCTGTGTGGGTGTAGTCGGTTTTTGTTTTACGCTTTTCCTGGCGTTCAGCGGGGTTATCGGTTCGGAATTCCTGCCCCATCTGGACGAAGGCGCGCTCTGGGTGCGCGGCACGCTGGCGCCGAGCGCCGGGCCGGATGAAGGCATCCGCGTCTCGAACCAGGCGCGCATCATTCTTTGTTCTTTTCCCGAAGTTCCGCAATGCACCAGTCAAACCGGGCGCCCGGACGATGGCACCGATACAACCAGCTTTTTCAATACCGAATATTTCGTCGATCTAAAACCGAAAGAAGATTGGCGTCCTGTCTTTCACGAAAATAAAGACGAGTTGATTGCCGCCATGAATCGCGAGCTCAACAACAAGATTCCCGGCGTGGTATGGGGATTTTCTCAACCCATCGAAGACAACATGGAAGAGGCGGTCAGCGGAGTGAAAGGCGAGCTGGCGATTAAGGTGTACGGCGACAGCTTGAAGACGCTGGAAGACAAGAGCGCGCAGATCGCCGGCATTATGGCAACGGTGAAGGGTGTAGAAGACCTGGGAGTGTTTCATGTGCTGGGGCAGCCTAATCTGAACGTGACCGTGGACCGCGATGCGGCGGCCCGGTACCAGATCAACGTGGCCGACGTGCAGGACGCGGTGCAGACGGCGGTAGGCGGAAACGCGCTGACCCAGGTATTGAAGGACGAAGCGCGCTACGATCTCACACTACGCTACTTACCGCAATACCGAAGTACGCAGGACGCGATTGAGAATATTCGTCTGCTGTCTCCGTCCGGGGAGCGGGTATCGCTGGCGCAGCTTTGCAAGATTACGATCGGAGAGGGCGGTTCGGAAATTTATCGCGAAGGCAATCAACGGTACGTCGCCATTAAATACAGCGTGCGAGGCCGAGACCTGGGCGGTGCCGTGGAAGACGCGATGAAAAAAGTGGAAGCACAGGTGAAGCTGCCGCCCGGCTATCACATTGACTGGGCCGGAGAATACGAGAGCCAGAAGCGGGCCGACGAGCGCTTGCTGATCGTGCTGCCAATCACGATTCTGGTCATCTTCGTCATCCTTTATACGATGTTCAAATCGTTCAAGTGGGCATTGCTCATCCTCGCCAACGTGGCGATGGCGCGGTTTGGCGGCCTGCTGGCTTTGCTTGTCACCGGCACCAATTTCAGCGTTTCCTCCGGCGTCGGATTTCTGGCGCTGTTCGGCGTCTCGGTGCAGACCGGAGTCATCATGCTGGAGTACATCAATCAGCTTCGCGCGCGCCGCTATTCGATTGAAGACGCCGCGGTGGAGGGCGCAGTGTTGAGGCTCCGTCCCATCATGATGACGATGCTGGTGGCGACTCTGGGACTTTTGCCGGCCGCTCTCTCGCACGCCATTGGCTCCGACTCCCAGCGCCCTTTTGCCATCGTCATTGTGGGTGGACTGATTGCCGATCTGGTGATGAGCATCTTTCTGCTGCCGACTTTGTACGTATGGGTTGCCGGTGATCGGGACGTGCTGCCCATTGCTGAGAAGGGAGAGTTTGAAGAAGGCGAACATGAGGATTAGGAAGCAATCCTTAGTTCTCAGTTCCTGGTTCTCAGNNTCCTGGTTCTCAGTTCCTGGTTTCCAGTTCCCGGTTCTCAGTTCTTAGTTCTCAGTCTCGACTTCCGCTTTCCGGCAACAGATTCTCATCCCACTTTTCTATATTGGCGGGAGTTGATCCCTTTAGTAACTCCGCGAACGCGTCCAGACTTTTGCGGGCATCGCCGATCAAGTAATAAAACGCGTCCCAGTTGTCGCTATCCTCACCGTCGTGATTCGCAATCACGTAATCGAAATGCCAGCCTTCCTGAAGTTCCCGATAGGCGCTGACTGCGCGTTTTTCGATATCTTCCAGGTCTTTCAATGACAGGTGCATTTTCTGCCTTGTGGTTCGCCGCAGAAGTTTGCGCCGCATTACGTCCGTGAGCAGGTCGGGCAGGGAGACGTTTCGCTCGGGAGCTTTCAGATAAGCGATCTCTTCTTTGGAAAGCGGCGAGATGAAAATGCTGAGCCGATTCACGCTTGCGAGGCGGGAATTGGTTTGCAGCGCGCGCCCTACAAAAGAACTGCCTTCGAAAAGAACATCGCCTTGTTGCAAGAGTGATTCGAGCTCGGGAATATCCAGCGCCTGCAGATCTGCCCGCACCTCGAGAACCGCATAGCGATTATCCGATCTCAATTCATCAATCTGCGCTCGCGTGCGGAAGTGATAATCCTTTCCGTCGATCTCGCCGGGACGCGGCGAGCGGCTGTTGAAAAGCACCAGTTTGTGCAAACGCCCGTTCAGTTCCGGATAAAAACGCCCGAGAGCTTTGTGCAGCGGGGTCTTACCAACACACGAAGGACCGCTGAGAATGACAAGACGACCGCGCCGGGCGCCTGGATCTCCCTTGTCGCGACGCGATGATGACGGCTGCGCGGAGCGTGGCATAAGTTTATTCGGCACGAGACAGTTTACGAGAAAGAGCCCTGCGATGGTGGCTTTGGGGCAACTAAACCCGAAACCACATGGGGATGAGTCCTCACGGCGCGGCGCTAAAGTACCGCCGTGTTCTTTAGATCGGGCCGGAACTGCCGATAGATTGAGAGTTGGCAAACTGATTTCCCATGT
The DNA here is from genome assembly GCA_003131635.1 of Acidobacteriaceae bacterium. Classification (GTDB taxonomy): domain Bacteria; phylum Acidobacteriota; class Terriglobia; order Terriglobales; family Acidobacteriaceae; genus Sulfotelmatobacter. The sequence goes on from PKVZ01000051.1 coordinate 15,516, forward strand.
CCATTAAACTGCTCCCTGCGTCGGTGAATCCGGCCGACCCGTCGCAGGCGCCCGATGTCTCGACCAGCCTCGTGCCTCTGACTCAGAGAGCGATCAGCACGCGGGCCGGCCAAATTAGTCTTGTTCCCTCCGCCGACGCTTTCGCTTGGTCGTCTTCGACGCGCCGGGGCGAGGCGAATTTCATCGACGGAACGCTCGTGGAGG
>PKVZ01000051.1:15730-42372 GCA_003131635.1 Acidobacteriaceae bacterium
CTACCCTGGCGATTCGCTGGTCAGTTGGCATAACATCGCCATCACGCTCATCCGAGGCGCCGATGTTGACCGCTGCTGGTCGCAAACAGCGGCATCTCGGAGCACTTCAGGGTGGGTTGAACGGTAGCATTGGCGAGTCCGGTTCGCGCGCAACCGGCCGCGCGGGATTATAATTGCGCGCATCCATGCCCCTGGCCTCTGGCACTAAGCTCGGTCCCTATGAAATCCTGTCGCCGCTCGGCGCCGGCGGCATGGGCGAAGTGTATCGCGCTCGCGATACACGGCTGGGGCGCGATGTTGCCATCAAGGTTTTGCCGGCACACCTCTCCGACAATCTCGATCTCAAACAGCGGATGGAGCGCGAGGCTCGGGCAATTTCTTCGCTGAATCATCCGAACATCTGCACCTTGCACGATATCGGCTCGCAGGACGGGATCAGCTTCCTGGTGATGGAGCATCTGGAAGGCGAAACTCTGGCCGACCGGCTGCGGCGGGGAACGCCGGCCCTCGAGGAAGCGCTGAAGATCGGAATCCAGGTCGCCGAGGCCCTGGACAAAGCGCATGCGCGCGGGATCGTGCATCGCGATTTGAAGCCCGCCAACATCATGCTCACCAAAAACGGGCCGAAGCTGATGGACTTCGGTCTGGCGAAGCCAACCGCCTTCAGTTCCTCGTCGGGTTCAACTCCGCTGACGCCGAGCACGCCCACCATGACCGTGGCCGAGCTTACGGCATCGGCTTCGCCTTTGACGCAGCAGGGAACGGTGGTGGGAACGTTTCAATACATGGCGCCGGAAGTCCTGCAGGGCGCCGAAGCCGATGCGCGATCCGATATTTTCAGTTTCGGTTGCGTTCTCTACGAGATGTTCACCGGGCGCCGGGCGTTTGAGGGGAAGTCGCAGTTCAGCGTACTGGGTGCCATTCTGGACCAGGAACCCGAACGAATCAGTACGGTGCGGCCCAGTTCGCCGCTCCGGCTGGACGAAACCGTCAGGCGCTCCCTGGCGAAAAATCCGGAGCAGCGCTACGGCTGCATGCACGACGTCAGGATTCAGTTGGAGGCGATTGCCGCGGGCGCGGCGGAGGCGCGGGCTGTCGCAACGGAATCTTCGGCAGCAAGTGGAGGCTCGCGGGTGCCGTGGTTCGTGGCGGCTGTTGCATTGCTGATTGCGATTGGCGCAGGAGTTGCTTACTTTCAGAAACGTGAGTCGGCGAACGTCGTGAAATCGACGATTTTGCCGCCGGCAGGAACGTCGTTTGTGACCATGTTGCCGGGGGCGGGACCGCCGGTGTTGTCGCCTGACGGAACGCAGTTAGCGTTTACGGCGCGGGACGAAAAAAGCAAAATCATGTTGTATGTGAGGTCGCTGGCATCTCTTGCGGCGCAAGCGTTGCCTGGAACGGACGATGCGATTTATCCCTTCTGGTCGCCTGACAGCCGCGAGATTGCGTTTTTCGCCGCAGGTAAGTTGAAGAAGATTCATGCGAGCGGAGGACCGCCGCAGGATATATGCGAGAGCTTCAGCGGGCGCGGCGGTACCTGGAGCAAAGATGGAGTGATCGTTTTCACTCCATCTTCGAACCAGTCTCTGTTGCGCGTGCCTGCGGCCGGTGGAACGCCGGAAGCGGCGTCGAAACTGGACGCGGCTACCGGCGAGAACAGCCACCGGTTTCCATTCTTTCTTCCTGACGGAAAACATTTCCTATATTGGTCGCGTACTGCGCGCGCGGGTCAGTCCCCGGTACTCTACGTCGGCGAACTCGGCAACTTGCAGGGAAAGATGCTGATGAAGAGCGACTCGATTGCGAGTTATGCCTCGGGTCATCTGTTATTCATGCGTGGGCAGACTTTGATGGCGCAGCCCTTCGACGCGAACAAGATGGAGTTGAGCGGCGAGCCGCAGCCAATCGCGGAACGCATCGCCATCAATGGAGCGAGCGTGCGCGCGGTGTTCTCAGCGTCGGACACGGGGAGATTGATTTATCAAAGCGGGGAAGCATCGGCGGGATGGACGCTGGTGTGGCGGGACCGGGAAGGAAAACAAACGGATGCGATTGTCAGGGCGGAGCATTATCTGACTCCTGGGCTCTCGCCCGATGGTACGCGGCTGGCAGTGACACTTTTCGCGGGCGCGCAGGGAACGTCTGACGTCTGGATTTTCGATTTGGCGCGGCAAACCAATACGCGATTCACCTTTGGACCGGCAAGCCAGACTTGGCCCGTCTGGTCTGCCGATGGGAAGACGATTTTTTATGGATCGAACGATAAGGGCGCTTCTCATATTTATGCCAAGGCGGCCGATGGGAGCGGCGCCGAACGGCTGGTTCAGGAAGAGGCGGATGTAACGGAATCGCCGAGGCTGGTTTCACCGGACGGACGCTACTTGATTTTCGGCAGAAGGATGAAGTCGGAAGCCGGTTTCCACATCTGGGCATTGCCGTTAAGCGGAGGCGGTAAACCTTTCGCCATCGTGCAGGATGCATTCGACGAAGATTTTCCCACGCTTTCAGCGGACGGAAAATGGATGGCTTACCAGAGCAACGAATCGGGGCGGAAGGAAATTTATATCACCGCATTTCCGGGCGGAGGAGCGAAGTGGCAGGTTTCGAATAACGCTGGCAGCTCGCCAAAGTGGCGCAGGGATGGAAAGGAGTTATTTTTTCTGGACGCTGCGGATACGATTACCGCAGTGGATGTGAATACGTCGGAAGGCGCGCCACGGCTGGGTGCGCCGCATGCCCTGTTTCAAGCCGTGGGAATTCAGCGCGATTTTGGACCGTTCGACGTGACCGCCGATGGGAAGAAATTCCTGGTGAACAGCGGTAATTTGAAAGAAGGCAGCGATCCGTTGACGCTGGTGGTGAATTGGCCGGCGGAGCTGAAGAAGTAAGGTTCGAAATTTCCCGCTTACNNAGGTGTACAAGTTGAAACTCTGAACGACTTAAGGAGAAAACATGTTCAAAATCAGTGCGCTCGTTTTCACGGTTCTGGTAGTTGCCCTTTTATGCTCTGCAGCCGTGGCTCCAGCCCAGGTAGAGGTTGGCGTAAACCTCGGGGTGGCTCCCGTGTGTCCTTACGGATACTTCGACTATGAGCCCTATGACTGTGCTCCTTACGGCTACTACGGACCTGACTGGTTTGTTGGCGGGGTGTTTCTTGGAGCAGGCCCGTGGTTTCACGGCCCTCACGGCTTTTACGGACATGTCGACAACCGGTTTGATCCTCATCACGGTTACGCTGGACCGATGCCGGAGCGCGGGGCGGAGCGCTTCAACCACTTCCAGGGAAACGAGGCGCGAGATGGGCGAGGCAACGTAGGCAACGCTGGCCATGAAGCGAAGGGTGAGCACGCGCTCCCCGGATATCGGGGTGGTGGCCATGCGGGTGGACATGGCGGCGGGCACCGCTAGAGCGCGATCCGGATTTCGCGATTCGTGTCACGTAATTCGGTTTGCTGGATCCGGTTGCAGTGAGAAACGAGATAGGGCGCGGATTGCGCCTTATCTCGTTTGTAGCTTGCCCTTAGGACGAACGGTTTGAAGGTGCCAGAGTGAACGAGGGATTTGAGCGTAATCGGGCTGATTGCGTCAGTGTTGGCGCGTAACCTTAGTCGCTTAGGCGGAGAGCGAGTTCGCCGGAGCTGTCGCAACCGATGTTTGTTCAGCAGTGCCCGGAGTTGTAGGAGCTGTAATTCCAAGAATCGTTCCCGACTGGTCGGATTGGATTTCTAGTACCCCGTTTAGCTCGCGCAACCGTTCTCGCATTCCAGCTATACCGACTCCAGAGTCAGCGGTACCGTCGAGAAGTCGCTTCAACAGCGCGGGTGGTATTCCCTTTCCGTTGTCCCGAATGCTCAGATGCACTGTTGAGATATTTCTTTTCAAACTTATGCTTGCGCATGTTGCTTCTGCATATCTGTGAATATTCGTAAGTCCTTCCTGAACAGCGCGAAACAATGCAATTTCGAGATTCATCGGCAGCCGCATGCCAGACTCAGAGGGCAAGTCAAGCGTAACTGTTAAACCGCTGCGGCGAGAGAACCCCTCCACAAACAAACGGGTAGCCGAACCAAAGCCGAGCTCATCTAGCAGCGGCGGGTGCAACAGGTGCGATATAGTCCGTGTCTCGGTGACGCACCGTTCAACAAGACCCGCGCACTCGGAGAAAAGAGCGTTTCCGGTCTCGGTCTTAACTTGAGCTCGAAGAAGGCTGAGATTCATATTCAGCACCGCTAAATATTGACCCAAACTGTCATGAAGCGCTCTGCCAATACGGCGGCGCTCTTCATCCTCCACCACCATGATTCTGGCACTCAACCGTCTGGCAGATTCGTTTGATCGTTCCAGATCGGCCGTTCGTTCGCTTACCCGTACTTCGAGTTCCTCGTTGGCTGCCTGCAATGCTCGTTCGGCTTTGTCGCGCTTCACGAACAGGCGCCTGTTCGATTCCCCTAAGGCAATAATGATGGCGGAGAACGTTAGAAACCCGAACATGCCGAAGTACTCGGTGTGGTTTTTCCCGGAGATGGAATGATAAGGGGGTAAGAACCAGTACCAGATCCCGAGTGCTTCAATTGCAACAGCCAGGATCGACGGGCCCAGTCCGCAGTACCACGCAACGAAAATGATTGCTAACCATACAGTGTGATACGGGTAGTGCGATCCGAACCCCGGGCTCAGAAGTGCTCGGGACAGCAGGGCCGCACTCGCCGCGAATACAGCGAACCCATAGTAGATTGCCGGTTGGTCGTCCCGCCTAGCGCGGAAAATCAACGACCAGAAATAGGACATGGCTTGCATTGCCGAGGCTTTAAATCGACCATGTATCGTGAGGCGATACTTTCCCAATTAAATCACTGCTGGTACAGAGTTGCAAGAGCGAATTTGGGCCACTTACTCACAAATGACCGTCTTGAGCCGGGGCTCTGTTGAGGTAACATTGCCATCAGCTCATTGATCCGACACCAGGGAAATGGTGAACGCTACTGGCAGCAAACAGGCGTGCGCCGGAGGGATAGTTTGAGTGGGGATGTAGCGGGCCGGGAGCAAAAATTAAGAGTTCCGAGGTGGTGTTGAGTCCATTCGTCTCGGCCAGTAGCTCGCGTTAGACCCTTGCTCGACCTGCTGTGCTGCCTCCCTTGCGGGTGCGTTGCATGCGATCTTCGCTTGGGCTCCGGGCTAACCGCCAACCGGATAAACCTACTCAACGCCTCGGAACTCTATCCTGCCTTCGACTGGGTGTCTCGTTCTCCTCGACCAGCGCTTTGCTATAGACCCTCGCTTGCCTTCTCTCCGCATTTTTCAATGTGAGAGTGACTACGCTTGAGCCCCGGACGCTGCACCAACCGGAAAAACTTAAGAAACTGTCAAAGAACAATCTTGTTGTACTCTTTTTAAATTTTCAGTCAACGAAAACATCGCGGTTTTATCTCACTTGTTTTCAATCGAGTGCAGTCCGTGCACAGGCGTGTGACCGGATATTGTGCAGCCCCTGAAGCTCTCCCGCGCAAATCACAGGCTGGGCGCGCGTTTTCGCCATTCCGTAGCCGCGGCAAGACGTTGCAACCAACTCGTGGCAGCGTTGCCAGCCTGTGAATATCCCTTGAAAGGCTTGCTGGGCAAGGGATCCCGCTCACTCGCCCGCACCGCTGGGAGCGCTCAACCGGTAAAATCCACTGCGTTTAATGGCTTGACAATGCAGGTAAGTCTGATAAAGTGCCAGAAAAGCTGCATACATCCGACGACTTGCAGGTGCCTAGGTTATGAAGAATGTTTATGAAGTTCTGCGGCAGAAGGAAATGGAGTTGACCCGGCTGGAGAAGGAAGTGGAAGCGCTACGCCTGGTGGCCCCGTTGCTCTCCGAAGAAAAGGAAATCAACGCCGAGATGATGAAACCCGCGCTGGCCCAGGCCGTCAACGGCCCCCAGTCGCCCATTCGCATCCCCGCGCCTCCGGTGGTCGCCGCCGCGCAACCGGTGCGCGCCGCCGGTTGGGATGATACTGCCAAGCGCTGGCCGTAAGAGAGACTGGTTGAGCCGAATCTCGGGAAGGGCACGACGTTTAGTCGTGCCGTAACTCATTGCAAATGCGGCAGCGCTTTAGCGCCTGAGGCACGCGGCCTCAGCCTCGAAGGTTTTCCCGCCGAGTCGAACTCGACTCCTGGCGGAAGCGACTACAACCCCACGATCTGCCTTAACGCAGCCAGCAGCCGGTCCACTTCCCCCACGGTGTTGTAATGCACCAGGCCGATGCGCAGGAACCCGCCGGACTTTTCCACGTCGAGCCGCTCGGTAAGGTTCAGCGCATAGTAGTTCCCATCCCAGGTGAAGAATCCCTGATCCCCTAGCTTCGATGCGAGTGCCAGCGGAGTTTGCTCCGCTGTCTGATTGATCACGCGCAGCGCTAGCGTAGGACAGCGTTCGGCGAAGCGCGCCGGATCTGTGATGCCGTAAATTTTTATAGCCGGAATTTTCGCGAGCCCGGCAATGAGGCGCTCCATCAGTGCATGTTCATATTGATGAATAGCCTCGAACCCGGCGACGATGGCGGCGCGGCGAGTGGAAGGACCTTCTGTGGAAGGACCATGCGGGGACAGCCCTCTCGGCTGTCCCTCGAGCGCAGCGAGACCGTTGCGATCATCAGCCCTGCGGCCAATATCGGCGATGTAATCGACGCACGCGGTAATGCCGGCGATGCATTCGTGGTTGAGCGTGCCCCACTCCCAGCGGTTGGGGATGGCGTCGGTGAGCGGACGCACTTTATAGGGACGCAGCCGCTGCAGGTGTTCGCGCTTGCCGAAAAGAACTCCCATGTGCGGGCCAAAGAATTTGTAAGTCGAGCAGACGAGGAAATCGCAGTCAAGCGCGGCAACATCGATGAGCCCGTGTGGGCCGTAGTGGACGGCATCGATGTAAGCGAGCGCGCCGGCCGCGTGCGCCAGTCGGATGATGGCCTTCACCGGATTGATCGTTCCCACGGCATTCGACGCGTAGCCGACCGCGACCAGTTTCGTGCGGTCATTGATTTTGCTGGCCAGGTCGGCGAGGTCGAGCGTGCAGTTCTCTTCGTGAATCTCCGCCCAGCGGATGCTAACGCCCTTTTCCTCCAGCGCGAGCCACGGCGATACGTTGGCGTCGTGATCGAGTCGCGTGACCAGAATTTCGTCGCCCGGGCCCAGGTCGCGGCCGATGGCACGGGACATTGCATACGTAAGCGTGGTCATGTTTGGACCGAAGACGATTTCGTCCGCCCCGCAGTTGAGGAAGTCGGCCATAGCAGCACGCGCATCCGCGAGCATGGCATCGGTGTTGCGGCTGGTCGCGTAGGCTCCGCCGGTGTTCGAATTGTCACGGCGCAAGTAGTCGGAGATGGCGTCGATCACGCGCTGCGGAACTTGCGTTCCTCCGGGCCCGTCGAGAAACGCGGCCGGATGTCCATTGACGCTTTGCGCCAGCGCGGGGAATTGAGAGCGGACCCACGAGATGTCGAGGGCGGTGGAGGTTGCTAGATCTGTCACAGGCGGCATCGTCACTCACCTATTTTTACCATGACGGGAGGAATCAGGTCTCGCGCTTGTTCGTCGTGGACGTGCTGACTAGACCGGGGAAGACGTCGGTTTCGAAATAGACGTAGGACAAATAGCGGTGGGCGGTTTTTGGGTTCGACGGCTCAATCCTGCGCCCCACTCATTCGCCAGACATACGCGAATGAGTAGTGGGTGTCTTCAAATTCACTCCTCTTATCCTTGCTCCCGAGCCCCAGCTCATCATGGCGTGACGCGGAATTTCGTGTTGCTCTTGAGCTTGCCCCCTGGGGTGGTCACTACAACCGTCCCAGTGGTCGCGCCTTCCGGAACCGTGGTCGTAATTTCATATTGCGAGACCGTGAAAGTCGCCGACGTACCGTTGAACGTGACACTGGTCGCGCCCGTCAGATCGCTTCCCAGAATCTTGACCGCCGCTCCCACCTTGCCGGAGGTGGGCCGTGTTTCCACAAACGGGCCGAGGCCTACTGACAGGCTGAAGACTGTACCGTACCCACCCCCCGACACACAGCCCTCGCAGGTGGAACTTGCGCCGCCCAGCCAAGTTGTCCCATAAAAGGTTCCATTGGTGTCCTGGGTCGGCGCGGCGAGGGGGCCGTAGCCGTCCTGGCAATCGCTCTGGGAGCAAAAGTTGTATAGCGTGGTCAGGGTCCCGCTCGGCGTGATTTTGAAAATCGTCCCACCCACTCCGTTGATCCCTCCAAGCTGGGTCTCCCCGTAAAGGTTCCCATCGGTTCCCTGAACCAGCCCCGCAGTGGGCCATATGCCGTTCGTGTCGTCGAAGCTGACTAGCGTCGTCAGTGTCCCGCTTGGGGTGATCTTGAAGACCGTACCCCAGCCGTAGGGGGAGTTGTAGGCGCCGCCATAGAATGTGGTGCCGTAGAAGTCCCCATTGGTGGCCTGGACCAGCCCCGCGTTGGGGTTCTTGCCGTCCGTGTAGTCGAAGCTGTGTACCGTGGTCAAGGTGCCACTCCCGGTGATCTTGAAGACCGTGCCACAGCCAGAGGTGCAGGCAGTGTTGTTCCCGCCAAACACCGTCGCCCCATAAAAGCTCCCATTGGCCGCCTGAACCAATGGTCCGGCGGGCAAGGTGCCGTCCGGGCAACCGCTTTGCGAGCAGAAGCTGTGAAGCGTGGTCAGCGTACCGCTCGGGGTGATTTTGAATACCGTGCCCTGGCCGTAAGCCCCGCCATAGGACGTGGCCCCGTAGAAGTCCCCATTGGCACCCTGGATCACTCCCGCGCTGGGGTAAGAGCCGTCGGTGCCGTCGAAGCTGTGTAGCGTCGTCAGCGTGCCACTCAGAGTGATTCGATAGACCGTTCCATAGCCGCTGGCTCCGCCTCCGCTAGTCCCGTAGAGGTCCCCGTTAGTGGCCTGGATCAGCGCCCCGCCGGGGGTCTCCCCGTCCGTGCAACCGGGTTGGGCGCAAAAGCTGTAAAGCGTGGTCAGCGTGCCGCTCGGGGTGATGGAGAAGACTGTGCCACAGCCCGTCGCGACCGCATAAAACGTGCAGTGTTCGTTGGCGCCGCCCACCTGGGTGGTTCCGTAGAGGTTCCCATTAGTAGCTTGAACGAGGCCCGCCTGCGGTGCATAGCCGTCCGTTCCGTCGAAGCTGAACAGCGAGGTGAAAGTCTGCCCCTGCGCCGATTGGGCGGTGACGACAGCCAGCATCAGCACGGCTGCTACTACTAACACTGCGCTGGCTCCTCTCAAACGCACCCTCGAAATCCAATTCCGTTGCGCTGTGTTGTTCATTTGGATTCTCCTTTTCATTCCCTTCTTGCGCTTGCTCTTGAGCCGCTCCAACCCATCATGGCGTGACGCGAAATTCCGTGTTGCTTTTGAGCGTGCCCCTGGGGGTGATCACTTCGACCGGGCCAGTGGTCGCGCCGGTCGGAACCGTGGTGGTGATCTCGGACCTCGAAACCACAGTGAAGGTGGCTGATGTGCCGTTAAACGTCACACTGGTCGCACCCGTCAGATTGGTTCCCAGAATCTTAACCGCCGCTCGCACCTTGCCGGAGGTAGGCTGGGTTTCCACAAACGCCTTCAGACCCACCGACAGGCTGAAGACTGTCCCGCCGTTGCTTGCCCCGCCCGCGTACGTCGTCCCATAGAAGTCCCCGTTGGTGCCCTGGATCAGCCCCGCGTAGGGCCTTTCGCCGTCCAAGCCCTGTCCGAAACCGTCGAAGCTGTGCAGCGTCGTCAGCGCGCCGCTTGGGGTGATTTTGAAGATCGTGCCATCGTTGTTGGCCCCGCCAAACACGGTTGTCCCGTACAAGTTCGCATCGGTGGCTTGGACCAGCCCCGCCTGGGGAAAGCTACCGTCCGTGCAACCGCTTTGGGAGCAAAAGCTGTAGAGCGTCGTGAGCGTGCCGCCTGAGCTGATCTTGAAGACCGTGCCGCCGGAACTCGTCGACGAATCACAGTTGAGGCCGGCGACGGCCCCGCCGCATAGTGTTGTCCCGTAGAAGTTCCCATTGGTCGCTTGGACGAGACTCGCCTCGGGGTAGTAGCCGTCCGNNCGTAGAAGTCCCCGTTGGTGGCTTGGACCAGCCCCGCCTGGGGAAAGCCACCGTCCGCGCAACTTCTCATGGAGCAAAAGCTGTAGAGCGTCGTCAGCGTGCCGCTCGGCGTGATTGTGAAGAACGTACCGGCGGCGTTAGCCCCGTTATACGCGGTTGTCCCATATAAGTTCCCATTGGCGGCCTGGATCAGCCCCGTCGGTGACGACCCGTCCGTGCAAAATTGTTGCGAGCAAAAGCTGTAAAGCGTCGTGAGAGTTCCACTTGGGCTAATTTTGAAAACCGTGCCGCAGCCGGGTAAGCACGCGACGTTGGCCCCGCCGGACGCAGTTGTCCCGTAGAANNTGTATAGGGTCGTCAGGGCACCACTTGGGGTGATCTTGAAGACGGTGCCACCGTTGTAGGCCCCGTAGAAATGCGTTGTCCCGTAGAAGTTCCCATTGGTGGCCTGGACCAGCCCTTCAAAGGAGCCTCCGCCGTCCGTGCAGTTCGTTTGAGAGCAAAAATTGTATAGCGTGGTGAGAGTCTGCGCCTGCGCCGGTTGAGGGGTGATGACCGCCGACACCAGCACGGTCGCTAACGCCAGCACAGCACTGGCTCGGGCCAAACGCATCCTCGAAATCCAATTCCGTTGGCGCTCGGTGTTCTTCACCTGGATTCTCCTTTTCAATCCATCAGTTTCGAAATAGATGCACGACGAATGGACGTTGCCGGTTTTTGCGTTCGACAGCCTCCACAGACCCGCCCCACTCATTCGCCAGAAACGCGAATGAGTGCAGCACCAAGAGTCGATTATCCTACTCCATTGTTTACGGCTTGCCCGTGTTGATCTGCACGTAACTGGAGCAGAAAATTCCTTTCGTCGGCGTCGTAAGCGTGGAGAGAACCCCCACCGTGCCTGCCGGAGACAGAGCGGTCGTCTTGCTAATGGTCACCGGCGGAACCGTGATTGGCTGCGACAAAGAGAACAGGTTCGTGATGGTATTTTGATCGGTCAGCCAGGCGTTCCAGGTGGTGGCAACATTGTTCCCAACGGTGAAATTCATGGTCAGCGTACCGGAAGCGTAGCTGGCGGCGTTTTTCAGGGTGCAAGGAGGATAGACTGGCGTGCACACGCCGGCCAGGCACGAAACTTCCATGCTGTAGTTCACGGCGCCGGTGTTGGCGTTTCCGGCTTGATAGAGAAGCACCATGCTCGTACCGTTTTCCGACGGTGTAAAGGTTACCTGGGCGGTGTAGCTATCGCCGTCGAATGTATTAGTGCAAGCCGACCCAGCGCTGGCGCCGGTGAACAAATACACGGTCATGCACAGGTTGCTCTGGTAGGGGACTCCGTTGGGAATCGTGGCAGACACCTGGTAGGTGCCGGTTGTAACGACCGGGAAAGTGTACGCAGGCGAGTCTTCCCCCGGGCCCAACGAGCCGGTGACCGACTCCGTCAACTGGATTCCTTGCCCGTCAGGGGGGGTCGGGTAGTCGCGCTCCAGTGACAGCCCATAGTTGAGCGTGCCATTCGAGGCCTCAGTTACATCAATGGTGTAGGTACCAGTCGCGGTCAGCGTCTGGTCGGTCATTACGGCGTAGGAGTCGCCGTCGAAGGTATTGCTGCACCCGGAGAATACCTTCGCCGCGCTGGGGTTGTAGAGCGTCAAGCAGATGTCGACGCCGTACGCGCCAGCGCCGTTGCTTGCGACCAGAAAGTGCCAGATGTCCCCGCTGTTTGCCGTAAACACAAAGGAATCGATATCCGTAGTTAAATTGAGGGTGCAGTTGGCGCCTGCGAAAACATCGCCGGAAGCGATGGGCACGCCTTGTTTGGGCTCAACGGGGCAGTCCGCAACCCCAACAGCTCTGGCGCGGGGCACAAGAAAAAGTCCAAAAAACAGAGCTGCCAAGGGCAGCACGAAGTTGCGCGTTAGTTTCATAATGTCCTCTTAACCGGGATTTTTTTCTTGGAACCGAGGCGGGCGGACGGGGTTCCGCGCCCCTCTTAGCGACGCTCCAAGCCCGGCGATGCTAGCACGAGATCGCACCTTGGGCAGCGCTATGCAGCGAAGATGATATGAAATCGGTATTAAGTCAGGGTGTCACTGCGTCTGGCTGGCGACGAACTCCGATTTGCAGCCGACAAGGCATCGGATTTTTTGGAATTCGGCCTGTTCTTCCGGACTGAACGGGTGGGCGTCTTTGCCCTTTGCATAAAATTGCGCATGAGAGCTGCGAAATTCCTCATCCGCGTAGGCCGTCACCAAATGGAAATCCTTGTCGAATTCATACCACACGAGGCAGCCAGGGGGTTGCAAGCATTCCTTCACCGAAAGCCGAACGTTGCCATGTTCCACGGTGGCCTCCGTGCCCGCGTTGTACTCGAACAGCGCTTTATTCAAATCGCTCCGGGGAAATAACACGCGAAGCCTCTCCTCGGCCGCACCCATGCCGTGGATTTGAAGCTCCGGCCGCGCCGCCTCCGTGGAAGCGCCCAACACCCGGTCAGGATCAAGCACGACCAGCGTGGCTTGATGGTAGCCATTGCTGATTCCTGTGGCTACGATCTCCTCCCGCCCATCCCCATCGAGGTCGGCCAAGGTGAGGTGTTCCAGGTGCCCGGAATGCCAGTACTCAGAGATGGTTTCACCTTTGGAATCGAGGATCGCGATCTGATTGGGCCACCAAGGTTCATGGATACTTGAAACAACGATTCGGAGAGGTCGCTTCTCCGTTGCCTTCGAAATAACAAGCGCAACCGTCCTGTACGTGGCTGGCGTCCCATGCAGCTCCGGCAACTCTCTGCCGGGTGTCCAACGCCACTTCTCTTTACCTCGATCCGAATAACAGATCAGCGTCGTCGAGTGCGACAGTGGGCCAACCGCGGGAAGGTAGAGGAAGAGAACGCTAGTGTGACTGTCGCCATCCAGATCCCCGAACCAGATGCGCGTCGCTATACCTTGTTGGTAGTACCAGTCGGGTGAAAATCCCTCGGGAAAGCTTTTGCTCCAAAGCTCCTTTCCTTCCGCACTCATAATCCTGAGTATCGCTCCGTCCAGGCGCCCGGACTGAGGCTGGTCATGCACTGCCAGCATTCGGAACGAAATATAGCCCACCATGCACATGCATAAGACAGCTACCGCCGCCGCTATCTTTAGGCCTCTACGGGAATTCACTGCTGAAACCGGCGGACGATCCTCGCTACTCCCGCGAGGCTTCGCTACCATCCATCGCTTTTCCTGCGTACCATCGGGAGCGGGTACGGAACGGTTCGGAAGGGTAATCGTGATCAGGTCGGCTTTACCTTCGCCGTTGTAATAGGATTCCAGCGCACGCCGCAGCCTGTTCATCTCCGCCGCTACGTCTGCCGATCCCTTTGTCTTGCTCTCGTTTGGCCACAGTTCCTTGATCACCCGGTCAGGCTTCAGAGTGGTTTGCGAATCCATGTTGCTGAACAGAACTTCGAGCAGCTTCCTGAGCTGGCTCTTACTGGCGAAGCTCTGGCTGCGCAGGATTCTGCCGATTTGGTCGCTGATAGCGGAGCGATCCATAGACTCGACGAACTCGATAGGACTCGACGAAGTCTATACCATAAGCCCAACGAAAATGCAGCCCTTGGTGCGCGGACTCCAGAAGTAACGCGAAGCACAGCGTCCAGAGGACGCCTGATAATAGCCTGGCGTTTCGACGCCGGGCTATTGTCAATCGTCCTCCGGACGCGGAACTTTCCCCGAATGGGTCTCGCCGACGGCCCTCACAAAATCCGCCAGCATCCCATAAGCCGTCGCATACAGCCCCGGATTCTCCTCGGTGATGGCGAGGCCGGGAAAGATGCCGGTTTCGAAATAAATATAGGACGACGCGCCGCTAACCTGCGCCATGGGATCGGTCAGCGGGATTTGCTCAGGACCCACGCTCGCCGCGACTCCGCTCTCCGTTTTTCTCGCGCGGCAGACCAGTTTGTAAGGACGGCCTTCTTTTCTTGCTGCGCGCACGGCCTCCCCGCTCAGCCCGCGAATGCCTTCACGCTCCATCTTTTCCAGGCGCACCGGCACATCCATCAGCACGGTGATGAGCGCGGCGGTTTTTACCGCGGCGTCCCAGCCCTCAATGTCGTGCGTGGCATCGGTCTCGGCGATTCCGAGCGCCTGCGCTTTCTTCAACGACTCATCAAAGCTGAGGCCGTTCTCCATTTCACTCAGAATCACGTTCGTCGTCGAATTCAAGATGCCGCGAAATCCTTGCAGATGAATCACAGGCAGTTGATCAAACAAAGAAAAAATAGGGACGCCATCCATCACCGTGGATTCGAACAGAAAGCGCTTGCCGCGCGCGGCCGCGAGGTCGCGGAGTTCGCCGTAGGCGTGGACGACGGGTCCTTTGTTAGCGGTGATGGCGTGGGCTCCATGATCGAGCGCGGCGCGGATGTGATCGACCGCCGGCTGTCCATTTTCTACGTTGAGCGACGTGGCTTCGAAGAGAACGTCGGCGCGGGCGGTGGAGAGCCAGGCGCGGACGTTTTGTAGCGCGGGCGCCCCCGCCCGCGAAACGCCGGGGACCTGATCTGAGGTCAGGTCCCGCAGTACGGACGCATCCAGCCCATCCGGATCGGCAATCCATCCCAGCCTCCGGCTTGCGATTCCCGTGATGCGGAAAACAATTCCGTGGCGCTCGCGCAGTTCCTGCTCACGATCGAGCAACAATTGCGCCAGCGTGCGGTTGACATTGCCGAAACCGAGAAAGCAAAGGTTGTAGGAAGAAGGGTTCAAAGTTTCAAGGTCTCGGGTTTCAAAGACTCAGGTTTACTCTGCAACCTTGAAACCCTGGAACCTTGAAACCTGTGAGTCCTACCCCATCACCTGTGTGTGCTCGGGTTTGATCTTGTAGAGCACGCGCACTTCGCCGGGCTGGCCGTAGGGATATTTATCCACGCCGAGATATTTCTTGGCCATCTTATCGATGTGAGCGCTCGCACCCTCCTCCGTAATCTCCACCACGCGCCCGCGAATCTCCAGATACCGNNTTCTGCCGTCCCTTGGCCGAGTTGAAGATGACGTGTTCACCGTCATAGTCGCACCACACCGGCGTGACCTGCGGACGGCCATCCGGCATCAGCGTCGCCAGGCTGGCAAAGGCGCGCTTCTGAAACAGATCGCGATATTTCTCAGGAATAGTTTCCGGCATAAAAAACCTCCTTGCGTTCGTGCAATGAATTGACAGGATATTATAGATGCCGCAGGCCGATTTGCCGCCTGCAGCCAATCTCAGTATTCTTCAGTCCATGATTTCGATTCGAAACTAAAGTAGCCGGTGGCCGGTAAAATCTCTAACCCACTCAAGATCGCAATCAAGACCGCAATCAAGACAGGAGACCTGAACCCCATGATGAACTCCGCCCGACGCCCGAATGACCGCAGGATTTTTCCAGTCAGCCCGGTGGCCATATTGCTCGCGCTGCTGCTTGTGCTTTCGGCGCTGGCGGCCGCTCAGACGGCGAAATATCCCAAGACCATCGTCTTCATGACTGACTTCGGCGTGCTGGATGATTCCGTAGCGATCTGCCGCGGCGTGATGTATTCGATCATGCCGGAGGTGCGCATTGTCGATCTCACGCATCAGGTAACCCCGTTCTCCATTCTCGATGGCGCGCGTTTTCTTTATGGCGCCACGCCATACTATCCCGCGGGCACGGTCTTTGTCGTTGTCATCGATCCCACCGTAGGCAGCACGCGCAAAGCGATTGTGGCCAAGTCCAAGCGCGGCCAGTATTTTGTGCTGCCGGATAACGGCCTGCTCACGCTGGTGGAACAGCGCGACGGCATCGACACCGTGCGCGAGATCACGAATCCAGATTGGATGATTGGAACCAAGATGTCATCAACCTTTCACGGGCGCGATATTTTTTCTCCCGTGGGTGCGCATGTGGCGCGCGGCGACGATTGGAGCAAGGTTGGTCCGGAGATGCCCGTTGCGTCGCTGGTGCATTTGGAGTTGAAGGCGGCTCAACTCAACGATCGCGGCGTTACGGCGGAGGTGATTGCCACCGATGGTCCGTTCGGCAATCTGGTCACGAACCTCGACGCGGAAGATTTCCTGCAACTCGGTTACCCGCTCGGCCAGGAAGTTCCGGTGAAGATTGCCGGCAAAGAAATGAGAATCAAATTCGTGCGGACCTTCAGCGATGTGGCCCTGGGGCAGCCTCTTCTATATATCGACTCGCGTGGCCATTTTGCCTTGGCCGTGAACCAGGGAAGTTTTTCCGCCGCCTATGGCGTGAAGCCGCCAGTAGAATTATTCATCCCGCGCGCTGGGAAGTAATCCCAGCCGAAGTGTCATCCCCCGACGAAGTGTCATCCCGAGCAAAGCGAGGGACCTTGGTTTTCTTGCCTGCGCCACCACCCTCGCCGTCCGCGGGCAAACACCGGGATCACATCTCAAAGGGCCGATCTCTCCAGGCGCGGCAGCACCGCGCGCAGCAGCGCCTCGAAGCTCGACCGCACGCGCTCTCCGGTTTCCATCACTTCCTGGTGCGAGAGCGACTGGTCGAGAATCCCCGCAGCCATGTTGGTCACGCAGGAGATGGCGAGCACTTTGATTCCCATGTGACGCGCCGCAATTGCTTCGAAGGCGGTCGACATTCCCACCAGGTCCGCACCGATAATTCGCAGATAATTTATTTCCGCTGGCGTCTCGTAGCTCGGACCAAGCAGGGCGGCATAAACCCCTTCATGCAGCCTCATGCCCAGCTTGCCTGCCTCTTCTTGTGCGATCACTCGATAGTCTTTTGCGTAGGCGTGCGTCATGTCGGGAAAGCGCACCCCAAAACGGTCATCATTGCACCCGGCTAGAGGATTCGTTCCCTGCAGGTTGATGTGGTCCCGGATCAGCACCAGCGCGCCTTGCTGATAGTTCACATTGATTCCGCCCGCCGCGTTGGTCAGGATAACGGCGCGAATTCCCATGCGCCCGAAAACTCGCATGGGGAACGCGACTTGCTGCGCCGAATAGCCTTCATAGAGATGCACGCGGCCTTGCATCACGGCAACCGGGACCGCACCAGCCTTCCCGATGACCATTTGTCCGGCGTGTCCAATCGCGGTGGAGCGCGGGAAGGCAGGAATTTCGGCGAAAGGAATTCGTACAGGCTCACTGAGCGAATTCGCAAACCCGCCGAGGCCGGAACCGAGAACAAGACCGATGCGCGGACGCAAGCCAGTCCGCTGCAACACCGACTGGGCTGCGGTTTCCGCGAGTGTGAACTGATCTTCCATAATGTTACAAATCATCATCCATCAGAAATCGCCCGTGGCCGTTGCGCTCGAGCCAATCATATAAGAACGTTTGATAGAGATAGGAAGCCACAATTTCCTCTCCCAGTTCATGCGTTTCCGTGCACACAAAAGGCAATCGCAACCCCGCCAGCACCGCAATCAGCGACTGCGTAACCTGATTGGGGTTGACCCGGCCATAAGGATAGGCGCTCTTGATCTGACTCAGAGGCGCCGTGATTACCAGCAGACTATGAGGCAGTTCGCTCATACGCCGCAGGCGTTTGATAAAGACCCGGCGATTTTCGGTAAAGGAATGGATCAGGTCGGAAAGGTCTTTGCGCTCGACCACGCAAGAATCTTCCATCCCGGCCACACTGTAATCGCCCAGCGGCAAGGCGCGCGTTTCGATCGCGGAAAACCAACCCTTGAAGCGCTGGAAGGAAAACGGAACCTGCTCGCGCGTGTCGACCACCGCAACTGGCAGAGGCGTGCGCAGTTGCGTGCCTCCACGCTCGGCCAAAACTGGCACGATGGGATGCGCAACCGGCGACGCGCACATCTGCCACTCCAGGGGCGAGGCAATCAAAGTTCGCGGCTTGCGGGGCATTAGTCTCCAGCAGTAGCGCCGGCATCTTGCCGGCTGTCGCGAGGGCCGCCTGCTCTGAACTCGTCCGAAGGACAACCGCCGCGACGCCCTACATTACAGCTCTAGTTTTTCTTCTCGAACTTTTCGAACTCGCTCTCCAGCTTCCACTGCTGCCGCGCGCGTTCGTTGGCCGCGAGGAATTCTGTACACGTCGCGGACGCCTTCTCTGGATTAGCCGCATCCCCCACGCAAGCCGGAGCCATGCGGAACACCAGTTTTGTATCCGTCCAAAGGCTTTGCCCGGGCAGAAAGCTGTGCTCCAGGCTTTGCCGCGCCATCCGCTTCAAATCCGCATACGACAAATGATAGGTCTCGACTGCGCGCAAGTATTCGTGCGTCATGTCTGAGCGTGCGACACCTTCGTCGTCGGTCGCCAGCGCTACCGGAACCCCGTACTTCATATAAACCGGCAGGGGATGGTCGTCCCCGCTGACGCCCAGGATCATGTCATTCGAAGTCAGCGCGATTTCGACCAGAACGTTGCGCTCGGCCATTTCATGCAGCAGCGCGATCGGATCTTTTTCGTTCATCACGGAAACCCCGTGGCCAATGCGTTCGGCATGTCCACGTTCCACCGAAGCGCGTATATGAAACGTGAGATCCTCCGGCGGCACCAGTCCCAAGGCAAGTTCGCCGGCATGCAGTGCGATGTGTACCTTCGGATAAACGCTGTGCAAGTAATCGACCATGGCCATGTGTTCGTTGAAATCGTGAAGCGGCACATACCAGTCCTCGGGCATCACCAGATTCAGTCCGACAAATCGCGGATCCGACGATGCCAGTTCGAACCCCAGCAGAATCTGCGCGAACACAATTTGACGCTGCAACCCGCGCAGCACCTGATAAAGATAGCGCACGTCTACGCTGCATCCCGGAGCCGCCTCCGCGGTTCCGCATTTGAGAATCTCTCGGGCGCGGGCATCGTCAGCCGCCAGTCTCTTGCTGGTTTCCGCGGCCGCGTCTTTTATGCCGGCGCTCAGCAGCGCGTCGCGCATCTTGGCGTAATCCGAAGTCCACTCCACTTTTCCCGCCAGTTGTGCTGCCGCGCCGGCGTCGGCGGTGTGCATGAACTCGACATATTGCAGCTGATCCATGCCCGCGCGATTCGTGGCCGCGGCGATCGCTTCCGCCACGTGCGTATGCGACGCCAACCCGAATTTGTCAAAGGCGGCGAAGAAATGATCGTGCCCCGATTCGTCGCCCGGCCTCCAGTTCCGCATCGACCAGGCGTCGATCATCTCGTTGTACAGCACGTGGTCGCCATAACCGCAGCGCGCCGCGGGTTTGGCGGTGTAGCTCTCGCACGAATCGCAGGGCGGCGCCAGCAAGCGCGAGGATGTGCGGTCCACGCACAGGCTGCCGTCGGCGGCAAAATCGATCAGATCCTCCGCGTAAATCGCGCCATCCAGATGGTTGTGCAGGTCTCCACCTTTCGGCAGGTCGTGTACGAAGGCCAGCAGCAGTTGCGGCTGCTTGCGAACCCGCTCCAGCGACAGCGACGTTCGCTGTTCAGCGCTCTGGGCCACAGCCAACGCGGTCACCAGCAGGACCGATAAACAACAGCGCGCGACCGCATTTACTCTTGGCACGATCAAGCCTCCGAAACACCCATGCGAAGTCAGGAAAAGAATTGTAATCCGTTGCTGGGGTGAGATTCACGGAAAAGAATCAGTCAAGACGAAACAGGAGGAAGAGTTTTCAGTGCAGCCAGACGATCGCACCGATAACGACGGCCACCACCAGCAGCGCTCCCAGAATGTACTTGTTGGATGCAAACCACGACTCCGACTGCAGCGCCGAACTCAAGAACGGAGCAGAATTGTCGGAAGCAACCACCTCGGATGCCACATCCGGCAACGAAGACGATGACGTTGTCCCCGTGGTCAACGGTGCCACAGGCTCTTCGGCGTCCGCCGATTTTATCGAAGAGGAAAAAGAATTCCGCGCCGCGCTGGTTTCCGGTCCCGCCGCAGAAANNCTCCGCAGTCTTTACCTCCTTGGCCCCGACGGAAACTTCCCCTGCAGAAGAATCCCGAATAAAAGTTCCCCCCGCATAACCGCGCACCGCGGGTTCTTTAGAATCTCTTTGCGGCGCCGGACCATCCTGGTCCTTCTGCCCTCCGACTCCCGGCTGCACAAGCCGCTGCCCGCGCCACTGTCTTTCTTCGCATTCCACACAGAACGCGCGGCCCTGCGACACTGGGAAGCCGCAGGCCTGGCACTTCCGCAGATTTCTCAACACCGGTGGCACCGCAATCGCTCCGGCGTTTTCATTCGGCTCTCCGCCGCCCTGGCCGCGCCCAGCGCTTGTCCAGAACAGCGCTTTCTTCGGTGCCGCTAACTCTGCTTCTTGTTTTATAGACGAGACCTCTTGAGATAGCGCCACCGGCTCGGGCGCAATCGCCGCACTCACCACAACGGCAGCCGATTCAACTCTCGCATCTTCTTTCGCATCTTCTTCCACCGCGACCGCTTCCACGGCGACCACTTCCACCTCCGGTTGAACCTCCACCACCGCGGTTTCCGGATGCGCACTCGCAATCTGCGTCGCAACCGCATGTTTCACGGCCGTTTCCACCATCACACTCAGCCGCAGCAACGCCGAAAGATCCCGCTCCTCAAACGCCCGCGGTTTGCCGGAAAGAAGTTCAAACACTCCGAGCACCTGCTCGCCGCTCACGATCGGCATCACCACCACCGACGCAATCCCCAACTCGCGGCACACCTCGCGATTCACCCGCGGATCGCGTTCCGCATCGTCGCACCGCAAAAGCTGCCGCGTGCGCACGCATTCCCCCGACAGCCCATAATCCATCGAGAGCAGAGCCCCCAGTTCCGGCGCGTTCCCCCCAGCGCTCGCCCGGCACAGCATGTCATTGTGTTCGCCCCGGCGCAGCGCGATGGCAGCTCCGCTAGCCCCCGTAATATATTGCGCGCGGTCCGCCAGCAGCTGCAGCGCGGCATCGAGATCCCGCTCCGCCATTTCAGCCAGCGACCGCCCCGCATCTTCGCCCCCTATGCGCGCCCCGATTCCCGAGGTTCGCTGCCCATGCCCGTTGCCCGCCGCAATTCCCGCAGAAACACTCTGCGCCTCGCATCCACCAGCGCTGCTCTCCCGCATCTCTCCCTCCATCGCAGGCGATGCGGAACTATGGTCGAGAATCGAGTAGTGTTCCATGGCGCGTGCCCGTTGCGTTGCTCAAGGCGGCTGTGGCGCGATCCGGCCCGCCCGCACTCACTTTCAATTTCACGAGACGATAATTGGAGTCTCGCTCGGACCGGCCACGCTGTCAAGAACTCGCGCCACTCGAAAGTCACACTGTGCCGCGCCCAGCCAAGCCGCACTCACAACAGCAGTCGACATCCTTACCAAGCTTCCTTCCACAGACTCAGCCCTCAACCTTCGAGACCACCACACCCACCGCCCATCCCTTTCTGCATTTCCTGTGCAAGCTCTGTGGAGATTCCGCCGCCCCGCCCGCACATGTTTTCCCGCTTGCATTGAATCACCAGCAGAACCCCCGCCCCGCACGCGGCTTAGCGGCGTTTGTTCGCTAAGAGTCCCGCCCCCTCCCGATCGACAAAAATCCCTGCCCAACATTTTCCTCAACTGCACCAAAAATACTGAATTGACCCCGCGCCCTTTCGCTCGTACATTCTCTTTCGCCCTCTCAAAAAAAATCGAACTCAGCCGAGACCGTAACCGGCGAGACGAACCGTCAACCACCGCCACCAACATTTGAGAAGAAGATCTGGTCAGCACATGAAAGCAACTACGCCATGGATTACTTACCGCACCCGCTTTCTGGTCAAAGCCAAGCAACTCACCACCAGCCTCGCCTTCACCGACGTGCTCGGCCGTCAGCACTCCGGCCGCAAGGGCGACTACCTCGTCGAATCCTCCGACGGTGTTCTCCGCATCGCGCCGCGTCAAATCTTCGAGGATATCTATGTCCCTTTCCTCGACCAACCAGTCGTCGAGCCTGCAATCGAATCGGCAAACACTCTCGACCGCCCCATCACTCCATCAAAAAAACAGATGTGGCCACCCAACCAGTCCCCTCGTTCGCGCGAGATCCCCGATACTCTTTCGCTCACACCCCAACTCACCCGCAAATTTCCCCAACCCGAGCGCACCCGCCGCAACTTTATCCCCGGCATCAACTCTCTCTAGCCAGTCGCCGCAAAACTCGATCTTGCTCTCCGGCGGTGGACCTTTGCTCTTGCCTTTGCCTGGCGCAGCTTTGCTCTAGCTTTCGGGTGGCGCAGCGGTTTACCGCTGCGATAACTGCCACATTTTCAATGCTGGCTTTAGCCACTGAGGGACGTTCAATCCCGTCAAGCGACCACCGCGACTTGCTGGCGGCCGGCCACTGGCTACTGGCCACTGGCTTTTGTGAATACACCATGAATTTCCCTTGTGGAAAACAAATCCACCATCCCCGTACCAAGCCCGTCATTGCTGGAGATACAACCTATGGTGTTTCCCTCTTGACAGACACAATAAGCGGGAGTAACTTTGCAATCCCATGGGCCTTTTGAAGTCGTCTCGCGGGAACGGGACGGCTTCCGCCGAGTGAGTAAGCAACTGGGGTAATGAGTAAGAGTAAGAAATAAGGTAAAGAAGCGCAGCAGACGGGATCGGCGCCAAGCCAGAGGTGACTTGGCGCCACCCCCGTAAACCCCAACAACCAAGGCTTCGGGCCCAAAAACCCGAAGCCTGAAATTAAACAGTGCGGTGGCCGTTCCCCCCGAACCACCCACGGGGCGGACGACAACTTAAAGGTGCATGACAAGTTTTACCTTGGCCGACGTTTCCACTTTCCGGCGGAAAGCAAAGCCCGAAAGCCGAAGCCCGAAGCCCGCTTTTTGAGGAGCCCTGGATGGAAAATCTAACCCGCCTTGTCACCGATTCACTGACCCGGCACGGTTTTGATCGTCCTATGGACCCGCGCCGCCTGCAATGGTCGCGCTGGTTCCGTTGCGATTCCCCTCACAGTCTCCTTGTCGTCCCCAGCAAACCCGGCATTTTCGCCATCGCCGAAGAAATTGCCGGGAATGTGGCGCGGGCGCCCTCGCCCGCGACTTTGTCCGCTGCGGATACCTCGGATCGCGCGCCTTCGGGTGGCGCAGCCCTTCAGCCCTGCGATTCTCCACCCCACACCGATGCGGCTTTAGCCGCCGCGGAAACTCCTGTCCGCCGCATGCTCGCCGTCCTCCAATTCTCCGAAGATGACGACATGGCCTTCACCCTCGACCGCATGTTCACCCGCATCAATCCTATGCGCGCCCGCCTTTCCTCCGGCAGCTGCTTCCTTCGCTTCGTCGTCATCGAAGATCAGGACCAGCGCCGCAGCATCTGCAGCGCCCTGAATCAATGGATGCTCTCCTCCGCCGAAAGAGCCTCCGGCATCCCCGCCGCCTTCTCGTCGTCCATGGAAGTGGCTCCGCTCACCGAGCGTGTGGCCCGGAACTCTCGTGTAGGCGCGGGCGACTCGGCCGCGTCTGTCGACACCTCTGCAGACAGGGCCCCGGCACACGGTCAAGAAACAGATAAGCACTCGCTCCCGCATCTCAACTCCGGAGCCAACACAAATCTCCACTGTCCTCACCCCCTCCCCTCCGGCTTCTGAACCGAAGGGGTCGGCAAACTCCGGGAGTTGGCAAGCCCCGGGGAGGGCACGACTTCAGTCGTGCCACAAACCGTGCCGCAAAGAGATTCGTATCAGGGTACGGCTTCAGCCGTACCGCCTCAGGAATGGAAAGATTGGGCTTTAGCCCCTGGGGTTTGGGCCGTATCAAGCACCACTGACGCAAGCAGCACTGTGGAAGAGCGGCGCTTCAGCGCCGCGTTTGAAGCAGAAAGAAATCGGGCTTTAGCCCCCGAGACACAGGAGCCAAAATGAACGACTCAAGAACTTGGGCGCTAGTCGAGAACCTCTCAAACCTCGACCAGATGGAGACGCGCCGCCGTGAAATCGCCTCGAAGTCGGCTCTGATGGCGACTCGTTACCGAGTCATCTCCCAGATTTTCTTTTCCCATGCAGAAGAAACCTCGGATCCAGTCCGGAAATGCCTGGACCTGGTCGAAGCCAAAAATTTCCTGCATCTGGCCGAGATGGAAGAAAGCTTCGCCGCCCGCGGTCATCAGGACCTCGCGCAAATAGCGCATCTGAAACGCGAAACCCTGGCTCTCCTCGAACGTCCGGAAAGCTGAGAAGCCTTATTAGGATCGGATTAGTTGGGATTTTGGGTGGCGCAGCGCTTCAGCGCTCAGATTAGCGTGCCTTTTACTGAACCTGGGCTTTAGCCCCGACGATCTTTGAAACAAAGCTTCACCCCGAACAATTTCCCGTTCGGGCAAAGGCCCAATTCCCCCCGCCCACCCATGGACGCCGAATCGGGCTCTGTTGAATAGAATCTAACTATTAATGGAGAAAGCAATGCCTGAGCTAAAAACCACCACCGTCAATTCCCCCGCCGCCACAACCGCGAACCCGGTCCCCGCAAACAACGCCTCTGCAACTAAAAAGTCCGCTCCCGGCCTTTCCTTCCGCCGCTTCTTCACCAAGCTCGGCGTTTCTCCCTACGACGAAGTCGAATGGGATCTCCGTCTCGCCCAGATCACCGACTCTCACGGCGGCGTGATCTTCGAGCAAAAAGACGTCGAAGTCCCCAAAGACTGGTCCGTGACCGCGACCAACATCGTCGCCTCCAAATATCTGCACGGAAAAATCGGCACGCCCGAGCGCGAGACCGGAGTCCGCGCACTCGTTACCCGCGTCGCCGAAACCATCCGCAACTGGGGACTCGACCAGGGCTACTTCAAGACTCCCGAAGACGGTGCCACCTTCCACGACGAACTCGTTCACATTCTCGTCCGCCAGTACGCCGCCTTCAACTCGCCCGTCTGGTTCAACGTTGGCTGCGACCGCATCGAGCCCAACTCCGACGCCCGCAACTGGCATTGGAATCCTCAAACCCAGCAAGTCGAGTTCGGCGTCACCGGCTACAGCAATCCACAATGCTCGGCGTGTTTTATAAACTCGGTAAAAGATTCGCTGGATTCCATTCTCACTCTCGCCAAGACCGAAGGCATGCTCTTCAAGTGGGGCAGCGGCACCGGNNCTCAGCTTCATGAAAGGTTTCGATGCCTTCGCCGGAGTCATCAAGTCCGGAGGCAAAACTCGCCGCGCCGCCAAGATGGTCATCCTCAATGTCGACCATCCCGACATCGTCGAGTTCATCGAGTGCAAACAAAAAGAAGAAGCCAAAGCCCATGCCCTGGTCTCCCTCGGCTACGATGGGTCCCATCCCGATTCCGACGCCTACTCTTCAATCTTTTTCCAGAACGCAAATAATTCCGTTCGCGTCACCGACGACTTCATGTACGCCGTAGTCCGCGACACCGATTTCTCCACCAAGAAAGTTCAGGACGGCAGCGTCATGAAGACTTACAAAGCCAAAGCTCTGCTGCAGAAAATTTCCGAAGCCACCTGGCACTGCGGCGATCCTGGTATGCAATATGACACGACAACCAATCGCTGGCACACTTCGAAGAACACCGCAAGAATCAACGCCAGCAATCCCTGCAGCGAGTACATGTTCCTCGACGACTCCGCTTGCAACCTCGCCAGCCTGAATCTTCTGAAGTTCGCGCCCAACGGCACTTTCGACGTCGAAGCCTATCGCCATGCCGTCGATATTTTAATCACCGCCCAGGAAATTCTCGTCGACAACGCCGGCTATCCCACCGAAATGATCATGCGCAACTCGCATGACTACCGCCCGCTGGGATTAGGCTACGCAAATCTCGGCGCGCTGCTCATGGCCGCCGGTCTCCCCTACGACTCCGACGCCGGCCGAGACTACGCCGCCTGCGTCACCGCCATCATGTGCGGCGAAGCTTACCTCCAATCCTCCCGCATCGCCGAACAATGCCAGCCCTTAACTCCCGCCACCGAAACAGTCGCAACTCGTCTCGGCATCACCGATGCCGCAACCATGCCCGACGGCGCCTGCCCCGGCTGGTACATCAACCGCGAGCCTTTCCTCGACGTAATCCGCATGCACCGCGCCAGCGTCAACAACATAAATAAAACCAACGTCCCCACCCCGCTCTACGAAGCCAGCAAGGCCAGCTGGGACGAAGCTCTCGCCCACGGCGAAAAACACGGCTACCGAAATTCTCAAGTGACCGTCCTAGCCCCCACCGGCACCATCGGCTTCATGATGGACTGCGACACTACTGGTGTGGAACCTGATCTGGCTTTGGTTAAGTACAAGAAGCTTGTGGGTGGGGGGATGATTAAGATTGTGAATCAGACGGTGCCGACGGCGTTGTTTAAGCTGGGGTACGATCACGATCAGGCGAATGCGATTGTCAGTTATATCGATGCGACGGGAACGATCGAGGGGGCGCCGCATATTAAGGACGATCATCTGGCGGTGTTCGATTGCTCGTTCAAGCCGGCTAAGGGGACGCGGTCGATTGCTTACATGGGCCACTTGCGGATGATGGCTGCTGCGCAGCCTTTTATCTCTGGCGCTATATCGAAGACGGTCAATCTTCCGGAGAATGCTTCTGTGGAAGACATCATGGAAGCTTATCTCCAGGCCTGGAAGCTGGGGCTTAAGGCTGTCGCGGTTTATCGGGATGGCTGCAAGAAGTC
>PKVZ01000099.1 GCA_003131635.1 Acidobacteriaceae bacterium
CCCTGTGACATCCAACCTTGTTATCCACAAGCTATCCATGAAACCGTACCTATAGCTGTGTCGAACCGGTACCATCCAGTTCGCCCCAGCTCTAAATCCTTTGTTTCACGGATTTTGATACTTAAGCTCTTTGACCGCCGGATTTTACCGGGAATTTCCCGCTAACCCCATGATTTTGAAACACTGGGCAGGAAGGGGGGAGGGGAGGGGCACCCGCAGATCACGGCGCGTCGAAGCCCATGTGAGGGAGAGAGAAAAACGATGGCTTTGGATGATGTTCCACGATGTCAGCATGTGAAGGTGAATGGAACGCAGTGCGGGTCTCCGGCGCTGCGGAGCAGGCGGCACTGCTATTTTCACGATCGGGTCCAGCATGAGCGGACGAAAATTTCGGGGGACGTATCGGCCAAGCGCAGGTTCGATTTGCCGCTGCTCGAAGATGCGGATTCGGTGCAGATGGCGCTGATGAAGGTGATCCAAATGCTTGGCTCCGGGCAGCTTGATCACAAGACGGCCGGGCTCATGCTCTATGCCCTGCAGACGGCCAGCGCCAACCTGCGGAATGTGGACTTCGAGGTGAATATGGTGACCGATATTGTCATCGACCGCGACGAGGTGCATCGGACATGCATCAACGGCCCGCAATGGTTCGAAGATGACTTTGACCACGAGCCTGAGAACGACGAAGCCGAAGCGGAAAATGAAAATGAAAATGAAGCGAACGGCGAAGCTGCGATTGCGACTCTGCCAGCGAAGACTGAGGCCAGCCGCCAAGAAGCCCCGAAAGCGCCGCCCGCCACCATGGAGGAGGCGCGGGCGCAAGTGCAGGGAATTATCCGAAATTGGGTTTTGGAGACGGTGGGCGAGAAAGTAGGAGCGAAACCCAGCTAGAGGTCGGCACTACTTCGCGGCGCTGGCTACCTTCACGCCCCGCGAGCCGGCAGCATAGCGCGCAATGCCCTTGTAGAGCGCTTCCGCGATCTGCTCGCGGTAGCCGTCGCTGCGCAGCTTCTGCTCGTCAGTAGGACTGCTCACGAACGAAACTTCCGCCAGAATTCCGGGCATCGCAGTTTCGGTAAGAACAACATAGGAGGCTTCTTTCACCCCACGGTCCCGCAAGCCGGGATTTTGCACTGACAAGGTTCCATAGAGCGAGCGCTGCACGCTGGCCGCCAGCCGCCGCGATTGCTCAATCTTTTCATGCAAATCAGCCGCCGAAAGCGCTGCCGTCACCGGATTCTTGCTGTCGCTCTTGCCTGCCCGCGTCTCGATGTCCTTCGCACTCGGCGCGGAGAAAAAGTTCGTGTAATAGGTTTCCACGCCGCGCGCCGAAGGCAGGTCGCTATAGTTTGCGTGTACGGAGACAAACAGATCCGCCTGCGCCTGATTCGCCATTCCAGCCCGTTCGTCGAGCGGAATGTAATTGTCGTCGTTGCGCGTGAGGATTACTTCCGCGCCCAGCCGGCTCTCCAGCAGTTTGCCCAGGCGCTGCGCAATCTCCAGCACCAAATCCTTTTCCAGCAGGCCGCGCCGTCCCACCGTTCCCAAATCCCATCCGCCATGGCCCGCATCCACCACGATGCGCATCTTCGGCACTCGCGCGCGCAGTTGCAAGTCTTCGCTCGTGGGCGGAGGAATAACAATGGCTGGCTTCTCGCGCCCCGCCTCCGTCGCTCCCTGGAACAGATTCAATTGCGACTTGTTACCCTCGCCCAGCTTCCGCACTTGCACTACCAGGCGGTACGGATTCGGCTCCAGGCTCACGGAAAAGGTCGAGTTACTTTTCGTCTCCAATACCACGCGGGTCAAACTGGATGCGGGATGCGCCACTCGAACCCGCGCCAGCAGCGCATCACCGACCTCGATTATTTTCCCGTCGATCTCAGGAGCCAGGGAGGTATCGTGCAGATCGAAATAAATGCGATCCGGATTCGCCAGCCGATGCGCTTCGTACTGCACCTGATCTTCGAGATCGAGCACCACCGTGCTCGAATCGGCGGACGACCAGTGCCGAATCCCTGTGATGCGCGTCGGCTTCGACTGGTCCTGTGGCGTGCTGTTTCCCGCGGCAGCGTCAACCGGTGTACTCGCATTCGCAGTCGCCCCGGAATTAACGGCGGAATTCATTTGCCCATCCACGATGGAACTGGATGGAGCCGCGGCCGAAGACGGTGCGACGGAAGATGGTGTCGGCGCTGCCACCGGCTTCGTGATCATTTTCTGTTCAGGTCGAATCAATACATTACTGAGCTGCGCAGTTTTCAGTTTCCACCACACGCCTCCGGCCACCACAACGGAAACCACGAGCAGAATCAATACCAGAACCATTCCTGGATGACGCTCGTCAATCGGCTCTGGAGTTATTTCGGTCGCAGCCGCATCTTCAGGAATGCAGTCGGGCCCGGTGCTCAGCTCCGCCGCAGCCAAAGCTGCCGTTGGTTCAGCAACCGCAGCCACAACCACCGGAGCCGCGACTTCGGGCGCTCGCTCAATTCGCGGCGCAGGTTCAGCCGCGGCAATGTTCTCGGCAGGCGGTTCAATCGGAAGAGGTGCTCGACTTGGATTCGCGGGCGCGGCCAACTTCGCTTCCGCCACCTGCGCCGCTTCCGCGAAGCGATCTTCGTCCTCAGGTTTGAGCGCTCCCAGGATCAACTCCGCCAGCAATTCCAGGCTGCTGACATCGCTGTCGTTGAAGCCGAACGGATCTGCCGAGAACGCTTCCAGCAGACCGATCACACGGCGTCTTCCGCAAAGTGGCACCGCAACCATGGACCGCGCGCCCAACTGCCGGCACGCGTAAAGGTTTACCCGCTCGTCCGTCTCGGTGTCATCGCACCGGATAATCTGCGCCGTGCGGAAACACGCCCCGGAGAAAGCCGAGTCGCGCTGGATGCGCGCGCCCACGTCCGGCTTAATCGTGCCCGCCGAAGCCCACAGAACAATCTCATTGTTTTCGGCGAGAGCGATTCCAAGGCCGTCGGCTCCGGTGATGGCAATCGCCCGTTCCGCGACGAGTTGCAGAACTTCGTCGAGAACAAACTGCTCCGTCGGCTCGAACTCGGCGGCTGATGCAATCGTCTCAAATCCAAGGTGCCGTGAGGCCAGCGCACGCCGTTGCCGCACTTGCTGATGCAGCGCCGAAAATGCCAGCAGCGCCTGCAGGGCATCGCTGCCTAACGGCCGTAACTGGGGGCGATCAGAAGCGGCGAGGAGATCAGATTGGCGAGAAGAAACTTTATAGAAATTATTTTGTCCCGCAGTCGTGCCACTGCGCTCCCGCGGCCATGACGGCACCCGCGCTTCCACGTCGATTTCCGGTTTGGTGGGAGTTGTTGCCATTTGCCAATCGGTCGCTGACCGGCCAATCTCCTTACAGGAGTTTGGCCATACCGCAGATCTCTTGTCTATTGACTACTTGGCGTAGCCGCTACGCTTGTGCCAATGCAGTTCCGAAACAGTTTTTTGCTGGCTTTAACAGTAAGCTAGCGGGATTTCACTTGAGTTGCAATGATGCGTACATGCCCTTTCGGCCATGGACTTTCGTAAGAGTCGTGCCCGCCGGCTTTTCCGAATTCCGAAAAAGCTTCAGCGCGGTGCAGCGTCCTCCAAAAACAGGCGTACAATCCTTGACGTTTTATAAAGTCTCTTCCGAACGAAACGCCGCCACGAACTGGAGACAACGCATGTCCGCGCCCCGCTCTCACGGACTCCCTAGCCCTACGGTGTGCGCCGGAATTGTCATTGCCATGTTGGCAATGATCATTATTCCCGCAGCCATCACCCTGCACAGCGTGCACTCTCCGGTTACGCTCGTACCCACCAGCCCAAACCCAACCCCGCACGGCTACACCTGGAGTCTTCTACTGTTCATCGTCCCCAGCGCGTTTATTGCAGGATGGTTTTTACCGAGCGAAGGACTGCATATTCCGCAACGCGCTTTTCGCTGGACGCTCATCATTCTCGTGCCGCTGGGCTTTTTGCTCGATTTTGTTTTTGCGCAGTGGTTTTTCTGCTATCCCAATAGCGGCGCCACATTGGGCATCCCCGCGATTGCGCTCGGCAGGCCAGTTCCCATCGAAGAATATGTTTTCTATCTCACCGGCTTTCTCACAGTTCTTCTTCTCTATGTGTGGCTCGGCGAATTCTGGCTGGCGGCTTACAGCGTGCCCGATTACCCGGCCGAAGCCCGGAAGACGCTGCGCCTTCTGCAGTTTCATCGCACCTCGCTGATCCTCGCCGTGCTGTTGATTGCTGGCGCATGGATCTATAAAAAGCATTTCGCCATTTCTGCGGATCAGGCTGGCTTTCCCGGATACTTCACAGTTCTGGTGGTTGGGGGCTTGCTTCCATCCGTCAGCTTTTTCCCGGTGGCGCGGCGCTTCATCAACTGGCGTGCGCTCAGCCTCACGCTTTTCTTTATGCTTTTGATCAGCCTGCTCTGGGAAGCCACTCTGGCTGTGCCCTATAACTGGTGGAACTTTCAGCACCACCAGATGATCGGACTTTTTATTGGCGCTTGGGCCGGCCTGCCCATCGAGGAAATCTGCGTGTGGATCGCGGTCACCTACGCTACGGCGATCGTCTTTGAAGTCGTGAAGGTGGGGATTGCGTCGGAGAGATCGTGGAGGGAGTTGATGTTGGGGGACAGGTCGAGGTGATGGAAAGATGGTCGAGCTTCGCTCGACGGACAGCCGAGGGCGGCTGTCCCCACATGAACCATTTGAGTTAATGATGGGTTGCGGCGTGAGAAACTAGAATCTGACAAACAGGGCCCCTTCGACGGACTTCTGGCGGAGAGTATGCAGGTAGTATCTTTTCCCGCGCGGCAAGCACGCACCGGTTATCGCCACGAACTGCGCACGCTAACCTACGTTACCCTCGACGCCGCCAATGGTGGAATCGTCCGCAATCTCAACCGCTACGGGGTGGCCGTGCAGGCCGTCGCCCCGCTGCGCCCGCAACAGCGGGTCCGCCTGCGCTTCGAATTGAGGTTTCCTCGTTTGCGCGTGGAGGCTTACGGACACGTCACGTGGGCTAGTTCTACGGGGCAGTGTGGCATCCGTTTTGTGGACCTATCGAAACACGCCGCACGCCAGATCGACGAGTGGATCTTTTCCAACCTGCTGGAGTCGCTTGCCCGCGAAGCGGATCATCCACACTCGATTTTCGCAGCCTCTGTGGTCTCGATTGTTCGGGAAAATGGTGCGGAAGAAAACGACGGGCTGAATCTGTCGGCTCCGCCGCATCCTTCGATTCGGCTGCAGCCAAGCTCCAATAGGCGAGAGCCGTCGCACGTTTCGCGTCCACATCGTGATGAAGATGTTGCAGAGGTAGCCGGCGATCCCGATGCGGAATTGAACTGGCTTTCCCGGCCGCTCTCCGGGAGCACTCTCGCGTGCTTGGTAGATAGTCTCGTCGTGATTGCGGCGTTGCTTCTGTTCGCTCTGATTTTTCTGTCGATTGCCCACGAACTTCCACAGTGGCCGCTTACCGTGGCAGCTGCTGTAGTGGCCGCGGTTTTCGTTGCCGCCGCTTACTGGGCGTTGTTTGCGGTGTTTGGAGGAGCAACCCTGGGTGCACGGTTAGCCGACACAGCATCTGTTTCGGGACAGGAGAAAGAGTATGACCGGGTCCCGTTGCGGTGATCAGCGCGTCAACCCTTGTGAAATCGGAAACTGAGAACTGAGAAGCCATCTCATAAATCCTCGACGGTTGGAGGCGAGCGTACCTCAGGGGCTAAAGCCCGCGTCTTTGTTGGCTCTGGGCGGCACGGCTAAAGCCGTGCCCTTCCCAAAACCAGTTTATGAGATAGCCTCTGAGAACTGAGAACTGAGAACTGAGAACTGCTGACCCTAGTTCGCGAAATACTGCTGGGCCAGCCAAAGCCGCAAACTCTGTTGCGTCTGCGCCGCAATCTTCACAAAGCGGATGCCAACATTTCCCCGATCGTCAGACCAGGCCACTTCGACATCGGCCTTCACTCCGCACCTTGTTCCGGGAAGCGCGAACGAGGCACGCAGCAGATCGCTGGCATTAAATCCATCGTCGACCCGAACCTGCAGTCCGCCCTGGCTCAGGTTGATCAATTCCGCCTCCACTCGTTTCTGATGGCGCCCGGTCAAAGTTACCGGCACCTCCAGCCCGGCGCGATGGTAGCGTAGTCGGCCGTCGAGGATCATATTGCGTGCGGCGGAAAGCGTGCGGACCGCCTGTTCCACGGAGATCGGTTTGTCGAAGGCAAACATGGCGCCGGTGGTCTGCATATCGGGCCGGCCGTGCGGTCCGCCCATAATCACCAGAGGCACTGTGCTCGCGAGCGGGGCTTCGCGCTGCAACTCGCGAAAAAATTGTCCGGTGCCGTTAAGGTCGCAGTCGACGATCAGCGCATCGACTTTGGTGTTTGTGAGCCGCGTCAGGGCGCGTTGCGGTTCGCTCTCGACGGCGACATCCATGTGCAGACCGCCGAGAATACATTCCAGAACACTGACTTCCTGCCAATCGCGCGAAACTACCATCGAGGTGAGTGTCATGAGTTCACTCTACCGACAGCGGTAATGGCGACGTAGATCACCAACGTAACGCGGGCTTCGGACTTCGGGCTTCGGGCTTCGGGCTCCGGATTTTGTGGTGACTAGCTTCGGGACCGATGTAATGCATCTGCGAGACGATTGAGAATGTACTTGATTGTCGAACCGAAACCAGTGCAACCTTCGAAGCCCGAAGCCCGAAGCCCGAAGCCCGAACCTCTCCTATGCGCCGGCGGCCTTCGTCTGGCTGCGATACCAGTCGACCGTGCGCCGCAAGCCTTCCTCGAAATCTACGTCAGGTTTGTAGCCGAGATGTTGTTCCGCTTGAGAGATATCGGCGAGGGAATGTTTGATGTCACCGCCACGTTCCGCGGCATAGACGGGAGAAGCGGAGTACGACGTGAGTTTCTGCAGAAGTTTGAAAGTTTGATTGAGCGTGATCCGGCGTCCTGTGGCCACATTGAAAACCTTGCCGGCTACTTGCCCTGCAGGAGTCGTGCAAGCCAGCAGGTTGGCCTCAACGGCATTGTCGATGTAGGTGAAATCCCGGCTCTGCTCGCCATCGCCAAACATGGTAGGCTGCTCGCCGCTTAGCATCTGGGTGATGAACTTCGCCAGCACGCCGGAGTAAGGCGACGATGGATCCTGCCGCGGTCCAAAAATGTTGAAGTAGCGCAGGGCCACGGTTTCGAGGCCGTAGCAGCGGTAGAACGAAATCATATAGCGCTCGCTGGCCAGCTTGGCCACGGCATACGGCGAAATCGGGTCCGGCGTCATGCACTCGTGTTTGGGCAGCGTGGGGGTATCGCCGTAGGCGGAAGACGACGCGGCATAGATGACGCGCTTCACCTTGGCGTCGCGGGCCGCGACCAGCACATTCACGGTGCCATCGACATTCGCGCGGTTGCTTCCGATGGGATCCAGAACGGATTTCGGAACGGAGGGGATAGCCGCCTGATGTAAAACGTAGTCCGCGCCGGCGGAGGCGAGCTTTATGGCGTCAAGATCGAGAATGTCGGCCTCGCGAAAATCAATCTGATTCAGGATATGGGTGAGATTTTCGCGCCTCCCGGTTGAAAAATTATCCACTCCGCGAACCTGCTGCCCGCGCCGCAGCAGTTCGCGCGCCAGAGACGATCCAATAAAACCGCCGATGCCCGTAATGAGATAAAGCGCCATAGACTTTTATCATAACCAATCGACCTGATCGTTGGCGCAGGCAATGAGCGTGCACAGAAAAACCAAAGTAATCCAAAGTGAGAACTTAGAACTGTCTACTTTGCCGCACTCTGGCTTTTTCGCACAATGCGAAGAAATTCTTCGCGGCTCAAAATATGGCGTTCCTCAAAGAAGTTCGTGACCGCCTGAAGAGCGGCGGCCGGGTTGGTAATCGGAGCCAGAGCGGCGCGCTCGGGAATCACTGCAGAGTCCACTTCGGGGCGCGCCCCTAGAATTACCGAAGGCCGCGAGAGCGATCGCAACAGTTCGCGCAACCGCTCGCGATCCGGATCCGCCATCGTCGTGAAGCAAAGTCCCATGCCCAGGTTCGGGTACACCACCCGCACCTCGCCGTTACTTTCGAGCCGGAAGCCGTTGACCTCCAGGGTTAACCCGACTTTGGCGCCAACGCGAAACGTTGACATGGCCTCGACGTAGCATCCGTGCAAACTGATGTCGGTGAAAGTTGCCCAAGTCGACACACCACTGCCGAGTTCGCGCAAACGCGCGCTACCCTGGCAGCGGTAGCGAGGGCTTTGCCGCTTGTCGCCCGCAATGGAATTTGCTGTTCCCGTCGCCGCCGTGCTTTCAATCCCGATATCGGGCGGAGGCAGGGGCGCGCGCGCGGGAGCCGCGCCCGCAGCCCGAGGTGCGGATTGCTTCAAAGCGGCCAGATATGCCGCGCCGGCGCTGTTTTCGTCAGACATACCTGCGGACTCGCCTCTCCGCTACGAGGCACATCTGAGTTTTCCCGGGCCCTCGCTGCGCGGGGAGTCTCTATCTGACTCTATCGGAACTTTTCCGCGGAAGATTTACCCGAGAGAATGGGCTGGCGACGAAGGGATGTAGGCGTTTCCGCAACGGGAAGAGTTCAAGACTGGAACGCGGCGGAAGGGAATCCTGCGGCACACTGCCGAATCTTGTTCCACACTTCGTCCCGTCCGGCCCGGGTTTTCGCCGAGAATGGAACCACCGTCGCGGTGGGATATGCCTCGGAGAGACCCTTAAGAGCGTTGCGCAGCTGATTGTTGGACAGCCGGTCGCTCTTGGTGGCAATCAGAAGAGATTCACGCCCCGAGGCATTAAGAAAGTCTAATAGCTGGCGATCGCTGTCCTGCGGAGGGACGTTCACATCCACCAACGCCAGACACAGCACTAATGTGGGACGTTCGTTGAGGTAGGGCTCGATGAATTTAGGCCACTCCTGCGAGATCTCGCGCGATAGCTTGGCATAGCCGTAACCCGGCAGGTCGGCGAAAATGACCTCCGGCCGCGGTTTTCCCGGCCAGCGCACTTCGAAGAAGTTAATGCTGCGGGTGCGGCCCGGAGTGGAACTGGTGCGGGCGAGCTTGGCATCCACCAGGGTATTAATCACGCTGGATTTGCCAACATTCGATCGGCCGAGAAAGGCAACCTCGGGCAGGCTGGGGGCAGGGAAGTGCGCGGCATCCGTGGCCGCCGCCATAAATCGCGCCATAACTCTCATGGGCAGTTCTCAGTTCTCAGTTCTCGGTTGGCATGGTTCAGAGTGCTATGCGGCGGTGAGAGTTGGCAAGCTGGCAAAAGGCTACAATTCAGCTCTTACGGAACTGCTTACTCAACGTCAACGCCTGATGCTGGTAGGACGATCCTATATTCGTTCCATAGATCTTGTGCGGCCGCGACAGCAGCGGCATATAGTTCAGCCGGCCCACAAGCTGCCCGTGTTCCATCAGGAACGGAACTTCGTGGGCGCGAACCTCGAGAACCGCTGGTGTTCCCTTGATGTCGTTGGACCCGTAGCCGAATCCAGGATCGAAGAACCCCGCGTAATGAATTCGAAACTCTCCGTCCGACGGATCGAAAGGCACCATCTCCGCCGCGAATTCAGGGGGAACGCTCACCCGCTCTTTGGACGCAAGTATGTAGAAGTCGCCGGGTTCGAGGATCAGGCTCTTACTGGCGTTCTGATGACGAACTTCCCAGAACTCTTCCGTCGCATAGAAATTAATCTTGTCCAGTTCGATGGCCGGAGCATAGCGCTTCGCCTTATAGGCAATAATTTCGCCTTCCGCGCCTTCCAGATTTATTGTGATTCTCAGCCCGCGCTCCACTCGCGCCTTGCTGGGGCTGTCTTCCTCGTAGACAAGCGGTTCTTCGCGATCCAGCCCTCTGATCGCACTGTCGCTCGATCGCGGATTGCCCTGCACAAAACGCAGTTGGCTCAGCCGCATCCCCGCTCGCAGCGCAACGGTAAAGGTGCGGGAAACAACTTCGGCGTAGAGTTTGCCTTTGTATCCCGGCGGAACGCGGTCGAACTCGGTACCGTAATCGGTGATCAGGCGGGTGAAAATATCGAGGCGGCCAGTCGTGCTCTTGGGATTTGCCTTGCCGGAAATATTTTCCGGCAGGTTCAACTCTTCCACCAGAGGAATGATGTAGACGCAATCCTTTTCGAAAACGGGTGCGCCGGTCAGGTCGACGCGCGTCATCCGCAGTTCCTTGATTTTCGCCTCAACCGTACTGTTCGGGCCGGGCAAAAAACTCGCGCGCACGCGATGCGCCATGTCGCCGAGCCGCAAGTCGAGACTCGCCGGTTGGATGTGATCTGGATTGATCGCTGGCGTCGCCCTGATATTCCCGTGGGCGATCAAGTTGCTGATTTCCTGCGAAGGCAGTATTCCGGTTGTCCGGGATTGAGCGGCCTCGGTCGGCAACTTCGGCCCGTTTTCAAAGGCAATCTGACTTTGGTTCGATGTGGACATCGTAAGAGTCCCTATTGTAACGCTTCGCGGGAAATAGAGAGGATCTGGCAGTACGGCAGGGGCGAAACGATCTCAGCAAGGAGTTCTTATTGTGCGTTCCGGCTTCGGGATGGAAACTCCCCCAGAGTCTCTAGCCACATTAAGCCTAAAGGGATCCTTCGACTACGTTGCCGTCCGCTATCGCGAACGGCAACTCCGCTCAGGATGACAGTGGTGAATGGTTGGCGCAGCGTCGCTGACTACTGATGCGCCGCCGGACTATCTCCGGTGCTCGAGGTCAGGGGCGCAATCGGGCGCGTGGTCTCTTCCTCGCTCAGAGCTTGCAGAGGAGATTCCAACGCGATTTGCAGCACCTGATCCATCGTATCCACGAAATGCAGCTTCATGGCATTGCGTAAGTTTTCCGGAACCTCGGCGATATCTTTTTCATTGTCCCGCGGCAGGATGACCTCGAAAAGTCCGGCGCGGTGCGCGGCCAGCAGCTTTTCCTTCAGTCCGCCGATGGGCAACACTTTGCCGCGCAGCGTGATTTCGCCGGTCATGGCAAGATCCCGCCGCACCGGAATCTTGCTCAGCGCGCTGGCAATCGCGGTGGCAATGGTGATGCCTGCCGACGGTCCGTCCTTTGGAATTGCGCCTTCGGGCACGTGCACGTGCAGATCGAGAGTGCGGTAGAAATCGCGGGTCAGGCCGAGACGATGCGCCCGCGATCGGATATAGGACAAGGCGGCCTGCGCCGACTCCTGCATGACGTCGCCGAGCTTGCCGGTCAGCGTGAGCTTGCCCTTGCCGTCAACCACCGTGGCCTCAGTGCTCAGAATCGAGCCTCCGACTTCAGTCCAGGCCAGGCCGGTGACCAATCCCACTTCGCTCTTTTCGTGAGCCAGGGTGTCGCGGAACTTGATGACGCCCAGGAAGTCGGTGACATTTTCGCCGGTCACCGCGATTGTGTAACTTTCGCCTTCCTTTACTACCTTGCGCGCGACTTTGCGGCAAACGTTGCCGATTTCGCGCTCCAGGTTGCGCACGCCGGCCTCTCGGGTGTAGGCGCGGATGAGCGTGGTGATGGCATCGTCAGAGAACTTCACATTCTTCTCCGACAATCCCGCCTGCAGCATCTGCTTTTTCACCAGGAACTGCTTGGCGATCTCCACTTTTTCCTGCTCGGTGTAGCCGTGCAGCCGGAGCACTTCCATGCGGTCCTGCAGAGCGGGAGGAATGGTGTGCAGTACGTTCGCCGTAGCCACAAAAAATACCTGCGAGAGATCGTATTCGACGTCGAGGTAGTGATCGACAAACATGTAGTTCTGTTCGGGATCGAGGACTTCGAGCAGGGCGGCCGACGGGTCGCCGCGGAAGTCCATTGACATCTTATCCACTTCGTCCAGCATGAAGACCGGGTTCTTGGTGCCCGCCTTCTTCATCATCTGAATGATCTGGCCGGGTAAGGCGCCGATGTAGGTTCTGCGGTGGCCGCGGATTTCGGCTTCATCGCGCACTCCGCCCAGCGACATGCGAACGAACTTGCGTCCCGTGGCCTTGGCGATCGACATGCCCAGCGAGGTTTTGCCCACGCCCGGCGGCCCAACGAAGCAGAGAATCGAACCCTTCGGATTCTTGACCAGTTGGCGCACCGCGAGAAATTCCAGAATACGTTCCTTGATTTTCTCCAGGCCGTAGTGGTCCTCGTTGAGAACTTTTTCGGCGCGCGAGATGTTGCGGATTTCCTTCGAGCGCTTCTTCCACGGCACTGCCAGCAGCCAGTCGAGATAGTTGCGAGAAACCGTAGATTCCGCCGACATGGGCGGCATCGCTTCCAGTTTCTTCAGCTCTTGCAGGGCCTTATCTTTGACGTCTTTCGGCATGCCTGCGGCTTCAACCTTCTTCTTTAGTTCGTCGAATTCGCTCTTCTCGCCGCGGCCCAGCTCTTTTTGAATGGCCTTGATCTTCTCGTTGAGGTAGTACTCTTTCTGCGCTTTCTCCATTTGCCGCTTCACGCGCGACTGGATGGTGCGGTCGACGTTGAGCTTTTCGATCTCCACATCGAGCACGTCGGCGATGCGGTTCAAACGTTCCGAAGGATCGAAGATCTCCAGCAGTTCCTGCTTTTCTTCGATGGAAAGCTGCAGGTTGGCGGCGATGATGTCGGTCAGCTTGGCCGGATCTTCCATGCGCACGGCCGAAATCATGGTCTCGTAATTCAGCGCCTGGCAGAGCTTTACGTACTGCTCAAACAGCGTGGTCACGCGCTGCATGCCGGCTTCGATCTGGGCATTCATCTCGACGGGATAGCGAGCGACGCGTACGGAGGCCTGCATATAGCCGTCGGAGTCAGTGGCCTGCAGAAGCCGGCCACGCTCGATGCCTTCGACCAGAACCTTGATATTTCCGTCGGGCAGCTTAAGGCTCTGCACAATGTTGACGATGGTGCCGACCTGATAGATCTCGTTCGACTTAGGTTCGTCGATGGAGGCATCGTGCTGGGTCGCGAGAAAGATTTTTTTGTCCGCGGCGAGAGCTTCTTCCAGGGCGCGCACGCTGGACTCGCGGCCCACCACGAACGGCGTCATCATGTAGGGAAAGATGACCACGTCCCGAATGGGCATCATGGGCAGCTTCTTGGTTTCGAATTTTTCTTTGGATGTGGTCACTCAATCTCCCCTGGGTCAGCGCTCAATGACAATGCTGAATGACAGTGCCTACCGTGCCTAATGACAATCGCGGCGCGAGTTCCCTACCACCTGCCGTCAAGACTCAGTTTACTACTCTTTTATGGCCCTTTGGCTATCCGGCTTTTTCCAGCGTCGAAAGAGAGGCNNAACATCAGATCGAGCATCAGTTCTTCCAGAATCATGCGCAACCCGCGGGCCCCCACTTTGCGGGCCATGGCCTGGCGCGCGACCGCGCGAAGAGCCTCATCGCTGAACTTCAGACGAACATTCTCGAACTCGAACAAGCGCTGGTATTGCTTGACGATGGCGTTCTTGGGGCGGGTCAGGATCTCGATCAGGGCAAATTCGTCCAAGTCTTCCAGCATGCCCATGACTGGCAAGCGGCCAACGAATTCGGGGATCAATCCGAACTTGATCAAATCTTCGGGCTGCATCTCGCTGAGCAGTTCGAAGTTGCGCTTGTTTCGCGCGACAACCGCTTCATCTTTCTCTTCTTCACTGCCAGCACGGAATCCCAGGGATTTTTTCCCGACGCGCCGGCCGATAATCTTTTCCAGGCCAACGAACGCTCCTCCGCAAATAAAAAGAATGTTGGTGGTATCGACCGGAGTGAATTCCTGGTGAGGATGCTTACGTCCGCCCTGCGGCGGAACGTTGGCGATCGTTCCTTCCAGAATCTTCAACAGNNATAATCCCGGTCTGGGCGCGGCTCACATCGCCCTCTGCCGCCTGCAACAATTTGAGGATGATATTTTCCACATCCTCGCCCACATAGCCGGCTTCGGTGAGGGTGGTGGCATCGACAATGGCGAAGGGCACGTCAAGCATGCGCGCCAGAGTCTGCGCCAGTAGTGTCTTGCCGGTTCCAGTCGGACCGATGAGCAGAATGTTGGACTTGCTCAGTTCAATGCCGTCGCCCGCCGTCTTCTGGCGGTTCATGAAGATGCGCTTGTAGTGGTTGTAGACCGCGACCGCCAGTTTTTTCTTGGTCTGCTCCTGCCCGATGACGTATTCATCGAGGAAGGTCTTGACCTCCTGCGGTTTGGGCAATTGATTGGGAGTAGTGGCTTGCGGAGTAGCGGTGCGGTCATCTTCCAGAATGGAGTTGCACACCGCCACGCACTCGTCGCAGATATAGGCGCGGGGATAATCGCTGGGCGACGAGATCAGTTTGGCTACGGCATCCTGCGACTTATGGCAGAACGAGCATCGCAGGATCTCGTCGGAGCCTGACTTATTTTTCACTCGGCTCTACTCCTTTTTCTAGTACCGAGTACCAAGCACCAAGTTGAGAGTGCCGGCGATGTGCCCGGTACTCGGGACTCGTTACCCGGTACTGCTTTTCACGAAGGCTATCCTACCGCTTTTCCGGTCTTATAGATGATATCGTCTATGATTCCGTATTCCTTTGCCTGCTGCGCGTTCATGATAAAGTCCCGCTCCACGTCTTTCTCCACTTTATCCAGCTTCTGTCCGCTATGCTTCGAGAGTAACTGGTTTGTAATCTCGCGCATACGCAGGATTTCGCGGGCATGGATGTCGATATCGGTAGCCTGACCCGATAACCCTCCCATCGAAGGTTGGTGAATTAAAATGCGGGAATTGGGCAAAGCCAGCCTTTTCTTGGGTTCCCCGGCTGCCAGCAGCAGCGCCGCCATCGAGGCCGCCTGCCCCACGCACAGCGTCATGACATCATTTTTCACGTACTGCATGGTGTCATAAATTGCCATGCCCGCCGTGATCGAGCCGCCCGGCGAGTTCACATAGAGCTGAATATCTTTTTCAGGATCTTCCTGCGCTAGAAACAACATTTGGGCAATCACCAGGTTGGCGATATTGTCGTCAATCGGCGTGCCGATGAAAATAATGTTATCTCGCAGCAGACGGGAATAGATATCGTAGGCGCGTTCCCCCCGCCCGGTCTGCTCAATCACCATCGGTACTAACATCATTTGCGGATCATTTGGTTTCATTGTCTACCGGACCTGTCACCGGACCTGCCACACTCCGCCCCGAATTAACGTTTGCGTGTTCGGGGAGGGTTGAAAGTGGTCCGCGTCTTTACTCAATCACTACGCGGACTGGTGATAAAGAAAATCGAGGGTCTTCTCGCTGCGGATTCTCATTCGGATTCTATCGAGGCCCCCATCCTCTGTCAAACGCGCTCGCACCGCTTCGGACGTTTGTTTCGACTGTTTTGCCAGAGCTTCCAATTCCCGATTCACTTCTTCGTCGCTGACTTCGATTTTTTCCAAATCCGCAATGCGCTCGAGCAGCAAAGAAGACTTCACATCGTTGACCGCCTGGTCCCGCTGGCCGGCTCGCAGCCGGGGCAGGTCCATCTTCTTCAAATCTTCCATCTTCATGCCTTGCGCTGCCAGCGCTCGCAGGCCGCGCTCCAGACGCAAATCGATCTGGCGGTCGATCAAAGATTCCGGCACCTCAAAATCATTGCGCTTTACCAGTTCGGCCACCAGTTTGTCTTTCGCGGCATGCTCGGCCGTGTGGCGCTTTTCCGCTTCCATGTTCTCGCGGATCTGCGTGCGCACCGCGTCCAGGCTGTCGAACTCTCCCAGCTCTTTGGCGAATTCGTCGTTGAGCTCGGGAAGGCTCTTCTGTTTAATACCATTCACCTTCACCGTATACACAAACGTCTTGCCCGCCAGCCGCTTGTCGGCAGTGTCTTCGGGATAGCTCACATCGAAGGTGCGCTCCTCGCCTGCGGAAGCGCCGACAAGGTTCTGCGTAAACTCCGCCACCGTATTCTTGCCGCCCATCTCGATGAGCACATCGTCCATGTGTACCGGGTTGGCGGCGGCTTCTTTAACGTCTTTGCCATCTTTGGGACGTCCGTCCATGGACGCCTGGGCGAAGTCGCCTTGCGCCAGGGCGCGTCCTTCCACGTCGGCGTAGGTGGCTTGCTGCTCTCGCAAGTTGGAGAGCGCCTGTTCCACTTCTTCGTCAGTGATGGCAATCTCCGGCTTGTCGGCGCGAAGATCCTTGTAGCCTTCGACCTGAATTTCGGGGAGGACTTCGAAACTGGCCTTGAAGCGCAACGGCTCACCGTCATGGAAATGCAGATCGGTAATGCGCGGCTGCGAAGCCGGGATGAGGCCCTGCTTCTCCGCTTCCTTGCGGAAATAGCGGGGCGCCAAAGCTTCGATCACATCGTTCTTGAGACCATCGCCGAAGCGCTGGCGAATGATGGAAGCCGGCACGTGTCCGGCGCGAAAGCCCGGCAGCCGCGCACTCTTCTGGTAGCGCTGGATCTGCAACTCGGTCTCGCGGGTAACTTCAGCGGCCGGGATCTCAACCGAAATCTCCCGCTTGATATCTTTCTTATTAGTGCTGTCCGTCTTGGCCGCGTCGGTAGTTTCTGTGGGACTCACGTTTCGCCTTTCACCATCCGCTGCATCCGGAGGCTCCATCGAGCAAAGGAACCGGCCCGAATTCATTCGGCGTTAACTTGAGTGTAAAGACAGAAGGAGAGCACCGTCAAACGGGCCGACCAACTCAGCCTTGCGTTCCAGGTGTA
Organism: Acidobacteriaceae bacterium; assembly: GCA_003131635.1. Classification (GTDB taxonomy): domain Bacteria; phylum Acidobacteriota; class Terriglobia; order Terriglobales; family Acidobacteriaceae; genus Sulfotelmatobacter. The sequence goes on from PKVZ01000099.1 coordinate 16,697, forward strand.
GTTTCCCGATCCCGGCAGCGAGCTGGCGCAAAGTCAGGCGCAAATCTGCTTCAACGCAACCAGCAAAGGGCCCGAAAGTTGATCGGTTTTTGAGACAACTTCTCTGACCCCTACTGCCTGAGCCATCTTCAACAACTCCGCAGAAGGATGCATGGTGAACATCACCATAGCAGTGTTGGGAGCGACATGGCTTATCTGGCGTGCGGCTTCCAGCCCGTTCATAACGGGCATTTGCAAATCCAGGATGACGATATCGGGACGCATTGCTTCGACTTTCTCGACCGCTATTTGCCCGTTCTCGGCCTCGCCACATACCTGCCAATCCGCGTTGCCCTCGATCCACGACCGTAGCGAAGAGCGGATCATGGAGTTGTCATCGACAATGAGAATCTTCTGTGCCATGCGCCCGCCCAATTCGTCCTTGGCAGACTGCTGGCGGGCCATGTGTCCAGCTCGACGGCGGCTACGAGAAAGGCTAATCTAAACGTAGTCGGCGGACCCGCAAAGCGCCATACCCTTGATACCGTACTGTAGCGTACATTGTTGTGTCATATATCGAACGCTGGAGCAATGGAGTTTTCAGGCACGCAGGCACAATGGGCCTACTGCGATGCGGCGCACGGTTGCCCCAGACATATAGAACAGCGCCTTATGCAATGATATTGATAAATCAAGATTTGCCTTGATTCGGGGTTCGAATCCGCTAGAATAGAGGTCGAGAGGCGCTTGCCAATGCCAGCCACGAAGAAGTTCACACCCGAGATCGATGCCAAGCTCTACAAAGAGTTCGTCGCGCTCGCCAAGCGTAACGGCCAATCGCAGCGGCACATTCTGGAGGAAGCGCTGAAGTTCTACCTGAAAAATGTGGTCCCATCGCAGCACCTGGTCCGCCCCGAGGTGATGGATGCCTTCGAGCAATCGGTGGCCAGCAACCGTGACCTGCTCGAGCGTCTCGCCAAGTAAATGTCGGATTACCTGACGGTCGCTGAGGTCTACCAGATGCAGCATCGGCTCATCGACATCTTCGGAGGCCTGCATGGCGTCCGCGCCAAGAACGCGGTTGAGGCCGCCGTTTTTCGTCCGCAGACCGGCTACTACAACTCATACGAAGAAGAAGCGGCAGCGCTCATGGAGTCGCTCGGCAACAACCACGGCTTCCTCGACGGCAACAAGCGCATCGCCTTCACCGCTGCCGACGTCTTCCTGCGGCGCAACGGCTTCTGCATCGAAGTTACAGGCGCTGCGGGATATGAATTCATCAATGGATCGATGGAGCGCCACGAATTTCGCTTTGCCCGAATCCTCGCGTGGATTCGCCAGCACTGCAAGCCACTCAACGTCGAGAATAATCTAAAGTAAATACGTGCACACTGACAATCCCCAGTGGCTAACCGTCCTTAACCGCGAAGTGATCGCCTGCACCCGTTGTCCCCGGCTGGTTGCGTATCGCGAACAAGTTGCCCGCGAGAAGCGCCGGGCTTACCGTGAGTGTGAGTACTGGGGCAAGCCGGTGCCTGGGTTCGGCGATCCCGAGGCGCGCGTGCTGATCATGGGTCTGGCTCCGGGTGCGCATGGCTCCAACCGCACCGGACGGCCGTTCACCGGTGATGCCTCCGGCAAGTTCATGTTTCCCGTGTTGTATGAAACTGGATTCGCCAGCCAGCCCAATGCGACCGACCGCAATGATGGGCTCAACCTGAAAGATCTGTACATCACCGCCGCGGTCCGCTGCGCTCCGCCCGCCAACAAGCCAACGCCCGGGGAACTCGCCGCGTGCTCCCAATTTCTCGATCGGGAAATTGCAGGATTAGAAAACGTCAAGGTCGTGGTGGCGCTGGGTAAGATTGGCTTCGACGCGTATCTGAACCATTTGAAACGGCGAGGGCCGCCGCTCCACCAGACTTACCTCTTCAAGACTTATCTCTTCAAGACTTATCTCTTTAAACACGGCGCCAGTTACCGGTTACCCGATGGTAAGGTGTTACTGGCCTCTTACCATCCATCGAATCAGAACACGCAGACCGGCGTGCTGACGCGCGAAATGTTTGTGGGAATATTTAAAGAGGCGGCAAGACTTGCCGATGATTAGTTTGAGGCGCCGCCGGGGCCGGATCGCTGCACCCGCACCCAAAAGCGGGGTCATAGTTCACAAAGCCGGGTCGCGAACCGGGGCGGCGCCGCAAGTATTGCTGTGGGGTGAGTAACGATACACGACCCACCCCGGCCAGCGCGCAGTCTACTTCAATTTAGTCACTGTCACCTCGAGCTGGAACTGCCTCTTGGAATTAGGATCGTCAACACTGCCGACCAGCATCGGCTTGCCCAACAAGGCGAGGGTCCCGGCACTGATCTTCAACTGCCGCAATAGCGGAAGCATATCGTGTCCCGGAGTCTGTTCGGGATTCGCGAAATTGCTGATCTCGGCGCGCACCGACAGATCGATGGCTCCGCTGCGCTCCTCAATTCTGCTCCAAATGCTTGTTCCCACATCAATGTACTGGAACTCGCCCTGTTTCGATTCGACCGGGACGCGAGTTCCGATTTTAAGTTCGTTGCTGTTATCAGAGTTGAGGTTCATTGAGTACTGCCGGGTGTTTATCTTTTTTCCATCCTCCATCTCATTGACCGAAAAATCGAGCCGGTACGCGTTCAAAGGCTTTTCGGCTTTGCGCGCATTCTCCGCTTCAGGTTGCTGCGCCGCCGCTTTCCAGACTCCTCCCACAAACATGAGAGTGAAAATCAACGCTGCCGTTACAGCTGTTTTCTTGAACATTGATTCGTTTCTCCTTAATTTATATTTATGTGCGTTCCTATTGTTGAGAATCCTTGGCGGCGGATGCGTCTGTCATTTCTTCGGCGAGGTCCTGGCGCAACGCCTCGGCCCGCGCCTGTGCGATCAGGGCCGCGTGCTTCGGATACTTCGTCACGTAGCTTTCGAGAATTTTTTCCTGCTCGCTCAGAGGCCGCGGCGAAGGAAACTGATCCAGCTTCGGCCCGGAAGCCACCACGGCATGCGAGATGTTTGTTCTGGGCTTTTTGACGGACACCGGATGCAAGGCTGGGCTCTG
>PKVZ01000013.1 GCA_003131635.1 Acidobacteriaceae bacterium
TGGCAGAAGGACAAAGGCATGCGACTCGATCACTTTCTGCTCTCACCGAATTTGTCGGTCCGGCTCGTGGAAGGCGGTGTTGACCGATGGGCGCGCGGCCAGGAAAACGCGAGCGATCACGCCCCAACGTGGATCATGCTTGATCTTTAGACCAGAGTTTTTCCAAGCGCAAGGCCAATCGGCCCATCGTGCAACGCCTCTTGCAAAGGCCTGCCAATCAAGAGGTTTCCATTCAATAAATAAGGGGAACTGTGTGGCAGTTCCCCTTATTGGACAGTCGCTACAAGTGCCCAATTGCCCGTAACCTTATGATTGCGTTGGTTGCGGGGGGTGGATTTGAACCACCGACCTTTGGGTATGAGGCCAACAGAATAAACGACAGCAGTGCATTTCAACGACTTGACGGCGCCGGGAACGACAGAAAGTCATTGAAAAGACACCAAAGCACACCTATTGGACCACAGTCGGACCACGCTCGCGTAGAGCACCCGCAGCCCCTGTCCCCTCCGACGATGCAATAAAACCGGCCTAGCAGTTCGTCGATATTCCAACCCGAAACCCCGCAGCACAATTCGAGGAGATCCACTGATCCACTCCGCGCAAATTCCCAAACAGTGCTGATCACAATTCTCCCGCCATCAAACTGGATTTCATAGAGATTGTGTCGTGTTGGAGAATTGCCGACAACCGAGTTTCACGGTTGTGATCGTAGCCTGGAAGCCGAGGTTATGAGCGGCAGGAATAACGTTCTCCCGGAGAGTCATTGGACGGGACATGCATCGAGCCACTAGGGTGANNGAGCCGTGGCTACGAGCTATAAGACCGCAAATGTCTAAGAAACTGTAATCCGCCTCTGATATAGCATTGAGTCGTTTCGAAGATCCTTGGAAGCCGAACAGTGCAAACTCGTGGGCCAATCGCGGATGATGTCGCCTAATGAATTCGCCAATGAGTTTGCGGTCGCGTTCAGTCAGCAGGTTGCTCTGGCGTGCAGGAACTTCGACTGGTAAGCTGTCTCCAAATATTCGCATTCGCTCTTTTTGATCGAACCGCTTGGTTTCCAATATGAAATTTTCCCAGAGAGTAGGCCAAGGCTGAGTGTCTGTTCTCGGAATTAAGATTGTGTCATTGTGTTTGTTCGTTAGCGCGAAGAAGCCATCCTCCGCGATGGGCATGCCAAGATCGTGAAATAGTGTAGAAACAATGATTCCTGCCGCATCTGCTGGAGTCAGCACACTCCAGGCGTCAGTGCCTATCAGATCACAGGAAGTACTGAGGACGTCAGACAGATGTTTCGGTCCGTGATCCGTGTATTCCGGGAAAAATGGGAGACTGCTCCATTGAAGGAGTGGGTCATACTTAGCAAGTACAACCTTCACGACTCCCTCCAGAAGACGCTCTTCGCTGCGAGAGTGGAGGACGCACGGGGCAGTTGCAGATGTCAGCCAATCCCACAACGACCCAGAATCCATCTATGTGAGAACGAAAGCTCCCGATACTGAGATTTACCTCAAGCTGAGAGAGTTGATGAACTCGCTTCAATATGAACTGGATTCGTGTTGGGCAGTATTCGGGGAAGTATATGGTCGTTTCTATCCCTTGAGCCAATTGGGTTTTACTCTTCGGCGTATCCGCTCTGACTTAGACGAGACCGGCGCTGAGGTGATAGCCGGTGACTTCGTGAGGAACAGATTCTCTTTCGAGTCAGCAGGGGCGGAGCTTCTAAAGATTTTTGCAGAGCCACTCTATGGTGTTAACCCGAATTTCAGTGTCAGGGAACTCGTCCAGAATGCCGTCGACGCTGTGCTCGAAATGAGAGCGCTGGCAGAGAAAGGCGGCTATGTTGTACCAATGTTTAAGCAGGAGAGCGACGTCGTTGTATCTCTGTGTGGAAACGAAGTAGACGGTTACATTGCGGCTTGCCGATAAAGGCGTTGGCATGAATCAACATGTTCTACAAAACTATTTCTTACGAGCCGGGGCCAGCTACCGTCGCAGCGCAGAATGGCAGGAGGATTTTCTTGATAGCGGTGGACATTCGAAGGTCCTCAGGTCAGGCAGGTTCGGCGTTGAGATATTGGCTGCGTTCATACTTGGGCCGATAATCTCGGTGAAGACGCGACACTATAGCGAATTAATGGGTCTGTCCTTCAGCGCGGGTCTCGAAACAGACCCGATTGATGTTAGATACTGCAAAATGCCTGTTGGGACTGAGATTGAGATTAAGATACCACACACTAAGTCTTTCAACCCGATCTCGATGTTTCAACCGACAACAACAAAGCAGTGCGGGTCACTTCTGTATCATTTGTATGTTTTATCGAGCCCTTCAATGCAGCTTCTACTAAACGGACGGAAGGTTAACCGGAAAGAGCAGTGGCCTGCGTGTGGAGAGGATCCCCTCCCACAAGCTTGGAGGAGATTTAAGCCCGCCGGATTCAAGGAAGTTCAATGGCGATACGAACAGGAAGGGAATTGTATAGCATGCAACGGTATCGTTGTTTCACGTCCCGGACCGGATCCGGCAACGGTGTGGGGATTTAGCGAGGAAAACCGTAATCTCAATAAACCTACGTTGTCCGTGTTTGATCCAGACGGCAACTTACCCTTAACACTCGACCGAACTGCGATTGGCCGTCTGCCATTTGAGAAACAATTGATTCGGGATATCTATCGTGATGTGGCAGCATCATGTTTAGTGGTTCATGCCATGAACGACGGCCGCGACTTTAGGCTTCGCAAACCATGGCACGTCATTCACCCTGCTTTTGATGAGAAGACATCCCCAGCCTACCTCTTTCTCACAGCCGGTTTCACGATAGCTGATTCGACGCTGGCTGCGTTGCAAGATCTTCACACGATCAACTTCCTCAGCTTTCCGTTTTACGACAAAACCCTACCTTCCCCTCCCTCTCCCCTTGAATGGTGAGGGAATTGTCGTTGACGAAAAGTCGGAGCGTGGTGTACCTGTCGCGCTTATAGATGAGGCCATCTCTCTACGTGAGCCGTTCTTCGGATATAGCGTGATAGGCGCGAGAGTAATATGCCCAAAGGAGACGGGGCAGATTTTTGAGTTGCGCACGGGAGGGTTTTCGCTAAAGCCTGCTCCAAAAGGATGCTTGTCGGTTGAGCACGGCACGTGCCTACCTTGTTCTATGCCTCTTTCGATTCTCACGGGTTACCGCGACAGCGGAGCGCTGCTTACACAGTTTTACGTTAGGAAGAGCATTTCCGGCCACAGACCTTCATTGATGGGCCAGGCCTTTTGGGAAAACATTGGGGCAGCCCTAGTCCCCTATAACCTTGAAGACCGTAGGAGACTGCCCGGCTACGACACGCTGCGAACTCAACTCGAATTTCATGCGAGCCGAATCGTGAGCAAGGAAAATCCGTCAGAAGGACGTACGAAGAAGCAGAATACTCGTTCTAAATGAGAGCCTAAAAGCGCTTCCCATCGCACTCTACGCAAGTTGTGAAAGCGGGCATGCCGAATGGGGTGGCGGGTAGCCGACTTTTTCCCCAAAGGTCGGAGGTGCGAGGAATTCGGAGACTCGGCGCCGAGTTGGGGCCTCAGCCAGTCAGCCGCCGGCTAAAGGAAGGGAAATCGGTTTGGCATGGATCGTCTGTCACTTACGTCATCCAAAGCCGACTGATGGGAACGCCGTGAATGTTACTGGAAAACGGAACGACTTCACTACCCGCGTACAGCACCACCCCGCGCAGCCAATTCTTCCCAGCGGTGGTTGCCAGGGCTTGCAAACCGCGCACATCGCTGCCGCTCAAGGTAGCTGCAGCTTTGATCTCGATTCCGGCGATTCTTCCCGCGCGGTCCTCCAGGACCAAGTCTACCTCCTGCCCGGAAGCCGTTCGCCAATACAAGACTTCCGCTTGTACTCCGCTCCATGTCGCCTGTTTGCGGAGTTCCATGACAACGAAGTTCTCCAAGAGCATACCGGCTAGGTTACCGTCTGTTTTCACCCGCTCAACCGTCGCTCCTAGCAAATACCCGAGCAATCCGGAATCGTTGATATAAACTTTCGGGGTTTGAATCACGCGCTTGCCAATGTTCCTTGACCACGGACGGAGCAATTGCACCAAGAACGTAGCTTCGAGCAGGGCGAAATAACGCTTCAGCGTTGTCTGCGGCAAAGCCACGGTTCGAGAAAGATCGGCGAAGTTCAGCAATCCACCCGCGCGCGCGGCGACGACCGAAAGCAATCGCGG
>PKVZ01000149.1:0-13231 GCA_003131635.1 Acidobacteriaceae bacterium
GACTACGACCGCGAGAAGTTGCAGGAGCGGTTGGCGAAGCTGGTGGGTGGCGTAGCCGTGATCAAAGTCGGCGCCGCGACCGAGACGGAAATGAAAGAGAAGAAAGCCCGCGTGGAAGATGCCATGCATGCGACTCGCGCAGCCGTGGAAGAAGGAATTGTCCCGGGCGGCGGAGTGGCACTGGCCCGCTGCGTTGCGGCTCTCGATAAGCTGAAGCTCGAGGGTGATGAGCAGATCGGTGTCAACATCGTGAAGCGCGCCCTGCAAGAGCCGATGCGCCAGATCGTCGAGAACGCCGGCGAAGAAGGCGCGGTCGTGCTCGGCAAGGTGCTCGAATCGAAGGACAGCAACTACGGCTTCAACGCCCTGACCAACGAGTACGAGGACCTGGTCAAGGCAGGCGTACTGGATCCGACGAAGGTGGTGCGCACCGCACTGACCAACGCCGGCTCGATTGCGTCGTTGATGCTCACTACCGAAGCGCTGGTGGCGGAGATTCCGGAAAAGAAGGAAGCTCCCATGGGCGGCGGCGGTCACGGCGGCGGCGGCATGGAAGGCATGTACTAAGAAACAATGGAGCCGCGGACGCCCTCGTCCGCGGACTGACGGCTGTCAGCCGTCAGTAAAAATCAAAGGCCCCGCTCTCGCGAGCGGGGCCTTTTTGTGCAATTAAATTGCGCTATCAAAATTCCTTGTCATTCCGAACCGGGCCGAAGGCGTGGTGAAGAACCTGCTTTTCGATTCAGCGACCCATGCGCTCAAAGTCTTCGGAAGTGAGTCCAAGCTCGGCGAGAACTTCTTCATGTGGGATGCCTTCGCCGCGAGCGAGCGACGCCTTGGCTTCCTCGACCTCGCGTGCTTCTTCGGTGCTCACCGGCTCATCGTCATAAGGCGCGCTGGCCAGGGTGCGGGCAAGCGGATCTAGCATAATCTCCAAGAGGCCGACAACAGCCGCGATTTGGCCCGGAGCCATGCGGTCGATCAGTTCGTGCGCATGTTGTTTCTCGTCGGTGGAACCGTTTGCCATAAGCTAAGTTTAGCGAAATCTGGTGGGCTACGCTAGGGATTCGGTTAATGCTGACCACCGAAACCCTGGTCGCGGAGATTCCGGAAGAGGAGGAAGCTCCCCATGGGCGGCGGACACCGCGGCGGCGGCATGGAAGGCATGTACTAAGAACAGCTGCTAGCTTCTAGCTCTTAGCTACTAGCTTGAATCAAAGGCCCGCTCGCGAGAGCGGGCCTTTTTTACTAGCGAACGAATCAGGAGGCTTCACCGGCCCACATAGGGGCCGGCAGCTTCTAATCTGGATCCACGCTGCAACTTATACCCGGCTAAGGTGTCTCCCTTACTTTTTACGTAATACTATTCTATCTAGCCCAAGGTTATTCATTGACCTTATAACTTAGTGGATAACTAAACCTCTCACCGTCGCATCTCACTGGCACTTTAGTTCCACGAAGGAGTTAGTTCCATGAACTTCCAGCAGAGTAGTTCGCATCTTAGTGCCGTGACGATGGTTGCAGTCGTTTGCGTGCTAGCGGCCAGCGCTTTTGGCCAGGATAACATTACGATCACCTCTCCGCACAGTAACACGACTTATAGCTACCCTGTAACAGTCGCAGCAACATTCTCGGGATGCGGCGGCACATCTACCGGCTTTGGCTACTCGGTCAACAGCAGTCCTTTCATTACCTGGGGGCAAACCGATACAACGATTAACAACACTGACTATCGCTTGACGCCCGGTACCTATGCGACGATTCACTTCAAGGGGTGGAGCGGCGGTACCCTTTGCGAAGCCGATGCCACCAATGTCACGATAACCGGGCCTGACACTGCCACGGTTTCCAACATTGAAGATGACCCAACTTCCGATTGGACGTACGTACACGACACCGGAACCGGCGGTACGGCATCGGGAACGACCACGTTGGTGAATGGCAGCCCGTGCCAGGACTCGCAGTGCAGAGAATTCACGATGTCTTTCACTGACAGCGGTGGAATGCGCGCGTCTATTTCCTTTGGCTCCGACGAGTCGGCTACAAACTTCGTATATGACACTTATGTCTATGTGACAGATCCGTCGTACCTAGCCAACCTCGAGATGGATACAAATCAGGTTTGGGACTCGAACAATGATGTACTCATCTATGGCACGCAGTGCGCAAGTAATGGATATTGGGAATACACAACCAACGACAGCGGCGCGCACTGGAATGTTTCCACCGTTACATGTAAGGGTGGTCCGCCGAAATGGCAGTCTGATTACTGGCATCACGTGCAGATCAAAGTCCATCGTGATGGCAGCGGAAATGCATACTACGACTCTGTAACGCTCGACGGAGTGACCTCACAGCTCAATGACAGCGGCTTCTCTTCATTCGCGCTCGATTGGAAGCCGAACGGCGACCTGGTGCTGAATTTCCAGATGGATGGCAACGGTTCGAGCGGCTCGGTCACTGCCTACGTGGATGGATTGACTGAGATCTACTGGTAGGGCTGCCAAACGAATGCAAGGCCCCTGCTCGTGAGAGCGGGGCCTTTTTTGCTTGGACCGAGCGCTAAAAGCGCTGCACCACCCAAAACCCAGCGTCCCGGAAAATTTCCACAGGCTTATTCTTCCCAGTGTTCAGAAAACCTTGCTTCCCATTTCGGGACGGAGATACTGGAAATAGGGCATGGTTTGGGGGGCAGAATCAGGTCCCCCACCCGGCTGGACGCCCGGTTCGGAATGACAAGTTAATCCAGAGAGGGCAAGGGTGATTCGGTATGAGCGTGTTGATTGGAGATTTGATGGCGATGGCGGAGACGCAGGAGTGGCGGGCGCGAGATACGGCGTGGTGGCGGGGGCTCACAAAGAAACGTCGCGGCGAGATGGCGGAGGCAGCGTTCTTGCACAAAGCCTCGATGCTGGGCTTTGGCGTGTCGAAGCCGTGGGGAGATAGTGAGCCGTATGACTTGATTGTGGACTCGGGTAGCAGCCTGTGGAGGGTGCAGGTCAAGTCAGCATCCCGAGCCAATAAATACGGCGGATACATGTTTTGCGCCCACGGTAGTCGACGCAAGAAAAGTTACAGCCTGAAGGAGATCGATGTGCTAGTGGCCTACATCGTGCCGGAGGATTTGTGGTATGTGTTGCCGGTCAGGCTTTTTCGCAAGGCCAAAAGCCTGAGATTGTATCCGAAGTCCGGCAGTCCCTCGAAATACAACTTGTACCGCGAGGAGTGGCAGTTGCTGGGAGGAAAACCCTAGAGGCTCAGCGATTCAGCGGCGGCGGTGAGGACGGCGGCGAGGTCGGTGGATTGAGGCAGGCCGCCTTGGGCTAGGTCTTTGCTGCCGCCGCCGCGTCCGCCGAATGGAGCGATGGTTTTTTTCAGGAGCGCGGCCATGTCGTAGGGTTGGCCGGCGGACTGGGCGAAGACGAGCGCGGGTTGCGGCGAGCCAGAGGCGAGCAGGGCGATGGAGGAGGACTGACGCGTGAGTTTCTGGGCGAGGAGTTTGATGTAGGCGAGGTCGCGATCGGCGAAAGTGCGCAGGATTATTTTGCGGCCGCTGGTTGCAGGGGTCTCGGCGAGCAGGGTGGCGGCTTGGGCGGCGGCGAGATCGTCGAGGGATTGCTCGTGTTGTTTGCGCAGGGATTTGATTTCATCGAGCGACTTGCGGGCTTGCTCGGGAAGGTCGTAGATGTGGGAGGAAAAGAGTGCGGCGGTGGCGGTGAGGGTGGAAAAATCGCGGCGGGCGGTGGCGACGGCGCGCAGGCCGGCAACGAATTCGACGCGGTATCCGTGGCGAACTTTTTCGGTTTTGCGCAGGAGGAGGCTGGCGATTTGGCCGGTGTGGGCGACGTGGGTTCCACCGCACGCGGTGAGATCGAAATCGTGAATGTCGACGAGGCGAAGTTGGTTGCGGTCGGCGGGAGGAAGTTTGCGCAGGCCGAGGCTGGTTGCTTCGTCGCGAGTGACGAAGCGGATATCGACGGGACGATTCTCGAGGACGATTTCGTTGGCCAGGCGTTCGGCGGATTCGATTTGATCCGGGGAGAGCGCAGGGGTGTCGAGATCGTCGATCTGCAAATCAATCGAGCAGTAATCATCGGCCATATGGAAAGAGACGGTGGGCATGTTGAAGAGGCGAAGGAAGGCGGCGGAGAGAACGTGCTGGGCGGAGTGCTGCTGCATGTGGTCGCGGCGGCGGGCGGAGTCGATTTGGCCGTGGATGCGGGTTCCGGGCTGAACATCTTTGATGGGGGCTTCGAGGTAGTGGATGACGTGGCCGTTTTCGGCGTCGGCGACTTCGGTGACGCGGAATTTGACGGCGGAGTTTTCAGGGGCAAGCCATCCGGTGTCGTGAATCTGGCCGCCGCTGGTGGGATAGAAGGCGGTGCGGTCGAGAACGAGCGCGGGACGCGGGGTTTCGAGGACTGAATGGACTTCGGCGTCGAAGTCGTAGAGGAATGAATCGTGGTAGTAGAGGCGGTCGGTCATATGAGCGCAAAGAAAAAACCTTCAACCACAAAGGGCACTAAGGTTCACGAAGAATTCTCATTTTACTTGAGCGGCGGGCATAACGTTATCATTCGGGCTTCGATGTTATCTTTGGGGGGTTGCGGTTGATGGGCAGATCAAACTATGGACGTTCTGAAGAAGCTGTTTGAGGAGCGGTTTCGATCCGCACCGGAGCGGATTCAGCCGCTGCAGGGAGAGTTGGGCGGGTCGGGACGGAAGATTATCCGGCTAGCGAGCGGTTCGGTGAGCGCGATTGGAATTCTGTATGGCGTGCGCGAAGAGAATGCGGCTTTTCTGGAATTTTCCCGGCATTTTCGGCGGCACGGGCTGCCGGTTCCGGAAATTTATGCGGAGGATTTGGAGCACGGGGCTTATCTCGAAGAAGACTTCGGGGATACGACGCTGTTTGAATTTCTCAGCAAGAATCGCGAGGGAGAGAACATCGCGCCGGCGGCGGTGGAAGCTTACCGAAAGGTGGTGGCGGTGCTTCCCCGCTTTCAGATTGAGGCGGGGCGCGATTTGGACTACAGCGTTTGCTATCCGCGGGGAAGTTTCGACCGGCAGTCGATTGCTTGGGATCTGAATTATTTCAAATATTACTTTCTCAGGCTCGCCGGAATTTCATTCAACGAACAGGCGCTGGAAGACGATTTCGACAGCTTGACGACTTTTTTGTTGAGCGCCGACCGGGACTATTTTATGTATCGGGATTTCCAGTCCCGAAATATTATGCTGTGCGAGGGGGAGCCGTTTTTTTTGGATTATCAGGGCGGGCGCAAGGGGGCGCTGCAGTACGACATCGCTTCGCTGCTTTACGATGCGAAGGCCGATTTGCCGCCGCTGTTGCGACAGCAATTGCTGGATCTGTATATCGAGAGGCTGGGTGATTTCGGCGGGATCGGGCGCGAAGCTTTTTTGCATTATTTTTATGCATACGTTTATGTGCGGATTCTGCAGGCGTTGGGGGCTTATGGATTTCGCGGGTTTTACGAGCGCAAGGCGCATTTCTTGCAGAGCGTGCCGTACGCGCTGAAGAATCTGCGCTGGCTGCTGCACAACGTGAAGTTGCCGATTGCGTTGCCCACGCTGATGGGCGCGTTCAACAGCATGCTGGCCTCGGAGAAGTTGCAGGGACTGGCCTCCGAGGCGGACAACCTGACGGTGCGGATTCTAAGTTTTTCATTTCATCGCGGAATGCCGAAGGACGAAAGCGGACACGGGGGCGGGTTTGTTTTCGATGGACGGAGCCTGCCGAATCCGGGGCGGGAAGAGCGATTCAAGGCGCTGACGGGGAAAGATGCAGCGGTGATTGAGTATCTGAATCAGCAGGAGGGTGTGCACCACTTTCTGGCGAGCGTGATGTCGCTGGTGGATGCCAGCGTGAATAGCTATCAGAAGCGCGGATTTAAACATCTGATGGTGTCGTTTGGTTGCACGGGCGGGCAGCATCGGTCGGTGTTTCTGGCGGAGCAGGTGGCGAAGCGGTTGCGCGGCAGGAATGGAGTGGAGGTGGTGCTGCGGCATCGCGAACTGGAGACGCCGGCGCAATGAAAGCGATGATTCTGGCGGCGGGGCTGGGAACGCGATTGCGGCCGCTGACGAACGATCGTCCCAAGGCGCTGGTGGAAGTGGGCGGGCGGACGCTGCTGGAGATTACGCTTGCCCGGTTGCGCGGGTTTGGGATTCGAGAGGTGATCGTCAATGTGCATCACTTTGCCGACATGGTGGTGGAGTATCTGAAAAGGAATAATAACTTCGGGATGCGAATTGAAGTTTCGCGCGAGGAGGAGTTGCTGGATACCGGTGGTGGATTGAAGAAGGCGGCGCATTTTTTTTTGGACAATGGCGGGGGTGGAGATGAGCCGTTTGTTCTACACAATGTGGACGTGATCAGCACGATCGATGTGGAACGGATGGTGCAGGTTCACAATGAGCGTCAGGCGCTGGCCACGCTGGCGGTACAGAAGCGAGAAACATCGCGATACTTGCTGTTCGATGAGGACGCTCGACTTTGCGGGCGCCGGCCGGGACGAGAGCAGATTCCTCAGTTGGTGAGAGCTTGTGAGCAACCAGAGGCGCTGGCTTTTTCCGGTGTGCATGTTATTTCGTCGCGTCTTTTTGCGATGATGAGCGAACGGGGGGCGTTCTCGATCATTGATGCTTACCTGCGCCTCGCCGGTCAGGGTGAAAAGATCGTGTCATTTCGCGCTGACGAGTATTACTGGCGGGATTTGGGGCGGCCTGAGGGTGTGGCTCAGGCGGAGAAGGATTTGGAGGAAAAAGTGATTTCCGTGTGAAGACGAAAGGCGGGGGCCCACGAAGGACACTAAGCATCACGAAGGGAGTCATTCGTGTGACTTGTGACTCGTGTTACACCCGCTGAATTGCGATTTACGAATGTCCTGGTAATGTGCGGGTTTGCGGGTGTGACGAAGAAAGCGTCGAGCTTCGCTCGACGGGACAGCCGAGGGCGGCTGTCCCCACATGAGCAGTTCTATCAACATGAGCATTTCCCTAGGCGGCCTTCTTTTTGTTTGGAACTTTGGCGCCTTTTTCGCGGGCTTCGGAAAGTCCGATGGCGATGGCTTGCTTGCGACTCTTTACGGTACCGCCCTTGCCGCCGGGGCCGGACTTTAGCGTGCCTTTTTTCTTGCGACGCATGGCGCTTTCCACGCTCTTGCTCGCCGCTTGCCCATACTTACGGCCGCCTGATTTTCTTGCTGAACTTTTCTTTTTCCCTGCCATGTTTTCTCCTCCTGCAGTTTAGACAGTGAATCGATACGGCGGGTTGTCCCGAATCTGTCAGGGATCACTCATCGTGATGGCTGCGGCGGCGGTGTACACTTTCCACGCGCTGTCGAATTTTTCCGAAAAGGTCTGCGAGAAAAGAGGTTCCGCCGCTATGTGTTATTTCTCTACGGCAGTTATGTCGCTAGGATTCACGGCTATGGCCATCTCCGCAGCGCTGGGGCAAACGCCGACGGAAACCCGGCGTGCGCAACTGAATAGCGCGCTTAAGGAAGACTGGGAGTATCAGCTGAGAGTTCATCCGGAACTGGCAACGCACACGGGTGACAATCGCTACAGCGACCGGCTGAGCGATTACTCGGCAAAGTTTATTGCCGACGACTTGCAGCACAGCGAAGAAATGCTGGCCCGCATTGAAGCGATCGACACCGCAGATTTTCCCGAGTCCGAAAAATTGAACAAGGCGCTCATGGTACGCAGCCTGCGGGAGGAAATTGAATCGGCGAAATTCAAGGACTGGGAAATGCCGGCGACGCAGTTCGACGGGCCTCACTTAGCGTACGCGGGACTATCCAGCGATACTCCGTTCCGGTCGGTCAAAGATTACGAAGACTATTTGTCGCGCCTGCATCAGCTGCCGCGGGTTTTCGACCAGGTCACGGAAGACATGCGGTTGGGGATGCGCGACCATGTGATGCCGCCAAAATATCTTTTGGAGAAGGTGGGGGCGCAGGCGCAGAAAATTGCCGACGATACGCCGGAGAAGAGTCCTTTTAGCCAGCCGGTGCTTAAGTTTTCCAAAGAGATTTCCGAGGTCGAGCAAAAGCGCCTGCGCGAAGAGATTCTCGCCGCCGTGAGGAATGAAGTATCGCCCGCTTATGGGAAGTTCGCGGCATTCGTGCGAACTGAATATGCTCCCAAGGGACGCACGGAACTGGGGGTTTGGGCGCTGCCGGAGGGAGATGCGCGCTACCGGTTTGCAGTTCGGACCATGACGACGACGGATTTGAGCCCTGAAGAAATTCACCAAATGGGGCTGAAGCAGGTGAGTGAAATTGAAGGCGATATGCTGACGATCGCGCAGCAGCAGGGATTCAGCGATCTGAAAACGTTCAACGAGCATATTCGGAACGATCGCCATTTCTATGCGACATCGGGGCAGCAACTGCTCGATCTCTACCAGCATTACGCGGATCAGATGTACGAGAAACTGCCGCAACTGTTTGGCCGGCGGCCGAAGAATAAACTGGTGGTGGTGCCGATGGAGACCTATCGCAGTGCGGACGCGGTTCCGGCGGACTACAGCATTGGGGCGGGAGACAATTCCCTTCCCGGCCGAATCAACGTGAACGAGTATGATCCGCCGAAGCGATTGCTGTTGAATGTGGAAGCGATTGCCTATCACGAAGGCGTTCCCGGGCACCATTTGCAGTTCTCGATCGCAAACGAACTCACCGACCTGCCGGCCTTCCGCAAGTTTGGGGTTTACTACAACGCTTATGCGGAGGGTTGGGCGTTTTATGCGGAGCGCCTAGGCAAAGAAGTTGGGTTTTACCAGGATCCTTACAGCGACTACGGGCGGCTGGAAAATGAAATGTGGCGGTCGGTGAGGCTGGTGTTGGATACGGGGGTGCACTACAAACACTGGTCGCGGGAGCAGATGGTGGATTTTTTCCGCAAGCATACGGCCATAGATGAACAGAGCATTCAGACCGAGGTGGACCGGTACATAGCGTGGCCGGGGCAGGCGCTTTCGTACAAGCTGGGACAGATGAAAATCCTGGAGTTGCGGGAACGGGCACGGCATGAACTGGGAAGCGGGTTCGACATACGAGCATTTCACGATGCGGTGCTCGACCAGGGCGGCCTGCCGCTGGATGTTTTGGAGGAAAAGGTAGACCGGTGGATAGCGTCGCAGAAAGTATGGGCGGGTGGAAGAGTGCATTAGCGGCGGCTTATGGAGAGGATGCTAATGCGGGGCATCGATAATTTCGATGGGCGTGAGGGTGTGGGGCGCATCTAAAGTTAGGTGTTGGAATTAAGGGCAGGCGCATACGAACGCGACTTGGTCGCGGGCGTGTGCTTTGTCGTATGCTGGTAAGGGATTATTCAAACGTAATGATGTGGAAAGGACGACTTGACCCGCAGGGGTCGAATTCAATGGAACCAGAGAGCCTGGGAGTGGAAGAGAAACATAACGAAGATCGAGATATGGATTTGACAGAAAATGCGCACGGCGTGGCTGACGTCCTCACTCTGGAGGAGATCGCTAATCTTGCGGCAGAGGAGGGTCAACCCGCCGAGACGCTGATGAACGTGGTGGCATTGATTGCCAAGCGATTCGATACGGACGTTTGTTCGGCTTATTTACTGGAGCCGGATCGAGCGAACCTGGTGCTGGCGGCAACGGTGGGTTTGCGGCGGGAATGTATTGGCCATCTGCGCATGGCAATCCATGAGGGGCTGGCGGGACTGGTGGCGGAACAGGTGCGTCCGGTGGCGGTGGAGCAAGCGCACACGCATCCGCGATTTAAATATTTTCCGGAAGCGGGCGAAGACGAGTATCAGTCGTTCCTGGGAGTGCCGCTGATCGACCGCGGAATTCTACAGGGGGTGCTGGTAGTGCAGACGATGGAGCCTCGGCTTTTCGGCGGGGACGAAATCGGGATGCTGACCGAACTGGCGGCGCAGGTGGGGCCGGTGGTGAGCGAAGCGCGGACGCTGGATCGCTTTATTGCGCCGGCGCAGGAACGGCTTTACGCGCTGGCACGCAATCTGTGGTGGAGTTGGGACCATGATACGGCGAGTTTGTTTCGCGATCTGGATCCGGTGCGGTGGAGGCAGCTGAACCAGAATCCGGTTTCGTTGCTGGCGGAGCTGCCGTTGGCGAAACTGGAAAGCCGCGCGGCGGAACTGGTGCTGCACAGCCGCATTAATTATGCATATCGCCGGTTGCAGGAATATTTGAATGCGGACCGCACCTGGGGAACGAGGTACGCGGGAGTGTTGCGGCCACGTCCGGTGGCATATTTTTCGGCGGAGTTTGGGATACACGAATCGCTGCCGGTTTATTCCGGAGGACTGGGAGTGCTGGCCGGGGATCACATCAAGAGCGCTTCCGATCTCGGGATTCCGCTGGTTGGGATCGGATTGTTTTACGGGCAAGGATATTTTCGGCAGCGCCTGGATCGTACGGGGTGGCAGGAGGAAGAATATCTGGAGACGGACGTAAATCAATTACCACTCCAGGCCGCGATCGGGAAGAACGGACGGCCGGTAGAGGTGGAAATCGAGACTCGCAAAGGTGCGATTCATGCCAAAGTCTGGCGGGTGAAAGTGGGACGGTGCGACTTGTTTCTGCTCGATTCCGATGTGGAAGGTAATGCGGCGGATGATCGCAAGCTGACCTCGCGGCTTTATGGAGGAAATGCGCGGACTCGAATCCGGCAGGAGTTGTTGCTGGGCGTGGGAGGGTTTCGCGCGCTCAAGGCAATGGGCATCACGCCCGGAGTACTGCACCTGAACGAAGGGCACAGCGGATTTGCCGTGCTGGAAGCGCTGAACAGTCGCATGCAGGAAGAAGGGATCGCATTCGACAGCGCGGTGCCGCGGGTTTCGAGGGAAGTGGTGTTCACCACTCACACACCGGTGCCTGCGGGTCACGACCGCTTTGATGCGGATGTGATTGAAGAGCATCTGGGGCCGCTGCGCGACAAAATGGGGCTGTCGCAGGATACTTTGATGGGTTTGGGGCGGGAGAAACCGAGCAACCAGCAGGAGACTTTTTGTATGACGGTGCTGGGCTTGAGGCTATCGCGGCGGGCGAATGCAGTGTCGGCGCTGCACGGAGAAGTATCGCGCAGGATGTGGACGGGGCTTTGTCCGGGCAAGCCGGAGGACGAAGTGCCGATCGGGCACATCACCAATGGAGTTCACGTTCCATCGTGGCTGTCGCCGCAGATGTTCCGGCTGTACGACCGGCATCTGGGAACGAATTGGCACGAGCACAGTAGCGAGGCGCGCATCTGGGAAGGCATTGAGGATGTGGATGACGGCGAACTCTGGGAGACGCATCTGAGCTTGAAATCGCGGCTGCTGGAGTTTGTGCGCCGGCGGGCGGTGGAGCAAGCCAAGCGGCGCGGCGAAGCCAGAGAGGCGTTGTTGAGACTGGGTAAGGTACTGAGTCCGGATGCGCTCACCATTGGATTTGCGCGGCGGTTTGCGACTTATAAGAGAGCCAACCTGCTGCTGAGGGACATTGAGAGTTTGGCTTTAATGGTGAACGATCCCAAACGTCCGGTACAGTTTGTTTTTGCCGGGAAGGCGCATCCCAACGACGAGCCGGGGAAGCGGGTGCTGCAGCAGATTGCGGAATTGATGCGCACTCCGCAGTTCGGAGACAAGTTCGTNNCTGGAGGCCTCGGGCACGAGCGGCCAAAAGGTAGTGTTGAATGGGGGGCTGAATCTTTCCGTTCTCGATGGCTGGTGGGCCGAGGCTTACGACGGCATGAATGGATTCGCGATTGGGACGGGCAGAACGCATGCCGACATGAATGTCCATGACACGCGGGATGCAGAAGACTTACACCGTGCGCTGCGGGAGGAAGTGATTCCGTTGTATTACCAGCGCGATCGCGATGGTCTGCCGCGGGGTTGGATCAAGCGCATGAAGCGAACCATACGCACGCTGGGATGGCGCTTCAATGCGGATCGAATGGTGATGGATTACACGCTGAANNCGGCGGGAGTTGGTTTCCGGCGGAGAAAACCTTTAACACAGGGGACACAGAGGAACACAGGGTAGAACGGGAAGACGGGGCGGCTGCGTGCGCACGGGAGATCCTTCGTTCCGCTGGTAAAAACGCGGGACTTCGGGATGACGCTTAGTTTTCGCCCATCAATTCCGCAATCGTCCAAGCATAGTCAATCATTCCCGCCTCCATTGCAGGCGTCGCATTGCTTGCACTTGTTTCGTACAATGATCCGGATTCTCGGTAGTGGCTCAGTTTGAAAGGGGCGGCTGTGTGCGCACGGGAGATCCCTCGTCCCGCTGGTGAAGACGCGGGATTTCGGGATGACCCGGAGGGTGTAATGGTAGAAGATTTCAGGTTGAGCCACTACCCTATTCTCTCGAGGGGAAAACGATGAGGCGATTACTTTTTCTGGTCGTGATTTTATTTCCGGCGGTATTCAGCATTGCCCAGAACCCAAGCGGTTCGAAGATCCCAGCGTATAAAAACGCCAGCCTGCCGGCGGAGCAACGGGTTCAAGATCTGCTGGGGCGGATGACGTTGCAGGAAAAAGTTGCCATGCTGAGCGGAGCCGATTGGATGCAGAGCGTGGCCAATGAACGGCTCAGCATCCCCTCCATAAAAATGGCCGATGGGCCGATTGGAATAAGGTCGTGGGCTGGACCTTCTTCCGAGACTAATAAGGAGGGCGGGAACAAAGTGACCACGACTGCCTTTCCTGCGGGAGTGGCGATGGCCGCGACCTGGGATACCGATCTGCTGCGAAACGAGGGGCAGGCGATTGGACAGGAAGTGAAAGCTCTGGGACGAGATATGATTTTGGGTCCGACGGTGAACATTAACCGTACGCCGCTGTGGGGAAGAAATTTCGAGGGGTACGGCGAAGATCCCTATCTCACGGGGCGCCTGGCGGTGGCTTACATCAAGGGAGTGCAAGGGGAAGGCGTGATTGCGACGGTCAAGCATTTTGCCGCGAACAATCAGGAGTTCGAACGACATCGAATTAATGCGGTGGTGGGCGAGCGCGCCTTGCACGAAATTTATTTTCCAGCGTTCAAAGCGGCGGTTGAGGAAGCCGGCGTCTGGTCTGTGATGTCCGCCTATAACAAGCTGAACGGCGTGTACTGCGCGGAAAACTCTTTCCTGTTGAAAGATGTGCTGCAAAAAGAGTGGGGCTTTAAAGGGTTCGTAGTGTCGGACTGGGGCAGCACTTACAGCACGGCAGG
>PKVZ01000149.1:13275-14166 GCA_003131635.1 Acidobacteriaceae bacterium
AAGCCGCATAGCGCGGGCGGCGTCGGCGTCGGCGACATTGATACGCCGGAGCAGCGGGCGGTGGCGCGCAAGGCGGCGACCGAGAGCATCGTTCTGCTGAAGAACCTACTTAAGAACGGCGGCGATTTGCTGCCACTCGATGCGGCGAAGATTCACTCACTGGTGGTGATTGGACCGAATGCTGCCGTAGCCAGGACCGGTGGGGGCGGCAGTTCGCTGGTCAGTCCAAAATATTCGGTGACTCCGCTAAAGGGGATTCAGGACCGGGCGGGACAGGGCGTGCAGGTGAGCAATGTTTTGGGCGTCGCCATGGAGGGCGAAGACCCGAGCAAAGATACGGCGGAGGCGCGCGAGCAGCTTAGAAATGAAGCGGTGAACGCCGCAGCGAAGGCGGACGCGGCCGTCATCGTGGTGGGCAGGTCTCCGGCACTTGAGTCGGAAGGTTTCGACATCAAGTCGCTCGATCTGCCGGGCGGGCAGGACGACCTGATCGAGGCAGTGGCAAAAGTGAATCAGCACACCGTGGTAGTGATCAACGCTGGGGGTCCGGTGATTATGTCCAAGTGGATTGCGCAGGTTCCCGCCGTTGTGGACATGTGGTACGGCGGGCAGGAAGGCGGGAATGCGATCGCCGATGTTCTGTTCGGGCAGGCAAATCCGTCAGGAAAACTTCCGGTTTCCTTTGTGAAGGAGTGGAAGGATTCGCCGGCGTATGGACATTATCCTGGGGAGAATTTGCAGGTGGATTACGCGGAGGGCATTTATGTTGGCTACCGATATTTCGACAAGCAAAATGTAGAGCCGCTGTTTCCGTTTGGCTACGGTCTGTCGTATACGAAGTTCTCCTACAGCGATTTGAAAATTTCGCCGAGCGAGACCTCGCCGGGACAG
>PKVZ01000199.1 GCA_003131635.1 Acidobacteriaceae bacterium
GTTGTGGAGGAGAAAGCTCCGGAGCTTACCATTCATTCCAACAGCGCCCCTCCGCAGTCCAACTCTTCTTCGGCAGCATCTTCCGGAACATCGCAGCCTGCGGGAACACAGGCTGGACAATGGGTGCGCATTTCTCAGGGTGTCTCTGAGGGTCTCATCGTCAGCAAGGTGCCGCCAATTTACCCTGATACGGCGCGAACCGCGAGAATCCAAGGAACCGTAGTGTTGAAGGCGCGGATTAATCAGGCTGGCGAGGTTGAAAGCCTCAGCCTGATCTCAGGCCACCCGCTGCTGGCTCCGGCCGCCATGGATGCGGTGAAACAATGGAAATATCGCCCCTACCTGTTGAATGGCAAACCGGTGGGAGTGGAAACGCAAATCCAGGTGAACTTCACACTGAGTGGACAATAATATAATATTTGGATCGTTAATATTTGGATCGTTGTATAGTGATTCCGCGTTTTGGACTTGACTTTCCAAAGCCATAATAGTACCTATGCAATCCGGGGTTTCTCGGCGGCTTTGTGGGAGCTGCCATCTTTGCTAAACTCGTTACGCTCAGTTGGTCCGAGTACGCAAAGAGTGGTAGGACAACCACACCATCAATTATCCAATGAGCGCGATAACGCCAACCATGTCACTCCATAGCAAGCAAGCCAGCTCACTGCTGCGCGACTACGCCGAATTGATGAAGGCCCGCGTCACCACATTGATCGTAATGACCGCATGGTGCGGTTACTATTTTGGTGCGCAGAAAGCCGGAGTTTCGTCGCTCTCCTGGGGCCTTTTTCACGCCCTGCTGGGAATCGGCCTGGTGTCGAGCGGCACGGCGGCGCTGAATGAGGTGATGGAATATAAGGTGGACGGGCACATGCGGAGAACGGCGCAACGTCCGCTGCCGACGGGCCGCATGAGTTTGCTCCATGCCACGACTGCCGGCCTGGTTGCGACGCTGGGCGGGTCAATCTATTTGGCGATCTTCACCAATCCGCTTACCGGATTGCTGACCTTCCTCACGTCGGTGGTTTATCTTGCCGCTTATACGCCGCTGAAAAAGATCTCGCCGATCTGCACCTTCGTGGGCGCTTTTCCAGGAGCTATGCCCGGAGTTTTAGGCTGGACCGCGGCGCGCGGCCAACTCGAATGGGGAACGTTAATTCTGTTTGCGATTTTGTTCGTCTGGCAGTTCCCGCACTTCTTTTCCATCGCCTGGCTCTACCGTGAAGACTATGCGGCGGGTGGAATTCGCATGTTGCCGGTGGTCGAGGAAGATGGACGCTCCACGGCGCGCCGCATCGTTGCTTATTCGTTGATTTTGATTCCGCTGAGTGTTTTGCCCAGTGTTTTCGGGATGGCGGGAAAGATTTATATGGTGGGAGCCGTGGTGCTCGGCATCGCGCTATTTTATTTCGGAGCGCGACTCGCGTTCCTGAAGATGCCGATTAGCGCTCCGCGATCGAAGATGCTGGCACGGCACGTGCTGCAGGCTACGGTGATTTATCTTCCTCTGCTGTTTGCCTTGATGATGGGGAATTCGCTCAAACCGTAGGATGAAAGCCTTAGGACTCAGGCCTTAGGACACTCGCCAACTAACCAACTTCCAGTTGACATAAGGTTCCGTGCGAACTATAGTGCGTGACGCCGTTGCCGTTGTTCTGGCCTTCTCGTCCGCTTCCACAATCGGTCCGCTCTGGAGGCTCGTATGTCCGCTCTTCGCCTTTGCCTTCGCCGTGCGCTCCTCTTAAACTTTTTTTGTTTTGCATTGTTGTCCTCTCTGCCTGCCTTCGCCGCCAATGTCACGGTTGATTGTACGGGCGCGAATGGCAGCGCTTTTCACAGCATCACTGCCGCCTTGGCGACGCTCTCTCTGACAGGTCCCAACACCATCACAGTCGGCGGAACGTGCAATGAAAACGTGAATGTCTATCAGTTCGACCGGCTCACCATTCAGGCTGCCAGCGGACACGTTGCCACCATCGTCAACGCCGCCAACCCGCCGGGCATCACTTTGTTAATCTCCGGATCCCACAACGTTACCCTCGACAATCTCATCATTGAGGGAGGTTCGCCAGCGGTATACATCACATCCTCATCGAGCGCCGTCAATGTGCAGAATTGCTCGGTGCAGAACAGTGTGGCGGACGGAATGGATGTGGACATGGCGTCGGAGCTTGTGGTGCAGAATTCGAGCTTCACGAACAACGCCTCTGAGGGCATCTTTGTCGGGAATGAGGCGCAGATGACGATGGGAACGTACCCCACGCAACGTATTAGCATCACCGGGAATGGATTCGGCACTGGCGGAAACGGGAATGGGAATGGCGGCTTGGCCATCGATGGCTCGCTCGTGCAGTTGAATTTTGGTGTGGCGACAATTTCCGGAAATGCCGGCTCGGGCATCAGTATGGATGGTGGCCGGCTTCTCTTCTTCGGCGGAGAAGCAGCCACGCCTGGCGTAATTGAAAACAATAACTATGGGATAAGCATGAACGACGCGGCTTCGGCCACCCTCTACAGCGCGTTCTACATTGCGAACAATGCCAGCACCGGCATTTCGGTAAATGGCGCGTCGTCCATCACGTTCTATTCGGGAGTTGACTCGCAGGGAAAAAATACTTTCACCATGATCGCAGGCCATTCCATCGTAGGAATGGCGCTGAGCCAATCGTCGGCTGCGCAAATGTACGGACCGCATGTGGTTACCAAGAACGGCAGCGCGAACGCGGATGCGGGCGCCCGCGGCGGCATTTCGCTGGAAGGTTCGTCACTCACGATCGGCAGCGGGACGTCGGTCAGCGGCAATACTGGCCCGGGAATTCGCTCCAGCGTGAAGGGCGACCTCATCATCTTTGACATGACCGTCTCGAACAATACGGAAGAAGGCGTTCTTGAGGAGAATTTGAGCGGCGGAGGCTTCTACAATCCGCTGACCTTCAGCGGCAACGGCGGAGCGCCTCTGCTTTGCGACGCATTCTCGGTCGCTTTTGGTGACGCTGGCAGCATTCCAGGCGAGCAGTGCAAGAACATCACGAAGGGAGCGGGGAAAGCCCCGAACGTTCGCATTCCGAATGCGCATTAAGCGGGAGATTTCGTATGAAACGTGCTCCGCTTGGCTATGGGATCTCCCGGGTTGGCCTCTGGCGCCGGAAAGCGCTCGGGTAAGACGGCTCGAGCAAACGAGTGCGTTATCCCATCAGCTAAGCTGAAGAGACGCCAGTTGCTCCAGGCAATCGCTCGTCATGATTTAAGTGCCGGCCGGTTTGCGGATCACCTCTGGACAGGAGTCACAAGCCGCGCGTCCTTGCTGCGCAAACCAACGGCAGGTGTTGCGAATGCCGCACTTCGGCAGGGGGTCTCGGTCGCCCCCCGGCCCGAAATGCTCCACCACGCGGTCAATAAGCCCGCATCGGCTTCCCGCCCACTGCATGCAGCGGTGCTCCATGCAGGGGCCGGCGAAGCGCAGCCTGTTCTCCGGCACGATGCCGTTTTTCTGGAATGTATCCAGCATCTCCGAGGATACCGGAGGGTTTGGGGTGATATATACGATTTGGCCGGGAGCCGCGACCACTCCCAGCAAGACCGAGCCCGGCTCTGGGGGCGCGCTCGGACACGTGAATGCGGTTTTTTGGGTGCTCATCGGCGGAATCCATCACAGCTACATGCTGTCTGGTCTGCGGCTAGGTTTTGGTCTGTGGGCGGCCTTCAGCATCTGGCACCATTTTGCCGCCATGAATGTTGACCAGGCTCCACATCGCTGTACGCAAAGCGGCCGGCGAATCGCCCACCACCGCGCGAGTGACAACACTCGCAATTTCCGACGAGATCTTGTTCTTCTGCTCGTCAGAAAGGTTCACACCCGACAAAGTAAATTCGAACTTGTGATCTGCCATAGATTCCTCCTTCTCATCTCGCTCGGGAGCAAAACACATCGCGCGTTTCTTTTGCCGGATTAATGACCGCCCGGCGATGCCGTTGCCCAGAGCTAGTAGATAGTGTCGGAGGAGGTCAAAGCGTTTCATTCGCTAACAGAAACTCTAAGGTAGCGGCTGGCGCATCCTACTTTCGGTGATGAAAGCCCGTCCCGACGCTTCCAACCTGTAGTACACCATCCTCCCCCAGGGATATCCATCCCCGCATCGGACCGGTAGTGGCTCAATTTGAATTTTTCGGCCTATAGCTCGGGGTCATCCTGAGTGCAGCCGTTTTTCATGCGGAACGAAGGATCTCTCACTCGCCGTATCTATGGGAGGTCCCTCACGCGGCTGAAGTACGCCGCGTTTCGGGATGACGGCCTCGTAGGAGAATAAATTCAAACTGGGCCACTACCGCAATTTCTGGTGTGTGGGCGTATAGACAACCTTGGCTTCTGCACTTGGCGCCAGCGCGAGCATGGCCACTCCACTCGCGGCGGCTAAAATCGCATATCCCGAGAGCTTCTTCTCCATAGCCGAGGTTAACGGGGTTGCGTTGCGTGACTTATTAAGTGACTTCAAGGACGAATCCGTGGATGTGTGCCGCGGCATAGCAGACCTCCGTGAGATGGTCCCGCCTTTGCGCAAGCAGCATATTTCTCGCGCGAACGATAGGCGCGAACCAGGGGAGGGGTTGATTCTCCGCCGCCCCCGTCTCTGAGTCAAGATGAAAGTTCCGGGAA
>PKVZ01000053.1 GCA_003131635.1 Acidobacteriaceae bacterium
TCGATCTCACCGAAGCAGCTTCCATTTCGCGCCGTCGCGAGCTTCGCGCCGGACTGCTCGACCTCAAAGGCGAAGGCAACTGGTCAATCGATCAGTTTGCCTCCAACGGACTGCTCACCCTTCGCGATCTCGCCTGGCAGGACGATCAGATTGCTTTCTCCAAAGCAGCCCTGACCAGCGGCTACTCGGTCAGCGATCAACAACTGAAACTTTCTAAACTACAAGGTAAGATTTTCTCGGGAAGCTTCACCGGTGATGCCGAACTAAATCAGTGGCTCGCTCCCGATCAGCAGCTTTCGTCCGCAGCCAGAAAAAATCTGGAGACCGCCACAATTTCTGCCACTCCACCCCCAAATAAATCCCGCCAGCCCATTGCCAGACCCAAGCCGTCCGCCATTCAGAGCGCACTCATCGTTCTACGCCTGCACGACATTTCGGTCGAAGATCTCGCCCTCGCGCTCAATGCCCGTTCTCACCCGCTCCCTGATTTCCATCTCGCATCCCTGGCTTCCGGCACCATCGAAACTCGGTGGAAGGGAACTCGCCACGACGCCGAAATCGACTTCGCCCTCGATGCCACTCCGCCCGAGCACCCCGCGCGACTATCGCTCACCGCCCATGCCACGGGCGTCTACCATGCGGGCACCGATACCCTCGATCTCCCGCAGTTCAACTTGACCACGCCCACCAGCCACGTCCAGGCATCTGGCAACTTGTCCACCAGTTCCGCTCTCCATCTCTCTGTTTCCACGTCCAGTCTGATCGACTGGCTGCCTTTCGTCGCCGTCGTGCGCGGCCCCGCTCTATTTCCCGTCGTGCTCAACGGACGCGCCACCTTCAATGGCAACCTGACCGGCGAATTCTCCTCTCCGCAACTTGCGGGCAGTCTGCAGGTAGATAATTTCGATATCAACATCCCTGCCACCGCGAAGACTCATCCGCTTGAAACGCACTGGGATTCTCTCTCCACTTCGCTCCAACTTTCTTTCCATGCCATCGCTTTGCACGGCGCCACTCTGCGTCGCGACGAAACTTCCTCTGAGTTCGACGCCTCCTCCACCCTCGACCACGGCCATTTCACTGCCGATAGTCAATTCGCTATCCGCGCCAATCTGCTCAACGCGGACCTCGCCATCATGCAAGCGCTTGCTGGATACAACTATCCCATCACCGGCGCCGCCGATCTTTTCCTGCAAGCCGCAGGCACCCAATCCGAAGTTCGCGGCGACGGTCAAATCCATCTCAACCGCGCCTCCGCCTACAGTGAGTCCATCCAGCAATTCGATTCCAACTTCCATTTCGCCCACGGCGAACTCGCTCTCGATAACATCCATCTCTTCCACGACGATTCCGTTATCACCGGCAGCGCTGCCTACAATCCCGTCACCCGAGCCTTCCGTCTCGACGTTGCGGGAAATAATCTCGATCTCGCCCGCGTCCGCCAGATCCATTCCAATCGCCTCCCCATCGAAGGCCGCGCCGATTTCACCCTCAAAGCCTCCGGCACGCCGGATGCGCCCGTCATTGATTCCTTGATTCACATCCGCAACCTCGCGCTCGATCACGAACTCGCCGGCGACTTCGATCTGCAAACGATCACGCAGGGCAGCACTCTTCAACTCAGCGGCAATTCCCACCTGCAGCGCGGCTCGCTGCTCGTCAGCGGTAACGTCCAGATGCGCGACGGTTATCCCGCCGACCTTTCTTTCCGCATGGATCAGCTTGATCTCGATTCTTTTTGGCACGCCTATCTCGGTGCCCAACTCAGCGGCCACTCCGCCGTCGCCGGATCTCTTGATCTTCACGGTCCACTCTTCAACCCCTCGCGCTGGATTGTGAATGGCGATCTCTCCGCTGTCTCCCTCGACATTGAAAACGTCAAACTTCACAACCAGGATCCCGTTCGCTTGGTCCTCGCGAACCAGTCCATCGATATCCGGCAACTCCACATGCTAGGGGAGGGAACTGATCTCACTGCTCATGGCTCGATGCAACTTTCAGGCGCTCGCCCCCTTGATCTCGCCGCCGATGGCCGCCTCGATCTCAAGCTGCTTTCCAGCTTCGACCCCGACCTTACCGCCTCCGGCCTCGTCACCATGAACATGACAATCGGCGGAACCCTCGCCGATCCTCTCCCTCAGGGCCGTCTTGCATTTGCCAACGGCTCGCTCTCCTATGCCACACTCCCCAGCGGTCTCAGCGAACTCAACGGTTCTCTCGTGTTCACTCGCGATCGCGTCCACATCGAGACTCTCACCGCCCGCACCGGCGGCGGCACTCTCGCTTTCCAGGGCGATGCCACATACCTCAATCAGCAGCTCAATTTCAATCTCACGGCCAACGGCAAAGACGTTCGCCTGCGTTATCCCCCCGGCGTAAGCTCCACCGCCAGCGCCGATTTGCACTGGGTGGGAACGCGTTCCGCTTCCACCGTCTCCGGCGAAATCACCATCAGCAAAATCGCCGTTACTCCCGGCTTTGACTTCAGTTCTTACCTCGAGCGTGGCCGTCAGGGTTCGCCCATCACCGTCGCCAATTCTCCACTCAACAACATCAAACTCGATATCCACGTCCAGACGGCGCCCGAACTCCAGATGCGGACCGCCATCGCGCGCCTTTCCGGCGACGCCGATCTCCGTCTCCGCGGCTCCGTTGCCCGGCCCGCTGTTCTCGGCCGCGTCGATATTCTCGAAGGTCAGGCCACCTTCCACGGCACGCGCTACACTCTCGATCGCGGAGACATCAGTTTCACCAATCCGGTTTCCATCGAACCGCAACTCAATCTCGAGGCCTCCACGCACGTCCGCAACTACGATCTCAACATCACCATTACCGGTACGCCCGACCGTGGATTGAACATCAATTACCGTTCTGAACCGCCGCTACCAAAATCCGACATCATTGCCCTGCTCGCTCTGGGGCGCACCGGCGATGAATCGGCGCAACTCCAGGAGCAGTCCGGTCAAAGTGCTTTTACCGATCAGGCCACGGCGCTCATCCTCAGCCAGGCGCTGAACAGCACGGTCAGCAGCCGATTCCAACGACTGTTCGGAGCCAGCAACATCAAAATTGATCCTCAGGGCCTCATCACCGAAACCAATCCTGTCAGCAACACCCCGCAAATCACCATCGAACAGGAATTCGCCAACAATATCTCCCTCACCTACTCCACCAACGTCTCGCAGAGTTCGCAGCAGATCATCCAGGGCGAGTACTATTTCAATCGCAACCTTTCCGTCGTCGGTACACGCGATCAGAACGGCGTCGTCAGCTTCGACGTCCGCGTCCGCCGCCGGAAGAAATAAAAGCAGTGATCGCTGGCCGCTGCTTATGACTGACCCCACCACCGCCCGCCACCTAATGGTCGACTCTCAACTCCGCGCCCGCGGCGTCACCGACCCGCGCGTCCTCGACGCCATGCTTCGCGTTCCCCGCCACGAATTCGTCCCCGGGTCCCTCCGCGCCGAGGCCTACGATGACCATCCTCTCCCCATCGGCGACGATCAAACTATTTCCCAGCCCTACGTTGTCGCCGTCATGCTCGAATTGCTTCAACTCATCCCGACCGACATCGTCCTCGAAATCGGCACCGGTTCCGGATACGTCACCGCTCTTCTCGCAGAACTCGCCGCGCAAGTATTCTCCATCGAACGCCACCGTGCCCTCGCTTCCAACGCGCGCACCGTTCTTGCCGCGATGGGTTATGCCAATGTCCACGTGTTCACCGGCGACGGTACACTTGGTCTCCCCGCTCACGCTCCCTTCGACGCCGTCCTTGTCTCCGCTGCCGCTCTCAATGTTCCCCCCACTCTGCTCTCTCAACTCCGCGAAGGCGGATGCATGGTCATCCCCGTCGGCTCCCTCGAGTCCCAACAACTCCAATTCATTCGCATGATGAACGGCCAGCCCGTGATCTCTCTCCGCGACTCGGTCCGCTTCGTTCCTCTGATTTCCGATCGCGATTGAATCAGCTTCATTGTCATCCTGTCGATTGTCATCCTGAGAGCGCGCGTCTTTTGCGAAAACCAAAAGCCGCCCTGAGCAAGTGAAGCGCGCCAAAGGGTCGCGTTTCTTGCGACACACGGCACATAAATCGCGCGTTTGCCTCGCTTTCTCACCCGCGTCCCGTTGTACACTGCATATTCCATGAGCGCCATCGGAGTCTTGCACGAGAAGCTGGTCTTCAACCGCCGAGTCGAAACCATCGCCGGATGGTTTGCCCAGCTTGCTCCGCCCGCCGCCCGCGTGCTCGACGTCGGCTGCGGCGATGGCCTTATCTCCGCTGTTCTTCAATCCCGGCGGCCCGATCTCACCGTCCGTGGCATCGATGTGCTGCTCCGCGACCACACTCACATCCCGGTCGAAATGTTCGATGGATCGCACATCCCCTTCGCCGATCAATCTTTCGATGTGGTACTTTTTTCTGACGTCTTGCACCACACTCCCGATCCCGCGGCCCTGTTACGCGAAGCACGGCGGGTGGGCGCGCACTGCCTGCTCATCAAGGATCACAATCGCAACGGCCTGGCGGCCGGTGCGCGCCTGCGCT
The DNA here is from genome assembly GCA_003131635.1 of Acidobacteriaceae bacterium. GTDB lineage: Bacteria > Acidobacteriota > Terriglobia > Terriglobales > Acidobacteriaceae > Sulfotelmatobacter. The sequence continues at coordinate 4,550 of PKVZ01000053.1, forward strand.
TTATGGATTGGGTCGGCAACGCCAGGTTCGGCGTCGCTCTGCCCTACAACTACTGGACCGAGCGCCAGTGGCGCGAAGCCTGGAAAGAAATTGGACTCCATCCCGATTTGCTCATCAGCAATGTCGGTCTATATCCGCCGCCCGCCAATTGGATCTTCGGCGCAAAACTCCACTTCGTAGTTCGCCTCACAAAATGCGCCCCAGTCGCGAAATAGGGACGCGAGACTAAATTCCGAGACAAGATGATGTTGAATTGGATCGCAGCCCCGAAGAGCCTGCCCTCGAAGTGGCATGGAAAAGCCCGGCAGTACCGGGTCGAAGAGCAAAGACGGAACCGAGTCCCGCTAGGGACGGCGCAAGTCTCTCGCACACTCTCTAAGAAGCCTTAAGGGACGGCACCACGTGCCCCTTAAGAACCACCTACGCGCTGGCCTTCCGTATCGATCGCCCTGAATAATCCAGCTTCTTCAACGGCACATTGATTTTCCGCTTCGCCAAAAATTCATCCACTGCCTTGCGCGCACCCTTCCAATATCCGTAGTCGTCGAACTGAATGATGCCGCCCGGCACGACCTTGTCGTAGAGCTGTTCCAAACAAACTTTCACGCTTTCATACCAGTCCCCGTCAATGTGCAGCAAGGCAATGCGCTCGATTGCGCTTTTCGGAATCGTATCTTGAAACAAACCCTTCACGAACCGCACCCCCTGCGCCACTCCCTGCTCCCGGAACAATTCCCGCACTTCCTCCAACCGCCCTAGGCAACTGCCGGTGAACAGCTCGGCGATTTCGTAGTCCGGATCATCCGCAGTTGGAGCCGGCAACCCTTCAAACGTGTCAAACAGCCACAGCGTGCGCCGCTCTCCACTCTGCCGCAGGCTCAACGCCATCAGCGCGGCGCTGCCTCCACGCGCACATCCGCATTCCACCACGTCGCCCTCAATATGCTTTCCCACGACATACTTCACACCCTCGTGCAGCCCGCGCAACCGCGCCACACTGCACACGGTATGCCCGCGAACTCGCCGGTATAAATTTGAAAACTCAGAGGGCGAAATGAGATGCCAACTCCCCGTCGCCGCGCGTACCGCCGTATCGCCAACCAGCGCAGGATTGCGCAGCCGGTATAAAATCCCTTTCAGCCGATGTCCTGCGGGCTGCGCGCCCGCCACTACTCTACGCTCTTCCCGCCACGGATCCGACGGCATTATCTCCGCCTCATTCCCAGCACGCTCAGAAAAAAACTCGCAAAAATAGTTTGCGCTCCCAGAGTCAAACACAGCGCCGCCGGAATCACGATCCTCATCGTCCGCGAATAATCCAGCAGGCCGAAGTGCTGTGCTCCCCACCCGCTCACCGCATATACCGAAGCGCCTAGCCCCGCGATAGTCAGCACCACCCCCACAGCCAATCCAACCTCGAGCGTGATGTAGCGGAACAGCTTATCGAGCGCAGCATCGGGAGGAAGCAGCCCCTCCGAAATCGCAAATATTTTCGTAAAACAAGCGAAAGCGATCGCCTGAAATCCCAGCAGCACAAACGCCGCGGCATACACCAGTGTGTGGACGTCCAACGTGACCCCGGCCACAGTCCTTGCCGCCGGCAACAACCACAGCCCCAGTGCCGTCCCTGCCAGCATCAACGCGATTCCGGGATAAAGAAACAGCCAGCGCGGGCTATAGAGCAGCAGAAACCGCAGATGCCTCCACCCATCGCGCCATGTGCGCAGATGCGGAGCCCGGCTCCGTCCATCCGGAGACAAACTCGTCGGCACTTCCGCAACCGACAGCCCCAGCAAACTCGCCTTCACCACAATCTCACTGGCAAATTCCATCCCCGTGGTCCGCAGTCCCATGCGGCCAAACGCCGCTTTGCTGAACCCGCGCAATCCGCAATGAAAATCTCCCACCGGACTCTTAAACAAAAGTTTTCCCACCCCCGACAACACAGGATTTCCCAGATACCTGTGCAAAAACGGCATCGCACCCGGTTCGATCCCGCCCCGGAAACGGTTGCCCATCACCACGTCCGCGCCCTTCCGCAACTGTTCGACAAATCGCGGGATGTGTCCAAAATCGTAGCTGTCGTCCGCATCTCCCATCACCACATACTTGCCGGACGCCACCGCGACCCCACCCATCAACGCATTGCCGTAGCCCTTGGCCCGAACATTCACCACCCTCGCACCCAGCCGTTCCGCAATCTCCACCGATCCATCGGTGCTCCCGTTGTCCGCGATCACAACCTCGCCGGCAATGTTCGCCTCCCGTAGCGCACGCTGCGCCTTGACGATGCAAGTCTCCAGCGTCTCCGCCTCGTTCAAGCAGGGCATGACCACCGACACTTCTATCGCCCCCGCTTCCTTCGCGGGCAACACAACCGGCTGACGATCCACTTCTGCTCTAAGAACAAACGCCACTATGAACTCCTGGTCGGGAAACGCGACTCCTTGTTTTGAGTATCGGAATCATAACAGGAACTCCAGCAGCTCCTCGCACTACTTATCCACAAAAAATCCTACGCACGCCGCAGGTTGCGACCTTCCGGCAGCGCGTGATACAAGGCAATTAAGGCATGTCGTCCCTTCGCAGCTTGGCCAAATCGTGCGTCGTTCTTCTCTTAGGCAGTGAATCCAAACCCCGCACTATCCTTCGCGGTCTCGCATCGGGTTACCGAATTTGCATTTCCCCGGCCGAGCAGCTGGGATATCTTTTGGGAACCGACGAGCCCTACCTGCAAGAAGCGATCCGAAATCACGTTGCGGCGGGCGACACTGTGTACGATGTCGGCGCGAACGTGGGCTACGTCTCCCTGTCACTCGCCAAGCGGGTCGGCCCCACCGGCTGCGTCATCGCTTTCGAGCCGGTACCGCGGAATGCCGATGCGTTTCGTCAAAATATTGAAATCAATGGAATCACCCACGTGCGCCTGCTGAACCTTGCGGCCTCAGATAAGCCGGGCGAGGCAATCATTCGAATGGCTGAAAACGCTTCCACGGCCAGCCTTGTCTGGCATCGCAACGATCCCGCTGCGACTGAACTCCGCATCCAGACTGCGTCCATCGACGACCTCGTGGAAGCCGGTGAATTCGGCTATCCAAAGTTTGTAAAAATCGATGTTGAAGGCGCTGAGGGATACGTGTTGCAAGGCATGCGCCGCACTATCGCCGCCGCCCGACCGGTCCTGTTCGTCGAATGCTCCGAAGCCGGTCGCGAACAAGCATGGCAGTTGCTTCGGGAGCTAAATTATCGATGCCAGTCCGCAATCACGGGCAAGGCGCTGACGGCGTTCGAGCAATACCGTCACTCCGACTTCCTCTGGCTGCCCGCAGCAAAATGATCGCGGCATGTAGCCCTATTGCCAAATCTGCCTGGCGGTGTATTATCCTCTTTCCCGCACCGCTTGGCCACGGCTCAAAGGAATTCTGGGACTCTTCCGCACAAGTGCAACAGCAGGTATACGATCTTTTCGCCCGCGCCCACGCCAAGCTGGCAGTCACGTCCTATCCGTCCACCCCATCGATGCCCAATGGTTGGGAACAAATGGCGGGAACTTCATACTGTATGCTCGCTTGAATTGAGGCACNNCCCGGATCCATGCCGCTCTCCGGCGGACCCCAGACGACTACCACCTTCGCCCCACTCCGGCCCAGCCATTCATAGGCCAGCTTCCTGCGTTCCCAGGGCTCGCTCCAGAACCGTCGGCTTCCCGCCTCCGGAGAAAAAATCTCCGCCACGATCTTGAATCGTCCCAGGCGCGCCCAGTAGGCGGTCGTTCCGTCACCCACCAGCGCCACTGAGTCACCCGCCTGCAATCCCATGTTGCGTAATCCCTCTACCGCCCTCATCTGGTCCTTCTGCATCGGATCGGAGTAAACCGTCAGGCTCATATAAGCCGTCTCCGCCAAATCTGCCACGATTGAAAACAAAATCGTCGCCATCACCGCCGTAGCCACATATTGTGCCAGCGGCGCAGTTTGGTCCTTCCTCGGCAGACGGATCCCGGCCAGAATCGCAACGAACAACAGGACCGCGGAACCGCCCACATACCGGGGCGTCACCAGCACCAGCGAGTAGGCGCCAATGCTCAGGCCCCCGGCCGCGATCAGCGGCCAGTTCGAGAAGATTGCTTTTCGAGTCGGTGCTCCTCCCCACAAAATAAAAATAAGCAGCCCGGCCAGCAATCCCAACTCCCCCACCAGCATCTTGGTATAGTTCCGCGCACTCTGCACCAGCACCCGAATCTGTGATCGCAGCCGGAACGTCCATTGCGCTCCTTCATTCCAGTACGAAGGATCGTACCAAGGGGGGTAGGTGCCTGCCACCGGCTTCGCGAACTCAAAAACCGCGGGATGCTCCTGCAGTTGTCGAGTCGGGTGTTTCGGAACTCCGCCTCCCACCGTCTCCCCTTGCCAATGTTTCGGCGGCACGTTCGGACTCACTCCCCCCGCATAGTTGATCCTTCCACTGTCGCCAAACGTCAATCTTCCCTTGCTCTTCGACAGCGCTGCGACAAAAGGCAGAGAGACTATCAGGAATAAGAACGCAGCCAATAAAACACCGTACACTCTCCGCTTCGACATCCTGCCGGAGAACAGCAAAATCGTCAGCAACCCGAACCCCAGCGGGAACATGATCGCTTTGCCCAAATAAGCCACACCGTTCAGCACCCCAAACATCGCGAACTTCCCGTACGTTTCCTCGTAACGCAGATCGACCAGATACCCGCCCATCAGCAACAGGAAGCCCGCCACCAGAAGATCCGGCGCAACCATACCGGTATCGATCAGCACCAGCGAACCCCAGAGAAAGATTCCGTATCCCAACCCCAACACAATCCACTCGGGCAAGGGAACTGAGTCATCCGATGGCTCGCTCTCTCTCCGGATTGCGCGCAGCACGGAATGTAGAAAGAAACGAAAAGAAAATAGTACCCCGATGAAGATAATCAGATTTACCAGGTGCACTGTGATGAATTCCCACCATATCGACGGCTTAAGCACATACAGTGCAAGTCCTAAACACCAGGAATACAGCGGGCTCCAATAGCCGTTAATCGCCGCCGCCCAGTCGCCACGGAAGTATGTGTCCCCAACATCCAGGTAGGAAATTGCATCCCCATTCACCGCGTATCGATTGATCCAGACTTGAGCGATAGCCAGCGCGATCGAGACCACAAGAAGTGAACGCTCGCTGACCCCCTCTTTTTTCATAGTCCTCATTCGGAACTGGTCGGAGCCGGGAGCTGAAATCACCATATTCTGATCTGCGTCCATCAAACCCTCGCCTTTTCGGAGTGCCCGCTAGTTTCTCACAAACAAACCGGTCAAGGAACCAAACCGAATGCAACTCTTCCGGACCCAAGCGCGTCCACTCTGAGAACTGAGAACTGAGAACTGAGAACTGAGAACTGGCAACCGGCAACCGGCAACTGTTCTGCTTTACAATCTCCCTGTGCCCGTCCTCCACAACCTGCGCATCACCCTCGAAATGATCAAGTGGGAGCACTCCATCTTCGCTCTCCCTTTCGCTCTCTGCGGAGCCATGCTCGCCGCCTCCGGACTGCCCACTGCGCATCAACTTCTTTGGATCGTCATCGCCATGCTCGCCGCCCGCTCCGCCGCCATGGCCTTCAATCGCCTCGCCGACGCCACCATCGATGCCGCCAATCCCCGCACTCGCACTCGCGCGCTCCCCGCCGGACAACTCTCGCCCACATTCGTCGCCACTTTCGTCGTCGTTTCCTGCGCGATCTTCATTCTCGCCGCTTCGCAATTGAATCGCCTCACCCTCTGGCTTTCCCCGGTCGCGCTCGCCGTGCTGCTGCTCTACTCCTATACCAAGCGCTTCACGCGTCTTTCACATCTGGTTCTCGGCTTCGCTCTCGGCATCGCCCCATCCGCCGCATGGATCGCCGTGCGCGGCTCCCTCGACCCTCGCATCCTGCTGCTCACCGCCGCCGTCACCTTCTGGGTCGCAGGATTCGATATCCTCTATGCCTGCCAGGATTTCGACTTCGACCGCGACACCGGACTCCACTCCATCCCCCGCCACATCGGCATCCCCGCCGCTCTCTGGATCGCGCGCGCCTTCCATCTCATCATGCTGATCCTTCTTGTGGTCCTGATTCCCGCCTTCGCCCTCGGCAAACTCGCACTTGTCGGCGTCATCGCCGTAATGCTCCTCCTACTCTACGAACATTCCCTGGTCAAGCCCACCGACCTCAGCAAACTCAACGCCGCCTTCTTTACGATGAACGGCGTCATCAGCGTAGTCTTCGCCGCCTTCATCGCCGCCGATTTGCTGCTGCGAAATAAGCTTTGAAGGAGCCCGATGAAATTGAGGGGAGAGGCCCTGGAGGCAATTGAGTGTAATGGGGATGTTCCAACAGTAACCTACCCCGGATGCTGGAACAGAGCTACACTCATCACAAATGCGCATACCGCGATCAGCTACTTGGCCATTGATTCTGTTGGTCTTGTTCAGCACCTCGCCTGTTCTAGCCAATGACAACGTTGACGCAGCTGTGAATCGCCTATCGACTGTCGAACGGTTCGCATTCGGCGGAGTCGGCTATGCCGGAGTAACCTCCAAGGGCGAAATCGATTTTAAGTTTGTGCTTGCGCAGCCTAAGCCAACCGCACTTGACGCCTTTGAAAGGCTGTACGCGATTGGTAACTCGCAAGGCAAATCCTATGCGCTCTCCGGCCTTAAGAAGCTGGCACCTGAGCGGTTCGCGGAACTCGTTGCGACATTAGCGATGTCAGCCGAAGAGGTCGAGGTTATGCGCGGCTGCATCGTTTCCCACAAGCCGCTCTTTGAGGTAGCGAAACAGATCGGTCAAGGGAAGTTCCGATTCTGAGGGCAACTGTCGAGAACAGCGTTTACACTCAAAACTGATCGATGACCGTTGTGGCGATTTGTCGGGTCCACCGGGTCGACTTGAAATCAGTCCAGCCGCTACCCTAAACCAAAACGGGCGCCCTCACCCCCTGCGGTGAGAACGCCCGTTTCCCCATTCCCTCAGTGTGCTCGAGGGCGTGAAGGTCGTCGATCGGCAACGTTCCGCTACAGATCGGTACCCATCATCCCTCAGCACCGCCCAGAATTTGTCAGATCTCTGTCAGCAATTTGTAAAAACCCAGGCTCGTCAGCAACTCACGGATTCCCTTGGTAACTCCAATCCCGTCTCCCGAAACTGGTAGCATAAAGATTCCTCCACTCGATCCGTGCGCCCACTTCTTCAGTTCGCGATGCTCCTCCTTGCGCTTCCGCTCCTAGCCTTTCCTGTGAACGGCCAGAGCAACGCCGGAGAACTTCGCCTCAAAATCACCGGCCCGGATGCCCAACCCGTCAAAGCCTCAGTGGAACTTTCCAGTGACGCTATCCAATTCCGCCGCTCTTTCTCCGCCGACGATGCCGGCCTCCTCCTTGCTCGCAATCTTCCGTTCGGCCTCTATCGTCTCAGAGTTCAGCAAGAAGGCTTCGCCCCCTACGACGGCCTCATCGAAATTCACTCCGTGCTCCCCACCGAGTACGCCGTCAAACTCAGCATCGCTGCTCTCAGCACCGCCGTTCAAGTCAGCGCGCAAAACACGCTTCTCGATCCTGACCGCGCCGGCGCCTCCAACCATCTCGACCAGCAAGCCATCGCCGATCGTCCCGCATCGCTGCCCGGCCGCTCCCTGCAGGACCTCGTCAACTCCCAGCCCGGCTGGCTCTACGAAGGCAACGCCGTGCTTCATCCCCGCGGCTCGGAATATCAAACTCAATTCGTGGTCGACGGAATTCCCCTCACCGACAACCGCTCTCCCAGCTTCGGTCCCGAAATCGAAGCCGATGACGTCGACTCCCTCACCATCTACACCGCCGGCATCCCCGCCGAATACGGACGCAAAATGGGCGGCGTCGTCGAACTCAACACTCTCCGCGACACTCAGCAGGCCGACGGCAATCCGCACGGCGAGCTCATCCTCTCGGGTGGCAGCTTCGATACCGCCGGCGCCTTCGCCCGCCTGCAAGATACCGTTGGCAAAAACACCTACGGCCTAAGCGCTTCCGGCAACATGACCGCCCACTACCTCAACCCTGTTGTCCCGGAAAACTACACCAACCGCGGCACCACCGGTGACTTCTCTTTAAGCTATGAACGCGATCTCACTCCCAAAGATCGCCTCACCCTCGCCGTCCGGCACGAACTCTCGCGTTACGAAATCCCCAACGAGCAACTTCAGCAGTTCCCCCAGGGACAAGATCCCCCCGGCACAATCCCTCAACTCGAGACCGCAGACAACTTCGAGACCATGGGCATCGCCTCCTACCAACACATTTTCTCGCCCAACATTCTCGCCGATGTCCGCGGCATGATCCGTGACAACTCCAACGATCTCAATTCCAACAGCGGCTCCTGGCCCATCGCTGCCTTTCAGCACAATGACTTCAAAGAGGGATATTTCAATTCCGCCATCTCCATTCACCACGCTCATCAGGAATGGAAGGCCGGCATCGAGTCCGACAATCTTTTCCTTCACGAAAACTTCAGCGACCTCATCACCGCCAACCCAAATTCGACGACCGATCCCTACTACCCATTCGATCCGGGTACGCCCGCTACTTTCGCCTTCACCGGCAGCCGCCCTGACCTCGAACAGGCGGCCTTTCTTCAGGACCTCATCCACCTCGGCAACTGGACCGTCAACGCCGGACTGCGCTGGGATCACTATCAGCTCATCGTGAATCAAAACGCCGTCAGCCCGCGCTTTTCGGTCGCGCGCTATCTCCCCGCAGCGAACCTGATCGTTCACTTCTCCTACGACCGCGTCTTCCAGACCCCCTCGTTTGAAAACATCCTGTTGTCGAGTTCTCCGCAAGTCACATCACTCGACTCCAGCGTTCTTCGCTTGCCCGTCGAGCCTTCCCACGGCAACTACTTCGAACTCGGAGCCAGCAAAAGCTTTTTCAGTCAGTTCCGCTTCGACGCCAATTATTTCCGCCGTTATGTGAACAACTTTGCCGACGACGATCAGATCCTCAGCACCGCCATCAGCTTCCCCATAGCTTTCCGCAAAGCCATCATCTATGGCGCCGAAGGCAAGCTCGAACTCCCGCACTGGAAGCGCTTCTCCGGCTTCCTCAGCTACTCTTATGAGGTCGGCAACGCTTGGTTCCCGGTTACGGGCGGCCTCTTCCTCGGCGACGACGCCGTCAAAGCCACCACCCAACTCACCGGACATTTTCCCGACTCGCAGGATCAGCGCAACACCGCCCGCATGCGCATTCGCTATCAGCTAACCTCTCGTTTATGGATTGCAGGCGGCTCGGAATACGGCAGCGGCTTGCCTTTCGATTTCCAGGGGACCGAAGAGCAAGCGCTCGCCGAGTACGGTCCGTCAGTCGTCGATCGCATCAACATCAGTAGCGGTCGTATCAAGCCCACTCTTTCGGTTGATGCTGCCCTCGGCGCGCAACTCTACAAGACGGAAAAACTAGCTCTCAACTTTCAAGCCGACGGAGAAAACCTCAACAACCGCCTGAACGTAATCGACTTCGGCGGCCTCTTCTCCGGCAACGCCATCGGTCCGCCCAGAAGCTATTCTCTGCGCCTGGCCGCTGCGTTCTAGATTGGCAATGATGCTCTAGATTGGTCTTGGTTAGGTGGCGACAGCCGCCCCGGCTGTCCGCCGGGCATTTGCCCGGCCCGCTCTTCGAAACGAACGCCTACGCTCGCTTGAAATACTGCACGGCCCGCTCATGCTTCTGCGCCGCCGCGCGTGAGGAAAACGTTCCCAGATTCTTCCGTTTCCCAGTCTTCGCGTCTTTCTTGCGCGAATACAAACGATATTCCCCGGATCGTAATTTGCGAATCATGCAGAAAAGATGCCGTTGCGCCGCTCCCGGTTGGGGAAAAAAAGCAGCCATGTAAGCGCTGAGACTTCCCAAGTAGTTGTTGGTTTTCTCTGTGTCTCTGTGCCTCTGTGGTGAAGTGTTTTCCTTCACACCACAAAATACTTCGCCCCCGGATGATGCACCACCAGCGCCGACGTACTCTGCTCCGGCTCCAGCAAAAACCCCGAAGTCAGCCGCACTCCCACATTCTGCTCCGGCTCTAGCAGAGTAAACAACTTCGTCTGATCCTCCAGATTCGGGCACGCCGGATAGCCAAACGAATACCTCGACCCACGATACTTCTGGTGAAACAAATCCCGAATCGCCGCCGCATCTTCGTCCGCAATCCCCAACTCCTCGCGCATCGCTTTATGATGCAGCTCCGCCAGCGCCTCCGCCGTCTCCACACTCAGTCCGTGCAAATACAAATATTTCGTATACTCCGCGCCTTCAAACAACTTCTGCGTCTCGACCGAAGCCTTCGCCCCAATCGTCACCAAAGAAAATCCAATCACATCCAGCTTCCCCGAAGCCTTACTCGCAAAAAAGTCAGAGATACAAAGCCTTCGCCCCTCCCGCTGTCTCGGAAAAGTAAACCGCAAAAGCTCCCTCTGTGTACCCCTGTGTCCTCTGTGGTTAAGGTTTTGACTTTCGCTAGGTGCTAGGTACTCGGTACTAGGTACTGAGTACACCACCACATCATTCCCCTCACTCTGGCAGGGAAAATATCCATAAACCACCTTCGGCTCAAACAATCCAGTCGAAGCCACTTCCTCTTCCAACTTCTTCTTGATAGGACGGAACTTCTCCTCCACCAGCCGCACATAATCCGCCTGCGAAGCCGTCTTCAACTGCCACTGATTCTTGAACAACGCGGTCTCGTTAATGTAAGGAAAAACCTCCCGCACATCGTAGTGCTTCACCCGCACGCCCCAGAACGGAGGCTCCGGAATATTCGGCGCATCGCTCACCACCAGGCTGCGCTCCGCAAACACCGGACCACTTTCCTCATCCACCGCCACCGCCTTGGCGTACTCCTTCACCGTGCGCCCATCGCGCAGTCGCGTCTCCCGCGCCCCATCCTCCGTCACGAGATCTTCCATCACGTGCAGCCCCGCGAACGCATCCTCCGCATAAAACACGGCATTCGCATACTCCCGCCGCAAATCGTCTTCTACATATTTCCGCGTCAGCGCCGCACCTCCGCAAATCACGGGGAACTCCAGCTTCTGCCGCTGCAAGTCCTGGATCACATACTTCATCTCCAGAGTTGACTTCACCAGCAGCCCGCTCAATCCAATCGCATCCGCCCCATGCTCCTGCGCCGCGCTGATAATCTTGTCCCCCGGCTGCTTGATCCCCAGGTTCACCACCTTGAACCCGTTGTTCGACAAAATAATGTCCACCAGATTCTTTCCAATATCGTGGACATCGCCCTTCACCGTCGCCAGTACAATCGTGCCCTTCTGCGATCCGCCTTCTTTTTTCTCCATCTTCGGCTCGAGATAAGCCACCGCCTGTTTCATCACGCCCGCTGAATCGAGCACGGAAGGCAGTTGCATCTTGCGCGCCCCAAACAAATCGCCCACCGTCTTCATGCCATCGAGCAGCACCGTGTTGATCAGTTCTAATGCCGAGTAAGACGCAAGCGCTTCTTCCAGCAACTCCTCCAAAGACTTCTTGTGCGCCCCTTCGCCGACCGATTTTTCTCCATTGATAATCGCGAACTTGAGTTTGTCTTCCACCGACAACGTATCCACATGCGCGATCGTCGAAGCCGCCGGCTTGCCCTTCAGCCCGGCAAAGTGGTTCATGTATATCTGCAGCGGATCGCCGTCCGACTCATCGCGGAAAATCAGCTTCCGCGCCAGATCCACTTCTTCCTGCGGAATCTTGTACAGCGGATAAATCTTCGTGTAATTCACGATGGCCATATCCAGCCCATGGTCCACCGCCTCATGCATGAATACCGAATTCAACACCCGCCGCGGATAAGCATCCAGCCCGAACGAAATATTGCTCACGCCCAGAATCGTCTTCACATTGGGCAGTTCCTTCTTGATCTTTTGTACAGCCTTGAGTGTCTCGATTCCTGCGCTCCGGTACTCGTTTTGTCCGGTAGAAATCGGCAAAGTGAGCGCATCAAAAATCAGATCTGTCCCGTCCAGCCCATACTTCTTCGTCGCCAGATCGAAAATCCGGTGCGCGATCGCAGCCTTCTTCTCCGCCGTCAGCGCCATCCCGTCTTCATCAATCGTCAGCGCAATCACCGCCGCCCCGTAGCGTTTCGCCATCGGCAGCACCAGCGACGTTCGTTTCTCCCCATCTTCAAGATTGATGGAGTTGATAATCGCCCGTCCCGGAATCCGCTTCAGCGCCTCTTCCACAACGTCCGCCTCGGTCGAATCCACCAGAATCGGCGCCGGAACCCGCGTTGCAATCCTTTCCAGAATCGAGGAGACGTATCCTTTCTCGTCTTCGCCCACGATCGCGCAGCACAGGTCAAGCATGTGCGACCCGTCGTTCACCAGTTTCTTCGCCAGCGCCAGAATGTCGTCGTATTTCTTCCCCTGCACCAGCTTCCGGAAATGCTCGACACGCGTAGTCGTGTTCATTTCTTCGGCGACGATCAGGGGTTTCGGCTCAAGATCAAGTGGAACGGAGGTGTAAGCGCTCGAGGCCGCGCCCACGCGTTTCGCCTCGCGCTTCGCCGGCTCTACTCCGGAAACCGCGTCTACCACGGCTTTCAAATGGGCCGGAGTTGTTCCGCAGCAACCGCCCACAATCCGCACGCCGTAATCGACAACAAAATGCTTGTGATACTCCGCCAGTTCGTCCGGAGTCAGTTTGTAGACCGCATGCCCGCCTTCGTTGTGAGGCAGCCCAGCATTCGGAAGAATTGAAATCTCCTTCGTAGAATTCAGTGCCAGATAACGCACCGCATCGTTCATCTCCTTCGGCCCGGTCGCGCAGTTCAACCCGAGGATGTCTACATCGAAAGGTTCTAACGCGGTCAGCGCCGCGCCAATCTCCGTGCCCAGCAACATCGTTCCGGTTTCTTGCAGCGTAACTTGCACCGCCACCGGCAGCCGCTTGCCAGCTTTGCGCATCGCATCGAGCACGCCAATGGTCGCAATCTTCGCCTGCAATAAATCCTGGCAAGTCTCGATCAACAGCAGATCCACTCCGCCTTCGATCAGTGCCGCCGCCTGCTCCTCGTACGCCGCCGCCATCGCCTCAAATCCAATGTGCCCCAGCGACGGCAGTTTCGTCGTCGGCCCCATCGATCCCGCCACAAACCGCGGCCGCTCCTTCGTCGAAAACTGCTGCGCCACCTCCCGCGCCAGTTGCGCCGCCTTCAGGTTGATCTCATGCACTCGATCCGCGAGTTCAAATTCGCCGAGCACAATCCGCGATCCACCGAACGTGTCGGTTTCCACTATGTCGCAGCCCACGCGAAAGAAGTCCGCGTGAATCTCCCGAATAATGTCGGGACGGCTCAGCACCAGCACTTCGCTGCAATTCTCCTTCCCCCAGTAATCATCCAGGGTAGGATTGCGCGTCTGAATATTCGTCCCCATCGCGCCGTCATAGACGACAACGCGCTCTTTCACGGTTTGTAAAAAATTGCTCATGCTCGAAGCTCGTTGCTCTTAGCCGTTAGCCCTTAGGCTTATCGGTGTGAATCCGCGCAAATCCGTGGCCAAGTGTCTTGACTAGCTACTAGGTACCAGGTACCACCATGCACAAACGCCGGCCCCCAAGGACCGGCGTGTCTGGTACGAACTTGAAAATTCTAACTCCCCGCAACCATCTCCTTGGGAGCTCCACCATCCACGTCAGCCTGATTGAACACGACGTTCGCCCCCATATGTGCTGGCCGGGCGGCCAGCATTTGCTCCTTCCGGTAAACCAGATTGCTCGCATTGAACGTCGCCAACTCAAACCCATGCCCGTGCGTAATCGCATCGGTGGGACAAGCCTCCACGCAATACCCGCAAAAAATACATCGATTGTAGTCGATGTTATAAACCTTGGCGTAGCGTTCCGCGCCGCTTACCCGGTGTTCAGCGGTATTGTCGGCGGCTTCGATGTAGATGCAATTGGAGGGGCAGTTGGCGGCGCAGAGGAAACATGCGACGCATTTTTCCAGTCCGTTTTCGTCGCGCTGCAGAACGTGAGCGCCGCGGAAGCGGGCTTCGATGCGGGCGCCGCGCAGCGGACCTTTGCCGTCGGGATAATTCTCTACCGTCGTGGGCTGGAACATCTCCATGAAGGTGATGCTCATACCTTTGGCGATGGCGGCGATGTTTTGCAGGACAGACATACTTTTCTAGTATACCGAAAGCGGCGCGTTGAAGTGATGTGCGGTGTCTAAAGGTCGTGGGCCAATCCATCTCGCCCGCCACACGCAGTGTGCGCGGGACCAGCCTCTTTTTATTCCGACTGCCCACGGCTGCAGCACCCTTCCGCAAGCCAATTCGCCGGTGATTGGCGCCTCTGTCTCATGCGCCAACCGCGTGCACTATCGATTCTTTCGTCGGCATCCCTTAATGACATACTGAGCCACACCGACAAGGGAGATACACATATGAAGCCGACTCTGCTGGGGATTTTCGCGTCATTAATATTGACCGCCTGCGCCACGGCGCAAACTTACACGATTACCGATATTGGAGTTCTGAAGGGCGACAACGAGAGCAGCGGGTTCTGGATCAACACCAGCGGCGCAGTCGTCGGCTGTTCCGATACCGCAAATAGCGAAGGTTACCCCTGCACCGGGACCGGTCCCGGGCAGCACGCTTTCTATTGGACCAAGAGCGGTGGCTTGAAAGACCTGGGTACTTTGCCGGGCGGCAACATCAGCGGAGCAATCGGGCTTAACGACTCCGGACAGGTGGTGGGCTACTCGAACACCAGCACCGGCCTTCTTACTGAATTTAATTTCATTGCCTTCGAGTGGACTTCCGCCGGCGGAATGACCAACCTCGGGAAGCTCTCCGGTGGGGATTCCAGTTGCGCCTTCGAAATCAATTCCAGCGGCATGATCGCCGGCGATTCGTTCGTAAGCTCAACCGTCGTTGACGCAGCGAGTTGGACCGACAATAAAATCAAGAGCCTGGGTGCGCTGCCCAAAGGAATTTTCACTGCAGCACTGGACCTTAACGACGACGGCGAGATTGTCGGCGAATCGGTCTTTGGCTACGGCCCTCCGTTTACTTCTCACGGATTTGAGTGGACCTCGGCTGGCGGCATGAAAGATCTGGGAACGCTTTCCGGCGGCGACACGAGCATCGCCAATGCCGTCAATTCCTCTGGCATCATCGCCGGACAATCGAACTCGGGATCGGTCCTCTATTGGCACGCCGTGAAGTGGAATTCTAGCGATACTATCGATGACCTCGGCACGCTTCCCGGCGGCACTTACAGCATCGCCTTCGGCATCAACGACAGCAGCGAGATTGTAGGTTACGGAAACATCTCGGACAACGCCGCCCATGCCATGCTGTGGACCTCGACCGGCGGCATGCAGGACTTGAACGATCTCATCCCCGCCAACTCCGGCTGGGTGCTGATCAATGCCAACGCCATCAACGCCTCCGGCCAGATCACCGGCTACGGCACAAAAGGCGGCCACAACCACGCGTTCCTGCTAGCGCCTGCGAACTCACCCTAAACCTAAAGCTTGGGATGCCCCACTCCTCGCGTCTCGTGCGAGAAGTGGGCCATCTTCCGGCCTCTCGACGATTTCTGTTCCTTCATTTTCTATTGCCTGTCATAATGACTCCCGCCACAGGAGCCATAGGATGAATCGTTTCTTTCCTTCTTTCTCAATTATCGCTGCTTTCGCGGTAGCAGCCGCGTGCCTGCTTGGGGCGTCTGCCCTTGCCCAGAGCGTGGAATCCACCTACAACGGGCACCGCATCATCATTCCGCAATCGAGCATTCCCGAGCCCGGCCGCCATCACACGAATTATTTTTATGTGGATTCCGACACGCCCTCGCCCAGCGGTCCGCCGGCAGGCGTCGAAACTCCCGGTTCGATCGCCTGTGTTTATCAGCTCGTCAGTGGACCGAGTGGGTGCCCGGTCGCCACCAGCACCGCCGTACCGACGGGCGGCATAGGCGCAATCGGCATCGTTGACGCTGGAGACTATCCCACTGCCGCCGCCGACCTGGCAGCCTTCTCCAAATTTTACGGCATCCCCGCCGCCGACCTCACCGTAACATGGCCCGGCACGAAGCCTCCGGTGTATTCGGGATGGTTGACCGAGGAAGCGTTGGATATCGAATGGGCGCACGCCATGGCTCCTCAGGCCAAACTTTTCCTGGTGGTATCCAAGCTGCAAAATACCGACCCCACATGGGCTGCCGTGCAGCTGGCGGCGAAGCTGGTCGCTGAAAACGGTGGTGGCGTGGTCAGCATGAGCTGGGGCGATCCAGAAGTTGCGAACGAAACCACTTGGGACAAATTCTTCACCACCCCGGGAGTCGTCTACTTCGCGGCGTCGGGCGACTCCGGCATCGGCGTGAGCATCTATCCCGGCGCTTCGCCGAACGTAGTTTCGGTTGGAGGCACATCGTTCACTCGCAATAGCAACGGAGACTTCGTCACCGAAATTTACGGTGGAGGCGGTGGCGACATCAGCCCCTACGAACCCATTCCCAGCTACCAGAGCGGCATTGCAAACATCGTCGGCACACATCGCGGATATCCCGATGTCGCCTCCGATTTCTGTTGCGCTGGAGTTTATCTGCAAGGCGGCTGGCTCTCAGTCGGAGGCACAAGCTGGGCCTCGCCAACCTTTGCCGGCATTGTGAATGCAGCCGGCCACCTGCAGCAATCCAGCCTGGACGAACTGACCTGGATGTACAGCGAACTGGCCAACTCCGGCGAATACGCCGAGGACTTCTTCGACATCACCAAAGGCGCCAAGCAATGCAAAGTAGGATGGGACCTGTGCGCGGGCATCGGATCGCCGAGGACGTACGCGGGTAAATAGAGCGAGCCGCCCCGTCGCTTTGGGAGGGTGGGGGCTCCCTCACTCCTCAAACAACGTCACCTGCCGCTGATCATCCACGCCTCCACGGCGTGGCCTTCGCGTAGCGCCGATCACGGCCAACACGGTCAGCGACTCCAGCGCGGTACGCGGGACGAAGATTCGCTGCGTGTTCGANNAGGCCTTCGGAGCGGGGACGGGAGGTGAAAGTCTTGCGGGTAAGCGATTCGGAGTCGCCGAACTCGCGCACGAAGTAGACGCCTTTGATCTCGCGCAGGTCCATGGCGACCACGTTCCCGGCCGTGTTGAGCAATTCGAGTTTGCCCTCGTTGACGAACTGCGCGGGCGAGACATAGCCGGAGACCGAATCCCGGTCCATCTTGCGGACGATCACTTTCTTGTGGGTCGATGGCATAGGTAAGGGCTTCGGCTGCCGGGCTTCGGGCTTCGGCAAAAAAACCACCGGAGCCGCAGTTCTGCACATAAGTTCAAGAGTTTCGCCCAGGTTCGGCCGAAGCCCGATTGCCGAAGCCCGAAGCCCGAAGCCCAACTCCGGCCTCATTCTCGCACTATTTCCTGCGAATTCGCAGGAATCCACGTTGGCAGTAGCCAAATCGTAAACGTTGTGTTATTCCTTTAAGTTGCCTTGGCACCGCTCAAGTCTGTATAAGTGTTTTGTATTGAGTGGCTTGTATGGCGTTTGGAGTCTAAGGGCCAGGGTTGGGCCGAGTAGGGCTGTGGAAATCGTGTGGAAAACGCTGGCGTAGGCGGAATTAAAACCGATTCCAGTAAACAAGATCAGTAGGAAACGCCGCCTCGGCCGCCTCACAGATCGCTTGAAGATGATCGCTTGAAGACGAATGGCTGATTACATTTACACCATGGAAATCCGGTTGACGCCGGATCAGCTGAAAGGCGTCAATCTGGTGCAGGAAGTAGCCCGCGCGGCGGGCATCACCCTCTACCTAACCGGCGGTGCAATCCGCGACATTATCAGCGGCTTCACCATCCGCGATCTCGACTTCACCGTCCAGGGCAATCCGCTCAAACTACAGAAGGACTTCGAACGTGCCGGAGCGCAACTCGCCGGCCACGACGACGATGTCCGCACATTGTTTCTGGTGCTGCCGGGCAACGTCCGCGCCGAAGTCGGCATGGCCCGCACCGAAACCTACGAGAAGGTCGGCAAGCCCCCCACTATTGCTGCCGCCAGCATTCAGGAAGATCTGCGACGCCGCGACTTCACCGTAAATGCCATGGCACTGTCGCTGAATGAGGGCTCGCGCGGCCTGCTGCTCGACCCCTTTAATGGCGTCGCCGATATCGAGGCAAAAGTTCTTCGGATCCTGCACAACTATTCGTTCGTTGAGGATCCCTCGCGCTTAATTCGCGCCACCCGCTTTGCCGCCCGCTTCCACTGGCCTCTGGAGGAACGCACCCAGCAGCGCTTCGACTCGGCCCGGGAAAATAAATACATCGAGCACATCTCGAAGAGCGCCATCGGGCACGAAATCGCGCAACTGGCGCACGAAGACGATCCGCTGACCGTAGTGCGCGCGCTCGAGAAAGAAGAGTTCCTGAAAGTTCTGCATCCGCACTGGGCCGTTGCCAAAGTCGATACCAACGGCCTCACCCAGCTGATGAAGACCCGGCAGCAGATCGTCGATCTGGGCTATACCGTCGATCCCTCTGCGGCGGTCATGCATTTCTTAACGACACATCTGCCCGAAAAAGATATTGCGGATATTCGCAAGCAGATTCCCCGCAAGGATTTGATCGAAGCATGGCGCGACATTGAGGATCACGCCAAAGAGTTGGCGAAGCGCTTGATGGGCAAGGAAGCGGCCACGCCGTCGCGCACTTGGAATCTGCTCTCCTCGGCACGTCCGGAAATGGTTCTGTTTCTGGCGGTAACGGCGCGGCATCAATCGGTAGCGCAGAAGATCAAGAACTTCTTTACCAAATGGCGGGATGTCCAGAAGCGCATCCCGCTGCCTGAGATGACCGAACTGCTGATTACGCCGCAGCTTCCGGAGTATCCCAAGATCGCACGTGACGTGTTCATGCTGCTGCTCGATGGCAAACTGCGTTCACACACCGAGACCTTGAAATTCTTAAAGCCATTCGCGCCGCCGCCGCC
>PKVZ01000068.1 GCA_003131635.1 Acidobacteriaceae bacterium
CGCAGAAATGAAAAGGGCACGCGCCAGCGTAGCCCTTTTTTGTGCCTGAATGTTGCCGGAAGCAGTTAAACGCCGGCGGTTGCTGACAACGCCTTCTGCGGCTCTGCCGCGGGCTTCGGCGCTTCGGCAATTTTCGGCTGAGGCTGCGGCTGGTGCTGGTGTTTGTGATCACCGCTCTTAACCTGAATGCCGCCCTTGAGCACCGCGCCATCTTCCACGCTGATGCGGGTTGTGGAAACGTTGCCGTTCACCACGCCTTCGCTGCGGATATCTACGCGGTCGCTGCACTCGATGTTACCCGTCACTTTGCCCATGACCACAACTTCGCGGGCGGTGATGTCGGCTTGCACGGTGCCGTTGCGGCCGACGGTGACGCGATTGTCAGTCAGCGTGATTTTGCCCTCGATGCGGCCATCGATATAAAGCGCTTCCGCACCGCTGATTTCGCCCTTAATAACCAGCGACCGTCCGATCGTGGCTTGCTCGATGGGCGCGGTGGTGGTTTTGACGGGGTTGTAAGAGTTAGGGTTGGAGGCTGGTGAAGTGGATCTCACGCCGTTGACGTTCTCGGATGACTGGAGCATGCGACCTTCCTTAGTCCCGCCGCTCGGTGCATCCCTTCGCCAAGCTCAGGGCAGGCTCTGGCGGCACCGCGTACGGGTGGTCTGGGATTTTGGGCCTCCGGCTGGTTCGTGTCCCTTTGGCCAATCTGACTATCGCACAGAAGTAAGTAATTCTCCGAGATTACGGAAGGGGCTGTACGATTGCGCCGATGCGTTTCCATTAGTCGGCTTCCTGCAGAGACTGGGAGAGATCTTCCCATTCTTTGAGAAAGCCTGCGTGCGCCGCCTTCTGCCGGTCGAGTTCCTGGGAGTGCCGCTGGCTTTCATCGGCGCTGACGAAATCCTGCAGGGCCGTCTCACACTGCGTAATCACGGTCTCCGCGCGGCTGATTTCGCCTTCCAGTTCGCGGATACGATCTTCCATCTTCTTGCGTTTGATAGGATTCAAACGTTTTGCCTTGGCCGGTGCAGTGTCTCCGGGTGACTGGTTTCCGTTTGCCGGTGCCGGCGGAGCTTCCGGGGCTTTCAGTTGCTGGCGTATGGTTTCGTCCTGCTTGGCGCTTCCACCCTGCTTGCGCCAGAGATAGTCTTCATAATTACCGGGATAGACCTCGACTTTGCCGTCGCCGATTTCAAAAACTCGCGTGGCCAGCTTGTCGATGAAATAGCGGTCGTGCGAGACGAAGACGACGGTGCCGGTGTACTCCATGAGCGCCTCGAGCAGCACGTCTTTGGCGCGCAGGTCGAGGTGGTTGGTGGGCTCGTCGAGTAGCAGGAAGTTTGCCGGATGGAGCAACAAGCGAAGCAGTGCATAGCGCCCACGCTCGCCGCCGGAGAGTACTCCGATCTTTTTGAACACATCGTCTTCGGAAAACAGAAAACATCCGAGCAGGCTGCGGAGTTCCGTTTGGGTGGAGCGCGGGGAAGCTTCGCCGAGATCGTCAATCATGCGCGCATCGGCATCCAGCTCTTTGTATTGATCCTGCGCGAAGTAGTCTGCCTGAACATTGTGGCCCAGGCGGAATTCCCCGTGCGTCGGGAGCTCCGCGCCCGCGAGTAATTTGATCAAAGTTGACTTGCCAGCTCCGTTTACGCCAACCAGCGCGATGCGATCGCCCTTCTCGATCATGAAGTGGACTTCACGAAAAACTTCTTTCTCCCCGACGGGCGCAGCTGCGGAATTCTTTCCTGGGTAAACCTTAGCGACGTTCTCGAACTCGGCCACAATGCGCCCGCTTGGCTTGGGTTGCGGAAATGAAAAGTGAATCGTTTTCTCTTCTGGCGGAATCTCGATCCGCTCGATTTTTTCCAGTTCTTTGATGCGGCTCTGAACCTGCTTGGCCTTGGTGGCCTGATAGCGAAAGCGGTTGATGAAGACTTCCAGTTGCTCGATGCGGTCGCGTTGGTTGCGGTAGGCGGCCTGTAACTGCTCGTTGCGCTGCGTCTTCTGCGCCAGGAATTTGTCGTAGTTGCCGGTGTAGAACCAGAACCGCTTGTTCCAGATTTCCGCGATTTTGTTGACCGTGACATCGAGAAAGTAACGGTCGTGCGAGATGAGTACCAGCGCATACGGATAGTCGTGCAAGTATTCTTCCAGCCAGTTGCGTGCCTCCAGGTCAAGATGGTTTGTGGGCTCGTCCAGCAGCAACAGGTTTGGTTTTTGCAACAGCAGCTTGGCCAGAGCCAGCCGCATCTGCCAGCCGCCGGAAAATTCGTCGGTCTGCCGCTCCCAATCTTCCTTTCGAAAACCCAATCCCATCAGAACTCGCCCGACTTCGGCTTCAATCGAGTAGCCGTCGCGGGTGCGGAACTCGTGTTCGAGGCTGTGATAACGGTCGGCCACGTTGGCGTACTCCGAGCTTGCATGGTCAAGTTCGGAGATTTGGTGGGTGAGCGTTTCCAGTTCCCGCTCCATGGCGTGGAGTTCGGTGAACACGGCCATGCATTCGGCGAACACTGTGCGCCCGGAAAGTGAGAGTCCATCCTGCGGTAGATATCCAGCCGTGGTGCCTTTGGCGACAATGAGAGAGCCGTAGTCGAGCGTGTCCAAGCCGGCGAGGATCTTCATCAGCGTAGATTTGCCGGTGCCGTTCGCGCCGACAAGTCCGACGCGGTCGCGTGGCGTGATGAGCCAGTCGGTATTTTCAAAAAGAAGTTTGTGGCCGAAACGTTTTCCGGCGCCGGAAAGCTGAATCATGGGCTGGATTCATCGTCTCATAAAAAGCCAGTACCGAGTTGCGAGTACTGGTCTCGGGTGCAAAAGATGACTTACGAGTGCGCGGCGGCGCGGGCATGGCGGGATTCAGAAGTCGGCCCTAAATGTTCGCCGTGGAAATGAAGGCGCTCAAGCGCGCGGTCGATCACGGCTTCCAGTTCATGCGCGTACTTGACTTCGCGGCCTTTGGCCAGCCTTTGTCGGGCTTCTTCCGGGCTGAACCAGGTGGGCCGGCGCTGTGGTTCATCGGCGCGGCGAAGTTCATGGATCTCCATCAAAAATGCTTTCACCACAAACTCCTGCACGCCGCCCGGTTGCCAGAACACGCCCTTGGAGTGAATGTAGAGATGAAAGTGGCGAGGCTCGATGGTGCCGAGGGCTCCGGCTTCTTCGGCGGCTTCGCGCTCAGCGGCCTGGCTGTGCGAGAGGCGAGCCTCCGGTGATCCTTTGGGAAAGGTCCACTTGTTCCCGCCATTCGTATTCACGAGCAGGAACTCCACCGCCGTGCCCCGCCTGCGAAAGCAGACGGCAGCCACTTGCAGCGGCAGCGATTTCGAAACCCGCGCTGAACCCATGGCGATCTCCTGCAAATATGTTACTCGCAAGATATTTCATAAATGTTAAAGTGCAGCAAATATTGTGCAGTAGGGCGGTTACGAAAGGGTAACTATTGTGCAGATTCGGCGCAGCAAATTCTCAGCCTTGCGCCGTCACGCCAGCCTGCTCCGCAGCGCCTCCCGGCTAAGTTCGTTTTCCCAGCGCGCTACGATGAGTGTGGCCACGCCGTTGCCGATCATGTTTACCAGCCCGCGGAACATGCTCATGAAGCGGTCGATGCCCAGGATAAGCGCCATCCCCGCCACTGGAATCGTAGGGATCACCGACAACGTGGCGACCAGTGCTATGAAAGATGCTCCCTGCACCCCGCTCGCTCCTTTTGAGGTCAAAGTGGCGACCGAGAAAATGGTGAGTTGTTGCAGCAGTGTCAAGTGCGTGTTGGTGGCTTGCGCCACGAACAGCGCCGCCAGAGTCATATATAGACTGCTGCCGTCGGTGTTGAATGTGTAGCCGGTGGGAACCACCAGGCCGACCAGAGACCGCGAGCAGCCCAGCTTTTCGAGCTTCTCCATCAGAGTAGGGATTGCGGTCTCCGACGAACTGGTAGCCAGCACCAGCAGGATTTCCTCTTTGATGTGCAGTAAGAACTTCACGATGTTGAAGCCCGCGAGCCAGGCAATCGCGCCCAACACAATCAGTACGAAAAGAATTGAAGTGATCCAGAAAGTTGCGATCAGCTTCACCAACGGCCCCAGCGAAGCGAAGCCGTACTTGCCGATGGTGAAGGCCATCGCTCCGAAAGCGCCGATGGGCGCGAAGCGCATCAGAATATTCACCACCCGGAAGACCACATGCGTGAGCGATTCGAGGATCGCAATAATCGGCTTCGCGCGCGGCCCCGCCGAAGACAATCCAAAGCCAAACAGAATCGAGATAAATACCACCTGCAGAATGTCGCCCTTCGCGAACGCATCCGTCACCGTGGTGGGGATGATGTGCATGAGAAATTCGGGGACGCTCTGCGCCTTGGCCTGCCCGGCATAATCGGCAACGGCCTTGGCATCGAGCGAGGCCGCATTTACATTGAATCCGCTGCCGGGATGAACTACGTTGCCAACGATCAGACCCACTACCAAAGCGATGGTAGAAACAATTTCAAAGTAGAGCAGAGCCTTCCCGCCGACACGTCCGACTTTTTTCAGATCCTGCATTCCCGCGATGCCGGTGACCACCGTGCAGAAAATGAGCACGGTGATGATCATGGTGATCAGGCGGATAAAGGCGTCGCCCAATGGTTTCATCGCGACCGCATGAGCAGGACTGAAATATCCGAAGGCCACGGCAAGAACCATGGCGAACGCAACCTGCACCCATAAAGACGCGTAGAACGGCTTGCGCTGCGGCTCCGCAGGGAGTGCGGGATCGAACTCCGAAGTTGCGATTGGAGTGGGCACAGGCTGGTGGAATACTAGTTCGGCGGAGCCTCCAGCGTCTTCACCAGCCACGGAATAATTACCTGCTTAAAGATCAAAGGATCGGGCCACACTCCAACCTGCCGGCCAAGATGTCCTCCATGAGGATTGATCCAGGCATCTTTCGGAACATCACCTTTACTCAGGAGAAGGTATTCATCGTCGATCGGAACCTGGGTGTCGAGAACGCCGGCGAGGATGAGCATGGGCGCCATCGACTTGCCCAGCAACCCCTCATGCACCAGCGACAGCTTGGGCAGAAAGTCGCCCATTTCATCCAGCGTGTGCACACCTTCGAGAATGCTCATCAACGCGGGTACCTGATCGAACAAGTATTCGCGATTTCCGAGCAGCGAGTTCATCAGAAAATCTTTCTGAAAGAACTTGTCCACCGGCGGCGACTGCGCGCTGCAACCGCGCAGCCGCGCGCGTTCGACAATCGCCATCTTGGTGGCCCAGTATGCGCCCCAACTCACGCCGTGCATGGCGATGCGATTCTTGTCGATCTCCGGTCGCGATTGCGCGTAGTCGATCACTTTCGAGAGCACACGATCCGCTGTCTCACTCACCTTGATTGGATTCTGCCCGGTGCCCGGCCCATCGACCGCGAGATAACCGATTCCAAAAGGAAGAATCGCGCCGAAACTTTCGGCGAGATCTTCCTTGCGGCTGTCGAGGCCGTTGACCGCAAGCACCAGCGGCACCGGCCCCTTCGCGTTCTTTGGCAGACGCAGATAGGCGATGATTTCTTTTCCTTCGAAAGGAATATGCACAACTTCAAGCGGCGGATCCATGAAACGCGCGTGCGCCAAAAAAGCTTCGATGGCTTTCTCATACGAGCGCTGCTTCCCCGGCGACGCGGGAATCGGCCAGCGTCCGAATGAGTAAAGCCGCCACGCCCGGATGTAATCCGCATTTGCCTTGGTTGGGTCAGATGTCTCCAACGACTTTGCTTCGTTGAAGTAGCGATCGGCCACATGCATGAATCCCGCGGCCCATTCGTCCTTGTCGCTGGTATGAATGCTCTCGAAGGCTTCTTTCACGTCGCCGGGGTCGAGCCCGATGAGCGGATACTGGCCCACTTGGGCGCGGCGGATCGCTTCGACTCTGATCTCGTCGATAGTGCGTTCGCGGCGCTCCTCTTTTTGCTGGGCAAAAGTGCTGGCTGAAATGAGTACAAAGAATGCTCCCAAAAGAGCTGCGGAATAGAACAGGTTTCGTATTTTCATAACTTGGCCCTTTATCTTTAAGTCTTGTGCTCCTTACAGGCGAGCGGTTTACGAAAAAGGCCGGACGGAATTGCGCCCGGCCTTCTTTCACCCCTCAAACTTAACGCCACGCCTAGAACGTGAATTTCAGGCCCAACTGCACGGAGCGCGGCCCACCCGAGCCTACGGCAGGGTTGGCGGCGGCTATATCCGGCGTGGCGCAACCACAGCCGAAAGGGCGAACCGACGGATCGTTCAGGCCAAATCCATTCTGGCCGCCGTAAGGGTTGGCGAAGTTGGGATGATTGAAAATGTTGAAGAACTCGGCGCGGAACTGGAGCCGCATGGTTTCTCCAAAATGGAAATTCTTGGCCAGCGAGAAATCGAGGTTCCTGAAACCGTTGTCCTGGAACATGTTCCGGCCCATGTTACCGAACTGGCCCAGCGGCGGAGGAAGCATAACGGAGCTTCCATTGGCGTAGCAGCCGAACAGATTCAGCGAGGCTGTGGAAGCCCCGGCCGTTCCTCCATCCACGGCCAATGCCTGGGCCGCACAGGTCGAGTTCGTGGCGTGCGAGAAGTAGGGAATTCCAACGCCCTTCTGAGCTTTGAAGTCTGAGGTCTTTCCGTAAAAACTCCAGCGAATCGGGCTGTTCGCGGGCGGGCTCACCGGCAAGGGACCCACGCCGGCTGCGTCTGTTCCCTCGTCCATCGGGCCCCAGTACTGCGGAGTTTCCAACGTGATGATCGAGTTAATCTCCCAACCTTCCAGCGCTTGACCGTAGCCTTTGCGGCCGGGGATTGCGTAAGTGAGTGAAACCGTTAGCCGCTGGCGGATATCGAAATCGCTGTTGGCGTATTCAGCTCCGGGATTGTGAGCGTTCTGGGGCAGCCCCGAGCCGTAGCCGAAATCCCAGTTCGCGCCCACATCATCGAGAGCGTGCGAATACGTGTAGCCCGCCACCATGCTCAGGCCGTGATAGTTGCGCGCATTCAACGTGACTTGCAATCCGTCGTAGTTCGACCGGTAGACGTTTCCCATCTGGAAGATGTTGGCTAGATAGGGGAACTTGGCAAAATAGGGCGCATTGGTCTGCTCGCCTCCGGTGCTGTTTGGCGCACAGTTGACGGGGTCGGTGTAGCCAGACGCGATACAGGCGGAGATGGCCGCCGCAGGCCAACCCGACCCCACCGGCGGCTGGTTGATATCCCGAATGCCTGTCAAGTTCGAGCCGTGATTGCCTACGTAGGCCGCTTCCAACGATAGGTTGGGCGTGAAGGCGTGCTGCAGGTTCAAGGTCCAGTTCCACACGTACGGCGTGGTCAGATTCCGGTCCACGGTCATGATGGGGCACGGACTCTTGAAGCAATTAACTGTGCTCCCGCCGTAAAGCGGCCCGTTCACCGCGTCCCAGGTAAGAGGGTAATTTGCGATATTCTTGTAGGTGACGTTACTGGTTGTAATTGTGCCCCCGGATGTATCTCCCGCGGCGTCGATCGGGACTCCCGTCGGAACGCTGCCCGGACCGAAGGCATTGTTGAATGCGACGAACGACTGCCAGTTCACCGTCTCGTAGATCAATCCGCCGCCGCCGCGCAGCACGGTCCGCCCGTTCCCGCCGATATCCCATGCAAAGCCCATGCGGGGACCAAAGTTCGTATGATCCGGGTTATAGAGGCTGCTGATCTGATGGCCCACCTGCACCATGCCCAGGTTCGGATCAAAATTTCCCAGCAGATTGTTAGCTTCCTGGGGCACACTGCTGAACTCGTAGCGAACGCCAAAGTTCACGGTCAGATTCTTAGTGGCCCGCCAGTCATCCTGGAAAAATCCCGCGTACGCCCAGTTGTGCAGCTGCAGGGTCGGATTTCCCACCTCTACGGTTGACTTAAGCGGCGCGCCGGCAAAGAAGTCTTCGAGTGGGCTCGAACCGGCGGGTGAGGGGGTCCCGCTCACAACGCCGCCTAGGAAATTGACGCTGCCTCGGGCATTGCCATACGAGGCGTTCTTGACCTTGTTGTAGTGGAGTTCGCCGCCGAATATTAGAGCATGCTTGCCCGCAGTGTAGGAAATGTGATCCACCACCTGCGTGATCGAATCCGGACCCTGGAACTTTGGCCACTTGAAGCCACCCAGGGTAGTGAAGTAACCACCGAAACCGATGCGGGGCAGGCCCCCCGTGTCGGGTCCGCTTATGCCTGTATCCAAACCGTAGTCCGAGACGGGTGTGTTGAGGTCGGCCGGCAGAGTGGGCTGATAGAGCCGGTTGTAGCCAACGCGTGCCTCGTTCACCAGGCGGGCGGTGGGAGTCCAAATCCAGCTGCCGCCCACCACCTGCGCTCGGGTATGAATATCGGAGAGCCATTTCTGCTGCAGTTCAGAGAAATCTTCGACGGTCCCAGAGTTGTTTCCAAAAAAATACATCCCACTGATGCTGTTTCCTTCGTTCAACTTGTAGTCCACTTTGCCGATAACGTTGTCGACGTGAACGACGTTATTAAATCCGTTGGGGATTGTAATTGCATCGGCGGCGGTGAGGGCCGTGCCAACATTCGTCTGATTGTTCGTCGGAAACCCAGTACCGTTGCAGGTGATCGATGCTCCTGAACCGGTGCAGCCTGCAACCAGCAGGCTCGCGGGGCTTACGATGACCCCCGCCGCCGCTGCAGACGGTTCTGTGATATCCGCGATCACATCGGGGATGCTGTCGGCGCAGTCGCCGGCAAATCCGAACGAACAGGTTCCATTCGGCGCCATGTGCACCGTCGAGGGGGTGGTCACGCCTCCGTAGGAGTTGCCCACGTTATAGCGTTGGCCTTCATAGGCCCCAAAGAAGAACGCCTTGTCCTTGATGATCGCACCGCCCAGGCTGCCGCCAAACTGCTCCAGAGTGCGGGTCAATTTGGGATTTGGGCTGTCATTGAAATAGTTCCGTGCGTCCATCACTCCGTCGCGGCCAAAACCAAACGCAGTGCCATGCACCCGGTTGGTGCCGGACTTCAGTCCCACGTTGACGACCGCGCCCGGTTTCCAACCGTACTCGGCGGGTACGTTTTGCTGCAGATTGAACTCCTGAATCGCATCAATGGGCAGAATAGTCGCCGAGTCGCCTGCGATTCCCGACCCGTTAATGATTGCTTGTCCGGAGTAAGGCTCACTATTGAACAGACCTTCAACAAAGTAGGCGTTATCTTCCGCGCGCAGGCCATTGGCGCTGGTGGTGGAAAATCCGCCACCGGGATAACGCATTACGCCTGGCCGCAGTTGCAGCAGGTTTTCATAGTTGCGGCCGTTTAGCGGGAGGTCGTTGATTTCCTGATTGCTCAAGGTGCCGCCCAGCGTGGAGGAAGTTGTATTGAGCAGAGGAACTTCCTCGTTCACTACGACGGTCTCGGAAACTTGGCCCGGCTGCAGTGAAAAATCAGCCCGGACGTCACTGGCCACTTCGATAAGAACGCTTGGCCGCTCCACAGATTTAAAGCCCTTGGCTTCGACGTGAATCTTATAAGTTCCCGGAGTAAGATCGGCGGCGACATAGGCGCCCGCTTCGTCGGTCGTGAGGGTTCGCGAAGTGCCTCGGTTCACATCGGTGACCAACACGGTTGCGCCCGCGACGGCTGCACCGCTCGGGTCGGAAACGCTTCCCAACACCCGGCCAGCGGTAGACTGCGCCAGTCCAGGCAGACATACGGCACAAACTGTCAAAAGAAGGATGGCTACAGACACGACGTGACCCGCGAACATGGCGGTGCATCGGAATTTCATGGAAGCCTCCGTAAGGCTGGTCCGACAGCCATACCATTGCGGCGTCAACACTGTCAAGGAAATTCGCCCTGAAATGCCCTTCACGAGCCTCCTTCATCAAGATCCACGTCGGCGCGAGATTACTTTACAAACCGTTAAAAGTGAGAATCTCCCCGGTAGTACTTGCATCCCGGGCAGCAGATCGTTATTCTATGTGGTCATACCACCTTACCTGATACCAAAATGTTTTTCTCTCCCAGCGACGCTGCAGAAAAGGCTCCGCCTCCACTGGACCTGCGGTATAGTAGCCGGACCATCGCCAGTTCCCCCAAACTGGTTCGTGCGGGAGAAAATCCAGTGTACAAAGTCGTGCGAACATCGCGCTTGTACGAGCAGATTGTCCAGCAGATCGAAGAATCTGTGCTTAAAGGGACGCTGAAGCCTGGCGATCAGCTCCCCGCCGAACGCGAGTTGGCCCAGCGTTTGGGCGTTAGCCGAACTGCGGTACGCGAGGCGGTGAAAACGCTTCGCGAAAAAGGTTTGGTCGAAGCTTACTCCGGTCGCGGAACTTTTATCACTGACGGAACCACCCAGGCAGCGCGCCAGTCCTTCGACCTCATGGTGAAAGTCGGGCAGCAGGAAGGCTCGCCGCATTTAGCGGAGTTGCGCTTGATCCTGGAGCCCGGAATTGCTGCGTTGGCCGCAGCGCGCGTACAGGAGCCGGAGATTGTGGCGATGCGCGAGGCGGTCACCGTCATGGATCGCGCGCAGAGCGATCCCGAGGCCTACATCGAAGCCGATCTCGACTTTCATTTGGCATTGGCGGAAGCGGCCGCGAATCCGCTCATTCTTTCCTTGATCGATTCCATCGTCGGATTGCTGCGCGAGCAACGCATACGAATCTTTAATGTCGAGGGCGGACCGCAGCGCGGACAAATCCATCACAAGCGCATTCTTGAGGCGGTGGAGCGGCACGATCCCGAGATGGCCCGCAGCGCCATGCGCTCGCATCTTGAGCAAGTACGCGAAGATTCGAAAGCGCCTGTCGGCATTCCAGCTTCGTCACGCGGAAAACATTCGCACGGAAGTTCCAAAGTCACTACGTAGCGCTCGCACCAGGGTTGAATTAGTTCGGAATGTTGTACGGAGGTTTGGAGCGGGATGGCGAAACTCGGGTTTATCGGTTTGGGTGTCATGGGCAGTCAGATGGTCAACCGGCTGCTCAGCAAGGGCCACAGCGTGACCGGCTATAACCGCACCCGCGCCAAGGCGCAGTGGCTGGTTGAAAAAGGGATGCAGTGGGCCGACTCGCCGCGCGCCGTTGCCAGCACTTCCGATTTTATTTTCGCCATGGTCACCAATGCCGCTGCCATCGCGGCCATCACCGAAGGTCCGGAAGGAATGCTGGCGGGCCTCAGCGCAGGCAAGATTTTCATCGACATGAGTACGGTGAGTCCTAACGTGAGCCGCGGGTTGGCCGCGAAGGTGCGGGAAAAGGGCGCGGATATGGTCGACTCGCCGGTTTCCGGCAGCGTGATTACGCTGCAAGAAGGTAAGCTCTCGGTGATGGTTGGCGGACGCCGCGAAACCTTCGACAAAGTAAAACCCCTGCTGCTCGACATCGGCCCGAAGGTCACGCATGTTGGGGACAACGGTCTCGCGCTTTCCATGAAGATCGCCATTAATCTGAGTCTCGCGGTGCAGATGCTGGCATTTTCCGAAGGCGTGTTGCTGGCCGAGAAGAGCGGTATTTCACGCGAAACCGCAGTCGACGTGCTGGTGCACAGCGCAATCGCGTCGCCTATGATTCAGTACCGCGGACCATTCGTTCTGCAGCAGCCGGAAGAGGCCTGGTTCGACGTCAACATGATGCAGAAGGATATGGTCCTCGCCATGGACCTGGGGCGTCAGCTCGATGTGCCGTTGCCTACCACTGCGGCGAGCAATGAGATTCTCACTGCAGCGCGCGGCATGGGCTGGACGAAGTATGATTTCGCGTGCATGTTCGATGTGCTGGCCGCGATGTCAGGAGTTTCGACGCCTGTCACCAAGGGAGGTAAGAAAATATGACGACGACAACCTCCAAGCCCGAAGTTGGACACGGGACCGCGGCTGAAAAAGAAAAATGGCTTCGCGCCTACCGCCAGATGGTGAGCATTCGCCTGTTTGAAGAGCAGGTGAACGAGGTTTACACGCGTGCTCTCATGCCTGGACTGGCGCACCTGTATAGCGGGGAAGAAGCCGTGGCTGTAGGAATCTGCGAAGCGCTTCGCATCGACGACTACATCACCAGCACGCATCGGGGCCACGGTCATTGCCTGGCCAAGGGCGCGTCGCCCGACCGCATGTTCGCCGAATTGCTGGGAAA
Source organism: Acidobacteriaceae bacterium (assembly GCA_003131635.1). GTDB lineage: Bacteria > Acidobacteriota > Terriglobia > Terriglobales > Acidobacteriaceae > Sulfotelmatobacter. Next base: position 12,130 of record PKVZ01000068.1, read on the forward strand.
AGAAGCAGGCTATTGCCGCGGCAAAGGCGGATCCATGCATATTGCCGATCCAGCCACCGGCAATCTCGGTGCGAATGCCATTGTGGGCGGCAGTGTAGGCATCGCCACGGGCGCGGCCTTTGCCGCTAAGAACCTGGGCACCGATCGCGTCGCGATCTGTTTCTTTGGAGAAGGTGCGCTCGGGCAGGGATCGCTCTATGAAGTAATGAACCTGGCGCAATTGTGGAAGCTGCCCGTGATTTATGTCTGCGAAAATAATCTCTACAACGAGTACACGCGCTACCAGGAAACGACGGCCGGTACTATTCTTGGCCGCGCCACCGCCTTCGGGATCGAAGCCATGAGCGTGGACGGGCAAGACGTGCGCGCGGTTAATGAAGTGGCTGCCAGGCTGGTAAATCGAGCACGTGCTGGAGTGGGCCCGGCGTTCCTGCAGTGCGATACCTACCGTTACAGCGGGCACCACGTCGGCGATATCAACCGCGAATATTACCGCTCCAAACAGGAAGAGCAGCTTTGGAAGACGGATCGCGACCCCATCCTCGTATTGGCGAAATGGTTGATCGAGCTAAGCTACGCTGATGCCGCGTCCCTCGATCGAATCACGGCTGAAGTTCGCGCCACCATGGAGTCGGCGGTTAAGTTCGCCATCGCCGCGCCCTATCCCAATGTCGACGAGGTGGAGAAGCACGTCTATGCCTGAGCGTGAAATCACATTTGCACAGGCAGTGCGTGAAGCGCTGGCGGAAGAAATGCGCCGCGACGCGCGCGTTTGCATCATCGGCGAAGACGTTGCCGAGGCCGGCACGCCGTTCAAAGTGCTCTCCGGATTAGTGGAAGAGTTCGGCGCCCAGCGCGTGGTCGATACGCCGATTTCGGAAGCTGGATTCACCGGTGTGGCCGTGGGTGCGGCCATGACAGGCCTGCGTCCGGTGGTTGACATCATGTTCGGAGATTTCATCACCCTCACCATGGATCAAATGGCTAACCAGGCAGCCAAGGCTCATTACATGTCGGGCGGGCACTGGAAAGTTCCCATGGTGATGCGCACGACTTTGGGCGCAACCCGGCGCTCGGCCGCGCAGCATTCGCAGTCGCTGCACGCCTGGTTCAGCCACGTGCCGGGATTGAAAGTGGTTTTGCCCTCCACGCCTTATGACGCGAAAGGCTTGCTGAAAGCGGCAATCCGCGATGAAAATCCGGTGGTCTTCTTCGAAGACAAAATGATGTACAAGCTGAAAGGTCCGGTTCCGGAAGATGATTACACTATCCCGCTGGGCGTGGCCGACGTGAAGCGTGCGGGTGACGACATCACTCTGGTCGCAACCAGCAGTATGGTGCAAGTCGCGTTGGGCGCAGCCATCTTATTAGAAAAGGAAGGCATCAGCGCCGAGGTAGTGGATCCGCGCACGACCTGGCCGCTGGATGAAAAAACCTTGATCGATTCGGCGAAGAAGACCTCGCGCGTGATTGTGCTCGATGAAGGCTACGGGCGCTACGGTGTGACCGCAGAACTTGCCGCCGTCATTGCGGAAGGCGCATTCTACGATCTGGACGCTCCGGTAAGGCGAATGGGCGCGATGCACGTGCCTATTCCGTTTTCTCCGCCGCTGGAAGATGCGACGGTGCCGACGGAGCAAACGGTATTCGACGCGGCCAGGCGGATGTGCAAGGCGGCCTAACTTTTAGTGGGGTTCGACGCTAGCGGTTAGAAGCTAGGAGCTGATTTATGGCATTAAAAACTCATGGAACCATGGCAGTCGATTGGGAACAGCGCATCGACTTCGATCGCCTCCGTCGCGAGCGCCTGGCAAAAGCCAAGGCTCTGCTGGCGAAGTCCGAAATGGGCGCGCTGCTTTGTTTCGACATGAACAATGTGCGCTACCTGACCTCGACGCACATTGGCACGTGGGCCCAAGACAAGGCCAACCGATTTACCCTGCTGCCGCAGAACGGCGAGCCCATTCTTTGGGATTTCGGATCGGCTGCCAAACATCATCAATTGAATTGCCCGTGGCTCGGCGAGCGCTCGCGTCCTGGAATTTCTATGCTGCGCGGCGCGATGACTCCAGAGATGGGACGCGCCGAAGACGTCGCCAAAAAGATTCGCATTGAGCTCGAAATGCGCGGCCTGCATAAAGAGCCGGTCGGCATCGATATCATCGAACTGCCGGTGTTGTTTGCGCTGCAGCGCGAGGGCATCACGGTGGTCGATGGTCAGCAGCTGATGTCCAATGCCCGAGTGATTAAGACGCAGGATGAGATCTCTTTGCTCAACACTTCGGCCATGATGGTCGACGCCGCCTACGACGAACTCTATCGCGCCATGAAGCCGGGGCTGCGCGAGAACGAAGCTGTCGGCCTGGTCAGCAAGGTGCTTTACGATCTGGGTTCGGAATATGTGGAAGCGGTGAATGCAATTTCCGGAGAGCGCTGCAATCCGCACCCGCATGTGTTCTCCGATCGCGTTCTCCGGCCGGGCGATCCTGTCTACTACGACATTCTGCATTCCTACATGGGATACCGCACCTGCTACTACCGTTGCTTCACCGTGGGCTACGCTTCGCACGCGATGGTCGATGCTTACAAGCGCTGCCGCGATTATCTCGACGCCGCCATTGAGCTGGTGCGCCCGGGACGCACGACCGCCGAGATTGCCGCCGTCTGGCCCAAGGCGCAAGATTTCGGTTTCGCCAACGAAGAGGCTGCTTTTGCGCTGCAATATGGTCACGGTATCGGCCTCGCCATTTGGGAGAAGCCAGTGATCAGCCGCCTGGTTTCATTCGAGCACCCGGTCACGATCGAGCCCGGAATGGTGTTCGCGCTGGAAACTTTCTGGCCCTCGACTGACGGCTGGAGCGCTGCGCGCATTGAAGAAGAAATCGTAGTCACACCCACCGGACATGAAGTGATCACACGCTTCCCGGCGGAAGAACTTTTAGTGGCGGGGTCGCACTACGTCACGGTACACGGGCCGTTGCCTACCGTACGAGAAACGGAAGCTTCGCCCAGTGCGCACGTGCTCGATATGATCGAAGCCAGCGCGAAAACTGAGCGGGTAGAAGTTTCGGACTGAAGGCCATAGTGAAGCCCTTCCCCGATAAAACACTATGGCCTTCAGCGTAGTCATGCCCGCTCTCGAGATGGCGCAGGAAACCGGCAAGCTCATTGCCTGGCTGAAGAAAGAAGGCGACCGCGTCACCAAGGGCGAGCCGCTTCTCGAAATCGAAACAGATAAAGCGGTGATGGAGGTCGAAGCCCCTGCCGACGGCGTCCTTGCTGGGATCACGGGGTCGGTCGGCGCTGACATCCCTGTCGGCCAAACGATTGCCTGGATCGTGTCTCCCGGCGAAAAGCCGCCTGCAGAAAACAAATCCGCCGCAACCGCGCCCGCAGCGCGAGGGAAAACGGAATCTCACGCCGCCCCAGTCGCGGCTGCTGCTGCCGAATCTCAGGCCGTTCAGAGCGCGAGGATTTCTCCGAAGGCCCGGCGCCTCGCGAAAGAATTAGGTGTAGATATCGCCAGTTTGCGCGGCTCGGGCCCGGGCGGCGAAATTCTTGCGTCGGACGTGCAAGCCGCAGCCGCGCCCGTGGTTTCCGGTTCACCCACCAGGAAATCAGCCAGCCTCGAAGCCCCAAGCACTCTCGGCCGCCTGATGGCCGAACGCACGACGCAGAGTTGGACAACCGTTCCTCACTTTTTTGTCACGCGTGAAATCGATGCGATCGCGCTCAACGAATATCGGGAAAAACTCGCCGCCGAAATCGAACGCACGCACAAGATCCGAATAACCCACACGGATCTTCTGGTCGCAATCACTTCGCGTGTGCTGCTCAAACATCCGCGATTGAATTCAAGTTGGACCGCGGAGGGCATTCGTCTTCACGATTACGTGAACATGGGTGTGGCCATTGCGGTGAATGACGGCGTGGTCGCGGCAGTAATTCCCAATGCGCATGCTGCAAGCGTCGCGGAGATTGCCACGCAGCGCCGCGATGTGGCCGACCGCGCGCGGGCAGGGAAACTGCGTCCTGCCGACATTGCCGATGCCACGTTCACCATCAGCAACCTCGGCATGTATCACGTCGACCAATTCAGTGCGATCATCACCCCGCCGCAAGCGGCAATTCTCGCGGTGGGGAGCATTGTCGACCGGGTCGTCGCCATCGGTGGCGAGCCCGTAGTGCGACCTATGATGGCGCTGACTCTATCCTGCGATCACCGCGCCGCCGATGGCGCCCGCGCCGCCCTTTTCTTGAATGACCTTGCCCAAGCCATCCACGAGCCAGAAAAATCGTTGGCGTGAACGTTGCCTTCCGACTAATCCGCACACAGCGTGTTTGAGGTTGAGAATGATGACACCGCGCGTTATTCTGTGAGCGGTACCGCGATCTGACATCGCATCGCGGTTAACCGACGCACGCCGTTGAAAGCCGCCATCCTAAGAACCGCGAAACAGCCTCTTCACATTGAAGAGACTCGCACGCCTCAGCCCACAGCGGGGCAGGTCCTTCTTCGGGTTCGCGCCTGCGGAGTCTGCCGCACCGATCTCCACATCGTAGAAGGCGAGTTGCCGCCGCGAAAACAGCCGCTTATAGCCGGGCACCAAATTGTGGGGGATGTTGTCGACGGTGCTACCACCGAGTTGCCGCTCGGTACGCGCGTCGGTGTTTCCTGGGTCGGCGGTATAGACGGAACCTGCCCATATTGCCGTCGCGGACTCGAAAATCTTTGTGATGCGCCCGTCTTCACCGGATACACCGTGAACGGCGGCTATGCGGAGTATGCCGCGGCGCGCAGCGATTTCGTTTACGCTCTTCCGCCGGAGTTGGATGATCTTCACGCAGCGCCTCTCTTGTGCGCCGGCATCATCGGCTTTCGCAGCCTGCGGGTTGCTGGGGTTGAGCCGGGCGACCGAGTTGGGCTTTTCGGTTTCGGCTCGTCGGCGCATCTGGCGATCGCCGTTCTGCGCTCGTGGAACTGCGAGGTGTATGTCTTGACACGCGGCGCCTCGCATCGCAAGTTGGCTGCCTCGCTCGGGGCCGCATGGGTGGGGAGTGAGACGGATAAGCCACCCGTCGAACTCGACCGGATCCCCGAGTTCGATTACGACCGCCTGCTCTGGGGCGAGCGCCAGATCCGCAGCGTCGCCAACATGACTCGATCCGACGCTCGCGATTTTCTGAAAATTGCCGCCGACATTCGGCTGCAGCCGAAGGTGACTGTTTTTCCCTTGGAACGAGCCAACGATGCCCTTGCTGCCGTCAAGAATGATGCTATCGACGGAGCGGCGGTCATCGTTCCTTAACGCGTCAAGTAAACTCTTGGGATGAAACATTTCTCCGGACTCATCTGCTGGACATCTGTGCGGCCTGCGCTTTTCCATATCTTCCTTCTCTTCGGCTTGTTTGGGATATTTTGTGGCACAGGCATTGCTCAGAAACTCGCCATTACTTTCGACGATCTGCCGCTGAACGGATTGCTGCCGCCCGGAGTGACGCGCGTCGAGACTACTAAGAATGTCTTGGAGATCCTGAAGAAACGGCACGTTCCCCCGGTGTATGGGTTTATCAATGCGAAGAAGTTGGAAGGTAACGCCGATGGCGCGGAGGCGCTGAAGTTGTGGGCGGCGGCGGAGTCGGTGGGAAATCATACTTACTCGCACATGGATCTGGAGCAGAACGCACCCGAGGCCTTCGAACGCGAGATCGAGGAAGACGAACCGGTGCTGGAATTACTAAATCTCGAATTGCTAAAGGAAGATGCGAAAGATACCTGGCACTGGTTCCGCTATCCGTATCTTCACGAGGGAGACACGGTGGAGAAGCGGCGCGCCGTGCGGGCGTATTTGAAAACGCACGGCTATTCAATCGCGCAGGTGACTCTCGATTGGGAAGACTACTTGTGGAACACGGCGTATGCGCGTTGCGTGGCGAAGAACGATACGAAGTCGATTGATTGGCTGAGATCGAGTTATTTAAGCACGGCTTCGGAATTTCTCGATCTTGGCCGGGAGCAGGCGAAGCTGATTTATGGGCGGGAGATCAGTTACGTTTTGCTGATGCATCTGGGGGCATACAGCAGCACGATTTTGCCGGATGTGCTGGATTTGCTGAAGAAGAAAGGATTCAAGCTGGTGACTCTGGAGGAAGCGGAGAGCGATGTGGCGTATGAGAGCGATCCGGATGTTGGCCTGCACGATGCAGGCACGTTGCTGGACCAGTGGATGCAGGTGAAAGGGATCAAGTACCCGGAACACGCGGAGAAGCCGTACAAGGAGATCGAGAGCATTTGCCAGTGACGAGCCTCTCGATTCGCGAAGCATTGCTTCCCGTATAATTCAGGCACGCGTTATGCCTGTTTCCCTCGACCACATTGTCCGCTCCACTCGCAGCAAAGTTGCTGAGACGAGGCGCACGGCCAACTTGGCTGAGTTGGAGCGGCGGGCGGAACAGCACGTGCCGCGCGGGTTTCGCAGAGCATTGTTGGAAGTGGGTCGAACCGGCGTGGCGGTGATTGCAGAGTTGAAGAAGGCGTCACCGTCGAAGGGATTGATCCGGGCGGAGTTTTGTGTGGAGGAACTGGCGCGGGAGTTGGCGGCGGCGGGGGCGGCGGCGCTTTCGGTGCTGACCGACGAAGAATTCTTCCAAGGGTCGCTGGAGAATTTGCGGTTCGCGTCGGCGGCGGCGAAATTGCCGTGTCTGCGCAAGGATTTTATGGTGGATGAGTTTCAGTTGCTGGAGGCGCGGGCGAATTCCGCGGATGCGGTGCTGCTCATTGTGGCGGCATTATCGCAGACGGAATTGACAGAGCTTGCGCGCGGCGCCCGCTCCCATGGGCTGGATGTTTTGTGCGAAGTGCATGATGAAGAAGAGTTGCAGCGGGCTTTGGATGCAGGCTGCGATCTGATCGGGGTGAACACGCGCGATTTGCGAACATTCAAGGTGGATGTGGAGACGGCATTCCGCCTGGCGGGCCGGCTTCCCAAGAACGTGGTGCGGGTGGCGGAGAGTGGGATTCACTCGGGAGAGGATATTGCGCGGCTGCGCGCGGTGGGCTATCAGGCGTTCTTGATTGGGGAATCGCTGATGCGCGCGGAAGCACCCGGTGAGGCGCTGCGGGCTTTAGTCGCGAATGCCGAGTTGCGGGTACCGAGCGGGCGGTGAAACTTCTGACAATTTGCGGACAACTTTTTTCATGACTTGGGTGAAGATTTGTGGGATGACGAATTTGGAGGACGCGCTGACTGCGGTGGAAGCCGGGGCAGATGCGGTGGGGTTTGTGTTTTATGAGAAGAGTCCGCGGAATATTACGGTGGAGGCGGCGCGGGAGATTGTGGAGAAGTTGCCGGAGAGTGTGGAGAAAATCGGCGTTTTTGTGAATGGGGACTCGGTTGAACCGTGGAAGATTGTTCTCGAGGCCGGGTTGACAGGATGGCAGACTTACGCGACCGCGCCCGGCGGTACGCTAGGTAGCCAGAATACGGGAGTCGATCTGAATCTCCTTCCGAAACTGACTAGATTCCTGCCTTCACTGCCGATGAATCTTTTTGGTGAGAGCGAAGAACAGATTCGAAGTTTGGCTTCTAGCTTCGCGACTTGGGCAAAGCCGCCAGAGGGTTTCGATCTGCTTGGGAGACTGATGAACACGATTGTGCTGGATTCCGGCGGCCTGCGTAAGCCGGGCGGCACGGGTAAGGCTTTTGATTGGGATAAGGCTGTACCGGTTGCTGAAGGGATGCGGCGAGGCGGTGTGAAGTTGGTTGTTGCAGGCGGACTCAACCCACAAAACGTGGGTGAGGCGATGAAGATTCTTCAGCCTTGGGGGGTGGATGTAGTTTCAGGAGTAGAAGCGAAACCCGGGAAGAAAGATCCGGAGAAGGTACGGGCGTTTGTGCGGGTGGTGCGGGAGATGGATCGGAAGACGAGTTAGATATGGCGACTGTTCCCAAAACAATCAGAGTCAAAGTCCCCACCCTAGCCGCAAGGAACGCGGCTAGGATGGGGCACCCTCGGGTTTCTGGCAATTGGAATGAGCCGGGGCGATTTGGGGTCTATGGCGGACGCTATGTGCCGGAGACTTTGATGGCGGCGCTCGAGGAGTTGGAGC
>PKVZ01000165.1:0-1268 GCA_003131635.1 Acidobacteriaceae bacterium
CCAAGGCCGCTCCAGGCGGCCAGAACGCTGGCTTCGCGAGCCAAGGCCAACTTTTTTACGTTGGGAAAGCGGCGCAGGAATTCGTGATAGTGCTCGATGACCGCGGCCACGCGGGTTTGCTGCAGCATGATTTCGGAGAGCCAGACGCGGTAGGGATCGTGGTTGGCGCGCCAAGGAAGGTCGCGGGCGTGAGCGTCATACCAAGCGAGGAGATGGCGGCGGAATTTCAGGTTCAAGGCGTTGTGGAACGCCTGGAGCTGGCGTGATGGATTCAAGATGGATTCCGTAAGACCCCAGTGGCTAAAGCCGCGATTTTTTCAGCTTTTATGGCAGCGCTGAAAGCGCTGCGCCGCTCAAAAGCGGGACAACCATACTCTGGGAAGTCTACGCGAGCCCCCGCTCCACGAATGGATTTGTTATCCGGACGTTGCCGTATCTGCGCCCGTGCTCAAAATCTTCGGAGAGAATCTCTGGCAGGCCATAATGCTCAGCGTAGGCCCACAGATGCGCGTCGTACCAGGAAAATCGGTAGGCCGCCATGCCCAGCAGCGCCATGCGGAAGACTGATTCGTTCGGGTAAAGCACCGGGAACTCCTCCAGGAAAAGCTCAGCTTGTCGCGTAGCATCCACCAGATTCATGATTGGACCTTCGCGGCCGCGGGTCCGGGTCACGGAGTTCACGAACTCAACCAGGGCCTGATGAGGAATACGCATTTCTCCCGAGATCTCGCCAATGCGAAGAATTTCTAGGGCTGCCTGGCGCTTGCGGACGTCGCGGGGGTCGCAGCGGTAGACGAGAATATTAGTGTCAACGAGGGAAGCCACGAGGAAGACCTCTCTCATCTTCGTACAACTCCTCGCGCGTCCAGCCACGGTTTTCGCGGGTGATTCGGGTGCCTCTGGCCTTGGCCGCTTTGAGCCGGTCGGCTTGAATTTCGTCCAGCCATTTGGTGTTGGCATCGAACAGCGCCAGACGTTCCTCGCCCGTTAAATCGTGGGAGGGTTTTGCTTTACGGCCGACTAGTTCGACCCGAATGGCGTCGCCGGCCGGAATCCACTTGAGTTCATCGCCGGGACGGATGCCGTATTGGTCGGCAATGGCTTTGGGAACGGTGAGTTGGAGCTTGGAGGTAACCTTGGGCACGTCCTTACTTTATCAAGGATGGAATCCTTACTGCAAATTGCGGGGAGCTTAGGTCTTAGGCGTTAGGTCTTAGGCGCTAAGTGTTGGGCAGCGGCGGGATCTACACTTCCCAGCATTGACGGGG
>PKVZ01000165.1:1328-7816 GCA_003131635.1 Acidobacteriaceae bacterium
GCCTTGCGCGTGGCCTCGGAGAAGCTCTCGGAATTTGCCGACTACATGGAAAAACATCCGCATCCCCCGAAATAAGCCGCTTGGGTTTAACGAAATATCCTCGCAAGCGACAGGGGGACGTTCGACGCGTCCTCTCTATCCTGGGTGTCTTTCTATTCTTTGCTCTATTCCTTGCTGTCTCGATGCTTACCAGCTGCGCCCGTAAGGAGGCGCGGACAAATGTTCCGCCGCCATCCCTGCCCGAACCGTCTTCGACGGAATCGACATCGCGTCCCGAGGGAGCGGCGAAGAATGGTCGTCTGCCGGGCGCCGCGAGCGATGCCGATCTGGCCGAGCCTGTCATTCCCGCCGGCACCCGACCAATCGCCACGGAAACCGGGAAGGCAAGCTGGTACGGGCCGCCGTATCACAATCACGTGGGATCGAATGGCGAAGTCTATAACATGCACGCCATGACGGCGGCGCACCGCACTTTGCCGCTGGGCACGATCGTGCGGGTGACCAATCTACAGACGGGCCACACGGCGCTGGTGCGGATTACCGACCGAGGTCCGTTCATCCCGGGGCGGGTGCTTGATTTATCGTTGGCGGCGGCGCACAAGGTCGATGTTTACCTGCCGGGAGTTGCGGAAGTGAGAGTGGAAGTGATGGAAACCCCAGCGCCGCTCGAGACGGGCGGGAAGTGGGCGGTGCAGATTGGAAGTTTTGCGCATGAGCGGGAGGCTAGCAAGTTCGCCGACCATCTCACGCGCCGCTACCACACGGCGAAGGTGCAGCACTTTGGCAGTCCGATCGGAGACTGGTGGGTGCGGGTGCACGTGCTCGACGACGATCGCGAGCGCGCGCGCAAGCTGGCAGCGGAAACGCATACGCCTGAGGGGGCGGTGTTTCTGGTGAGACTGGATTAGGGTAATCTCGTTCTCCGGCGACGCGTGACCGAATCCATTGTTAAAGCTTGATCAAATAGTGCTTTCTCTTCCTACGGCGAAACCCGTAGTCGGCAACCCTTGGCAGTCTGCCAGACTCTAAATCGTCGACCCACTCGTCTGACTGCCCGCCTTGTCTGATCCGCTTCGAGCCCTGGGAGTAACTCAGAAGGAGTACTTTTATGCGGTACCAAGTTGTTTCTCGCAGGCGTCGTTCAAAAGCACAGTGGCATTTCCCTACAACGGCGCTGCTGGCGGCGATCATCGCGATTGCCATCACCGCTTTTACTTCCATGTCAGCCCACGCGCAAACTTTTTCAACCATTTACACGTTCCAGGGAGGAACCAAGGGTGCCAGTCCCGGCAGCCTCATGTTTACCCCATCCGGAAATTTGATCGGGACCGCAGTGTATGGAAGTAACTGCGCGTGCTACCTCATTTTTAGCCTCTCGACTAGTGGGACTGAAACCGTGCTTCACCGCTTCACCGTGCCCTTGGGAGACGAGGCGGAAATTCCCAGCGGGTACGTCCTCAGCAGTAATGGAGACACGCTTTACGGCGTATCGAACTACGGCGGCGACTATACCGCATGTCCTGAGGGGCTGGGGTGCGGATTCGTGTTCTCCATTGACCTGAGCACCCACGCTTACAAGGTATTGCATCAATTCAAGGGTGCGCCGAAAGATGGAGCGGGCCCAAACGGAAACCTGGTCCTCGATTCCGCGGGCAATCTCTACGGCATGGCTTTCGGCGGCGGTGCGAACTATGAAGGGGCAATTTTCGAGATCACCGCGGCGAGGGTGGAGAAGATAATTTACTCGTTTGGCAACGTACCCGATGGCACGTCTCCGGCGGGCGGATTAGTTCGTGATTCTTCTGGAAACTTTTTCGGAGCGACCATCTCCGGCGGCACCGGTACGTGCCAGAACGGTCCCGGTTGTGGAATTGTTTTTGAAGTCACTCCCGCCGGCAAGGAGACGATTCTGTATAACTTCACGGGCGGAAGCGATGGACAAAATCCTTACTGGCTGGTCGGAAACTCGGCCGGCGATGTATACGGCGTCTCTCGAAACGCCGACAACGTTGTAATCGCCGTCTTCGAGGTCAACTCGAAGGGAGAGTTTTCGATTATCTACAGCGGATCGTACGTTTCCGAGATCACTTCTCTGAGCATGGGTCCTTTAGGCTCTTTGTATGCCACGGCAAGCGGAGGGAACGTCAACTCCACTTGCGGGAACACTTGCGGTCAAGTGTTGAAACTGACGCCCGACGGAAGTGGCGAATGGACGGCGACCGTTCTACATGCTTTCGACGGCAGCGACGGCGACGATGTCAGCTTTGGGTTGGTAACCAGAGACGGCGACGTGTACGGCGCCACGGCCTACGGAGACTCGACGGGAGATGGAGCCATCTTCAAGATTGTTCCGTAGTTGGAAGGTATCACGGTGAGGTTCGAGCCGCGCACGCTCCTGATGGGCGCAGCGCGGCTCGACTTTGCTTCGCTTACAATCTTGCCACATGAATGTTATCGTTTGGCTGAGGTGCACTGTGGCCAACGATCCTGCCAGCAACTGTCTTTTTTGCCGCATACTGAGCGGCGAGATTCCATCGAAGAAGGTTTATGAGGACGAACATGTGTATGCCTTCGAGGATATTGACCCGAAAGCGCCGACGCACGTGCTGGTGATTCCGAAGAAGCATTTCGCCGGCTTGAAGGAAGCGCAGGCTGAAGACGCCGAAGCGATCGGGCGGTGTCATCTTGCAGCCGCCGAGATTGCGCGGCGGCGGAATATTGAGCATGGGTACCGGACGGTGCTGAACGTGGGCCCGGGCGCGGGACAGTCAGTGTTTCATCTGCACGTGCATTTGCTGGGAGGGCGATCGCTGGGGTGGCCTCCGGGATAGGGGAGCAGTCAGCAGTCAGCAGTNNCAGTTCTCAGTTCTCAGTTTCCGATTACGGTTTTCCGGAATGGCTCCGACTTCACGGCGGTTTGACGGAGTAGAAGGGTGTAATTACAATGTAATTACATAAGACCAACTGGAGCGACAATGCGAGTGGAACTCATTACGATTGGCAATTCGCGCGGCATCCGCATTCCCAAGCCGTTGATTCAGCAGTGCGGACTGGGCGACACAGTCGATCTTCGTGTAACCGCCGACGGTCTCGTTGTCGCACCACATCGAGCCGTACGACAGGGCTGGCGCGAGGCCTTTGCCGCTTCAGCCCCGGTGAAAGACGATGAGTTGCTGCTGGACAATCTACCGCCCAACGCATTTGATTCGGAGGAGTGGGAGTGGTAGGTTATCCTCGACGTGACGAAGTTTGGCTGACAGCGCTCGACCCTTCCAAAGGATCGGAAATTAAGAAAACTCGTCCGTGCCTTGTGGTTTCGCCTGACGAGGTCAATGAAAGCCTGCGAACCGTCCTGGTTGCTCCGATGACAACCACAGTGCGCAGTTATCCCACTCGCATCCACCTTTCTTTCAAGAGCAAAACGGGTCAGGTCGCACTGGATCAGCTGCGGGCAGTGGATCGTCAGCGATTGATAACTCGACTGGGAGTTGTCTCGCCCAAGGCTTCTCGCGAAGTTTCCGCCGCGCTAGTTGAGATGTTCGTTCGGTAGCCGCTCTCGCTGTCCCTACTGCACGGTCGGATTCTCGTCTTCCGGGGCTCCGTGCCGGCGCAGCAACTGGGGCAGGTTCTGGGAGAAGGCCGAGCGGGGCAGNNAGCGGTTTGGCGTTGGCGTTGTTGAGGTCGAAGATAATGAGCGACGGCTTCTCTTCGCCATTTTGCAGCATGCGCTCGGCAAGGTCCTTGTCGTTCTTGGCGAACTCGACTTTAACGTTCAGTTTGCGAGCGGTCTCCTGAATTTTTGCCGCGAAGAACAAGTCATCCACGAAGGCAAAGATGCGTGAGGTGGAATCTTCGCGCAACGCGGGCAAAGGCTCGGGATCAGCGGGTGCAAAGGGCGCAGCGAAGCCGGGACGAGGTCCGCGGCGGGCGCCCTGGCCGTTGTTGCCGTTGCCGGCCAATGCGGCGCGGTAGCTGTGATCCATGGGAGCGGTGTAGATGCCGTCCTGATTGTGGCGGGACTGGCTGGGGCCGGCGGGTCGGGCGCCGCGAGCATTGTTGGGGCGGCGTCCGCGACGCCGTCGGCTTCTGCCTCCGCCACCGGAGGGTCTTCCTGGTCCTGCGTTCATAGTCCTCTCAAAGCTGCTGTGCCGGGTTTGAGCCGGTGCAGTATTGCAAAGCTCTACTATTTAAGATTCCCCAAGTTCAGGTTCTGCAAGTAAGGTCCCCGTTGGTTGCCGCAGGTTCAGACGATGTTGGCGCACAAATTTAGCGCATCTGCAACTTTTCTGCCCCGGGACTTTCCCGGCTGCGCAACACCCTTCATTCAGTACAGTCCATACGGAACTGCGGGTGGGGCGGGAACGCAATCGTGGATGCAATCGTTATCAACCGCATCTGGTGAAACAAACTCGTATTGGCGAAAAAATATAAATGTCTGCGTATCGGTTATCCGTTGTCGGATCCGTCGCGCCGCCGGGAACGGCCTGGGACGCGGAAGGCCTACGCGGGAACGAGGCCAATGAGAACAAGTTAATGGTACTCGTCCGTGCGCAAGCACGCAAGTGGCAAAGTGGACGGGTTTTGCACAAGAGGACATTGCCGGTAGTTTGGGCTTCGGGCTTCGGGCTTCGGGCTTCGGGCTTCGGATTGGAATGCGAGGGTTGGCTACTGGTTGCCTGCTGGTTTGGCGGGACATGCAATGGCGTTGCTGCAGCAGGAAGCTTACGCCCGAAAGCCGGAGCCCGAAGCCCGCCCTAGCGCCCTCAGGCTCCGCTGGAGATTTCGCGGGCCCACTGCTGAGCCTGCCAGTAGAAAGTAGCGACCGTGTCTGGGTCAATATGGAGGTTATCGCAGATGCTGCGTGCGGCCTCCCATTCGCCGCTTTCATTGGCCAGCATGAGCTGGTAAATGGGGCGCAGCAGGCTGGGCTCGCCGCGAAGAACGGCTTTGGTTTCGGCATCCAGCGGGATTTTCTCCAAAATTTCGGACATCGGGGTTTCAAGCATGACATCGAGCATGGATAGCAATCCCAGCAGGAACAGGTCGGACTCGCCGTGCCGAACCAGCGGCGCCAGGAGTTCGCCGAAGCGGGCGCGGACCAGAGCGCAGAGCACGAGATCGCTGGTCTTATCCTGGCCAGCGCCGACGGTGGCAATCAGTCGGACCCAGCGGCGCACCTCACGGTCGCCGAGAATTGCCAGGGCGTGGCGCACGGAGTGAATTTCGTTCTTGAATCCGAAGCGGGCCGAGTTCATGTAGCGCAGCAAGCGGTAGCAGATCGAGGCCTCGGTCTTGATAAGTTTGTCGAGTTCGGGGACATCCAGGTCGGTCTGAGAAACCGCCTGCAGCATCCTCATATAATTCACTGCATTGGCGGGGACGTCGTGCGTGGTCATCATTTCAGGCCGGCGCAGGAAGTAGCCCTGGAAGTAGACAAAGCCCTGATCGCGGGCGGCCACGAACTCCGCGTGGTTCTCCACCTTTTCCGCCAGCATGCGGCAGCGCCAGGGGCCGTGCTTTTTTACCAGGGCAGCGCGTTGCTCAAGCGTGGTGAGTTTCAGGTCTACCTTGAGGATGTCGGCCATATCGGCGAGCGGCTCGCGGGGATCGTCGCTGACGTAGTCATCGAGTGCGATCAGGTATCCAGCTTCTTTGAGGCGCTGGCAGGCAGTAATGACCTCGGCGTCGACGGGAACGGTCTCTAGAATTTCGACCACAGTCGAGTGCGAGGGCAGCAGCGTAACCAGCCCGCTGATCAGAGTTTCGCGGGTGCAGTTCAGGAAGGCGCGACGGCCGTCGCACAGAACATCAAGACCGACCAGCAACGAACTATCGAGGGTGGAGCGGGAGGCAGCGTCGGGATCGACGTTATGAAATGCGTTATCCATGTCGTCGCGAAAGAGAAGCTCGTAGCCAAAAACTTTCTTGTCGCGGTCGAAAATGGGTTGCCGCGCCACGTAACGCAGCTTGATACCCTTGGGGTCCTCGTGGGCGGACACGGCAGACGAAGTCGGCACATTGCAATCATCGGCAGGACCGGCGAGAAACTGCAGCTGGCGAAGAGAATCGGTGAGAGAAATGAGAAAACACTAAGGCGCCGCGAAAAAAATTCCAGATGAAATGAAGCGGCTTCGCGAATGCGGAGCCGCCGCCATCGGTTCGTCAGTTGGTTACGGTGACGTTCACTGTAAATGTGCCGGTGAGCGCAGTTCCGCCAGTCGGGGCGCCGGTGGTGGCATTCACAACTACCGGATAGGTGCCGGCGGGCGTGCCGGGATTTTTCTGGCTGCTGCTGCTGTTGCCACCGCAGGCACCCAGCCATAGCGTGGACAAGCTGAGCACCACGATCAGGCTGAGCAGGCGCGCGGCGCGGGTGCGTGACGCTCCGGCGAAAACAATTCCCAACATACCGGGAAGCAGCAGCGCATAGAAGATGCGGCCACGTCCCAGGGGAGAGCGCAGTTGGGCCGTCGGGGCTGTGGTCGCGA